>PLSV01000100.1 GCA_003165235.1 Syntrophobacteraceae bacterium
GGGTACGCATTTGCCGGAAGACCCATTTTTCATAGATGATGAGATCCCCGCGTCGATCCTGTTCGATATTCGGGAGGCCGATGCTTGGCTTGAGGCTCTTGAGGAGACGGAGCACATCAGCGATTTTTATCTTGTGACCCCAGATAACCGTGCCTTTGCGTCGATCAATCAACAGATCCAGGAACTGCTTGGCCCAGTGCTGGAGGAGGAAGAGGAAAAACGTCCGATGAAGCTTGGCTTCTCGGCTAATTTAGAGTTTTTCAAGCTGAATTTCCTTGAACGAACCGATGTGCAGATGGGACGGCAGTTTAAGGCAATCCTGCCGATCCTCTGGATGATGGCCGGGGCAAAAGGAACATTGCCGGAAGCTCCAGACCCCCGCATGCCGTGGCTGTTACCCGCCGAGTGCCCTTTTGCCGTGCTGATGCAGGAAACCCATTTCAAGGACTTCCATCGGCAGATCCTGGAGCGAGAAGACCTAACGCATATATTTATTGTGACCAATTCATGCGAAACATATCACAGATTGTGTGAGGAGATGGACGCCCCGAACATCATCCAGCTTTACAAGGATTATCTGGACAACTTCAAGATAAATTTCGGCAAGGATTAAACTATGAAACTGTCTTTGATGGAATTTCAACAGGATGCCGTTGAAGAGTTACTAAGAAAGCTGAAGTTCGCAAAACACGAAATTGCCAGCGGGGGCGGCGACCAGCAAGCAGTTATCCTTTCGTCACCTACCGGCTCTGGAAAAACAGTTATTACCACGGCCATGATTGAAGAGATACTGGAAGGCTCTGATCGTTTTGATGCTGAACCGGGCGCAGTCTTTCTCTGGATGTCCGACCAACCGGAACTTAACGAGCAGTCACGTAAAAAGATTGCTTCCACCAGCAGCCGTTTGTGTGACCATGATCTGATTGTTATTGAGTCTAACTTCGACAGCAAGACCTTTGAAGGGGGCAGGGTTTACTTCCTCAACATCCAGAAATTGGGAAAAGATAAGTTACTAACCAATGGGAAAGGCGATTTTCGCAGCTACACCATTTGGGAAACCATTTCCAATACAGCGGGAAAGCTCAAGGACAAATTCTACCTGATAATTGACGAAGCCCACCGTGGGACTCAGATAAGCAGAAGCGATGCGGCGAAGCAGACGACCATCATGCAAAAATTTATCAAGGGTTCTGCTGGAGAGATTCCACCTATTGACCTGATTCTTGGCGTTACTGCTACGCCTCAGCGATTTGATCAGCTTTTGCAGCAACAGAAGAACTGCACACCTCGCAGATGTGAAATCCAGCCTGACGAGGTCCGGTCTTCCGGCCTACTAAAAGACCGGATTATTCTGTTCCATCCTTCTGAGAACGCGCCTTCAGACATGACATTGCTTGCAGAAGCTGCGCGACGATGGAAATCAATGCGGGACGAATGGAATGCATACACAGCCGAACAAGGCAAACCACCGATCTACCCAGCTATGGTTATCCAGGTTGAGGATACCGGCGGTGACAACCGTATAACACGCACTGATCTTGTGGCGGCTATTAAGACGTTAGAATGGGAAGTCGGTACCATAAACGATGATGAGCTTGCTCACAGTTTCCAAGAAGACCAAACATTCACGGTAGGAAACCACAAAATCCGCAAGATTGAGGCGTCACGTATTCAGGAAGAGACCGAGATCAAGTTTATCTTTTTCAAAATGGCCCTAACAACCGGCTGGGATTGTCCGCGTGCTGAAGTGATGATGTCCTTCCGCCGTGCGCAAGACAACACACTGATCGCCCAACTCATCGGGCGTATGATTCGAGCACCCCTTGCAAGGCGCGTTGAAGGGCGCGAGCGACTGAATACAGTTTCACTCTACCTGCCCCATTACGACCGCGCTGGAGTTGACCAAGTAATAACTCGCCTGAAAAGTGATCCAGACAACGTACCGCCCACCGACATCGACGATGGCTCGAAACTCGTCACCTTTATTCCTGACAAGACAAAGGCCGAGGTTTTCAATGAGCTTTCCGGGTTGCAAAAATATCGTGTAGACAAGATACGCAAAACATCAAATACACGCCGACTGATGCGACTCTCCCGTGCCCTTACAATGTTGCATGAGATTGATCGTGATGCCTGGGATGAATCTAAGAAGTTAATTATCGCGACCCTTGATGCCGAGAAAGAGCGGTTGCGGAGCGAAGACCCAGAGTTTGATAGGAAGGTTACCGAGTGCAACGAAATTACTGTGAAAGCGGTAGTGATCGAGCAAGGCACTTGGAAAGAGTTGACCGGTGACACGATCACTGTCCGTTTGGATGATCACAACATTAATGATCTGTTCAACCATACTGGACAAAGGTTGGGTGAAGGGCTCCATCTTGACTACTTCCAGACGCATTACAACGAAAACGACTCTAACCGAGCCAAATTGGAATTGTTTCTTGTACTAGAAAACCGGCAAGCTTTTGAAAGCCTTGAAATGGTCTGCGGTGACCGGATCAACAGCCTGTTTAACAAACACAAAACCGTAATCAAGAAGCTGCACTCCTCAGACCAGGAGGAATACAATAAGGTGCGTGAGATTGCAAAAAAGCCAGAGGCGCTGGACTTCCTGGCCCCGGCTGAAATAATGGCAACGGTGGACAAGACACCTAACAGTGGCTTCAAACAATACGATAAACATCTTTATTTCGATGAGACAGGGGAATACTGGGCAAAGCTCAATACATGGGAAGAGGCGACGATTCAGGCAGAGATTGGCAAGCAAGAGGTTGTCGGTTGGTTGCGCAATTACGAGCGAAAGCCTTGGTCGCTGGCAATACCCTACGAGTACGGAAATGTGACACTGCCCATGTTTCCTGACTTTATCGTTGTGAATAAAGATGAAGACAAGTTTTCGATTAATATTCTCGATCCTCATCACTCTGGCCTTACCGACAGTTATGCGAAGGCAAGGGGACTGGCGAAGTATGCCGCTGAATATGAAGCCCATTTCGATAGGATAGAAATAATAAGGGTTGACGGTACTACCATTAAGCGACTTAACCTAAATGATGCGGAAATCCGAAAAAAGGTGTTATCAGTAGACAGCAATCCGGCGCTGGACTTAATTTTCGCACTGGTAAACTGAGTTACACTTCGAAAATCAACCGAAAATATCTCTGGAGCAGATCAGCATATATGTTCCATTCCCCCTGGGGGGCACTTCATTTGAGGCTATGATGAGGTATCATAGGGGGTGGCTCTTTGGAAGATTATTTCGTCCCGGATCGGCTTCGGCTCATTCCCGCGACCAGGTCGCCGAGCTTCCGGCGTGTGTAATTTGCCAATCTCGCACAAAACCCGGACGATTTTGGTACGGCTTGCCCTGAGAAAACCGATTGTGGAGCACCCTGGCGCTTCCTGTGTGAGAAATAAGAGCAAAACCGGATTGATTTTAAAACGGAAATAAAACAAGGCGCGGACGAAGGGTCCCACACGCGAGAATGGCGGCGGATTATTTAATTAATAATTATTTCGGATTTGTTTTGCTCTTTTTTAAGGACAATTCAAAAGATGAACTCAAGGAATCCAGACCTTTTGTTACATGGGGTTCCCCTCGTAACATTTTTTCCGGCTTTCTGCATTTTTTACTTGTCAATGGCATAATATAGCATATTATAGCATTAACATTAATTAATCATCCTGGAGGCAGAAAATGAAGGTTTTAGCTTACTTGCGAGTTTCGACGGAAGATCAGGTGGAGTCAGGCGCAGGACTTTCGGCACAGTCGAACGCATGCGAACAATACGCGCAGCGCAACAGCCTTGACCTGGTGGAAGTCTTCAGCGACGAGGGGATCTCCGGGGCCTCCGGGTTGGAAAAAAGGCCGGCGCTTCTGGCGACAATCGGGAAACTCGAAAAGGGCGATCTTCTCCTGGTTGCAAAACGTGATCGGCTTGGCCGCGATCCTATCAAAGTTGCCATGATCGAGAGCGCAGTTACACGCAAGGGCGCCCGGATTGTGTCAGCCGCCGGGGAAGGCACAGAGGCAGACGAGCCAAGCAACATCCTTATGCGGCGAATGATCGATGCCTTCGCTGAATATGAGCGGCTGATTATTGGCGCCAGGACCAAAGCGGCAATGCAAGCGAAAAAGGGCAAAAAGGAACTCATCGGCTCCATTCCTTACGGCTACCGTCTGGCTGAGAACGGGGTCCACTTGGAAGAACACCCGGAAGAACAACAGGTAATTGCAGAGGCAAAGGCCATGAAAGCGGCCGGCATGTCACTTCGGACGATAGCGGCGGACTTGGCCAGGAAGGGATTCAAAGCGCGCAACGGGCAGACTTTTGCGGCAACTCAGATAAACAGGATGCTGGCGGCATGATGGCGAAAAAGATAGATTTCAAAGCAGTCCAAGAATCCCGGGGCCGGCTTGACAAGCTCGCCAGGGAACACCCCGAACTGATCGACAAGAGCATCCCGGAAGCAGAACGACGGCGGCAGTGGGAAGAAACACTCAGGGGGGTCGAAATGACCGAAAAGAACGCATTCACCATAAAGGAAGCGGCAGAGCGTTTGGCCTGTCATCCCGATACGCTTCGCAGAGCAATTAAGGCCGGAAAACTGAAAGCGGCAAAGCTCGGGACCGACACCGGCAAAGGTAAGGGCTACAGGATTTCAAGAGCTGATCTGCAGGAATACTATCGAAGCCTGGGGGGGGGCGAATTGTTCTCGCAGTAGGCAGAACGATCAAATCTTGAATAGTCAGCAGGCGCACCCGAAAGGATGGCTTCCATGGCAATTACCTTATCTATGGGCGATCTGAAAGAAAAGCAGAAACCTAAACGAGCTGACCGGATGACAGCTTTCTTATATTCGCTCATCCGTGACCGGCTCACCATGGGGGAAGTCGAAGAGTTGCTTGACGACCTTGGAACAGATTCGCATTTCATCTTAGCGAACGCGCGCATTGCCGGATACGCTGAGGAATTAAAGAAACGAATTTTGGGCGCCGAGTCTGACCGAGATGGCCAGAGCAACGGACAGCCAAAATGACTTTTGCTTCCCGGGGATAGGGTAGCTCCCAACAAGTCCGGATATCCTGGCCGGCCTTCCCCGGATTTCCACCAGGAGCGCTACAGGAGTCGTAACACGATGAAGTTGCTACCCGCTGTCCAGATTATGGAAGAGGTCCATGTTTCACCTCTAGAATTTCTTACCTATATCGGCTCGCAGGGGGTGCAAATCTACTCACCAAATGAACGCCCTTGCATTCCAGATATGGAGTACCTCGAAAAGATGCGGGAATGTCGCAATCTGAGGGCTTTTGTGCGGACCATGGAAAACGACCGGGCGGCACTGTGGGAAAGGGCGACCGGCTCGCCTGCGGAACATAAACGCGCCGAATACTATTGCAATAAAATCGCAGAGGCTACACAAAGGGCCGATGCATTGGAGATGGAAGCGGAACGAAGCCTTACAGGACTACTGGAATCCGATCCAGCAAGGGCTCTTGAAGATACATTCGATCCAATTCTTAAACATCTCAAAGATTGGTTTCTCGATGCCGATGATTTTATAAGTGAAGACCCTGAGCCCTCCATGAAAGAAAAGGGGGACAATTCACCGTCCGCCCACGGGTTAAGAAAGCCTGACTACCGGACGGACCAATGGAGGGACGCAAGGCCTATCATGGAGGCACTCTACACAGACAAAAAGGCGATAACGTTACCAGAGATAAAGCGCGACCCTCGCTTTAAGGCCTGCTTTAAAACGGGAATGCCCGGCGATAGACAGATCCGACGCAAATTAAAGGAAGCCGGTATCAAGCTGGTTTCTGGCACAAGGATAAAGACCCCACGTTAAACTAGGCATTCTTGCTGAAAACGAGACATTCTTGAGTCCTATGCAAAAAAAATTGCATGGGGCTTTTTCTTTTTACCGCCTCGACTAACGCGAAAATCAAAATAGACATTTTCCCCGCCAATATAGGCATTCTGAAAATACCTAATTTACAAGTAAAATCAATCCCCTACAATCTCTATCTATAAGAAACAATCAAATCCCAACAATAGGAGAAACGTTATGTCTAATTTGCTTCGAGTCAGTGACATTCGGAAGGGCGAGAATTTTCCGCTATCCCGAGCCTGGGTCTACAAGGTGAAACACATGAAGCGGCATCCGGGCCTTTTGGTGAAAGTCGGCTCTGCCCTGTTTGTTGATTTGGGCAAGTTCAACGAACTGGCCGAAAAAGGACGCCTTCAATAATGAAGCCGCTTGTCATCAATATCCCGCAGGAACTCCGGGACCGCCCGCAATGGGTTTTCTGGAAGCTCGTGGAGCGAGACGGCAAGGCAACCAAGCTACCCTACAACCCAAAGACCGGGAACCTGGCGGACAGCACGAACCCTGAGACCTGGGGGACCATTCAACAAGCCGAAATAGCAACCGAGACATACAGCGGCGATGGAATAGGGTTTGTCTTCAGCGCGAGCGACCCATTCACAGGAATTGACCTCGACAAGTGTTTCAACCCAGACACCGGCGAACTGGAACCATGGGCGCGCCGATACGTTGATGTGTTCCAGAGTTACACCGAGTTTTCCCCCTCTGGCACAGGCCTGCACATTATCGTCAAAGGCGAATTGCCGGTCCGAGAAGGGAAGTCAGGCACCGGACGGAAAAAGGGCAAGTTTGAAGTCTATGACCAGGCGCGATTCTTTACTTTCACAGGGAATACATTCAATGGCAACGGTAGCGATAGAGCATAGGCAGGCCGAACTCGACCAATTTCTTCAGGAAGTATTCGGGGCACAGGAAGAGCGCGAACCGACGAGCAAACCTTCCCCGAGGCCCGTTGAACCCCTGGGCCTGGATGACGAGACTGTGATCGAGTGGGCTATCTCAATCGACGCTAAATTTGCTCGGTTGTGGGCGGGGGATTTTTCCGGGTATCCGAGCCAGAGTGAAGCTGACCAGGCGCTATGCAATAAACTCGCTTTCTACCTCCAGCGCAACCTTGAGCGGATGGACCAGGCTTTCCGGCGATCCGGGCTCTACCGCAAGAAATGGGACCGCAAGGACTACTCAGACGCGACCCTGGACCGGGCAATCGAACTCTGCAAGGAAGTTTTTACGCCTCCAAGGGCAAAGCCGGGACCCGTCAATGGTGAATGTGCACCGCCTGTCGAGTGGCCCGATGAATGCGCCGGGTCACCGCCTGATGCACAAGAGATTGATTGCCGGCCAGAACCTGACACAGATGCAGTCGCGACCACGTTCACGCCCGAGGAGCTGCGAGAGGCCGTTTTTGCAGCACAAGACGGCGACGCGAGGATCTTTGTAAGAAGCCGCAAGGATCGATTCTGTTTTGACCATGCAGCCGGGCTCTGGTTTGTGTTTGATGGCCATTACTGGCGGGAAGATCGGCTCAATGAGGCATTGGCCGCGCTTAATGATGTTGTCGAGCTGTACGCTAAAGAAGCCGAGCGTCTTTTTTGGGCTGAAATGACAGCAACGAAAGCCGGGAGGGTAGACGAGGCCGCGAAGATCAAAAAGCTTCGCGAAGCTGTTCAGAAAAAAATATCCTGCCTGCAGAAAATTGCGTGGAAACAAGGGGTCCTCCAGTTGGCGGCTTCAGGTAAAGATTCCCTGGGTATCACAGGGGATGAGTGGGACCGGGACCCCTGGGCGCTTCCCTGCATAAACGGAGTCGTGAACCTGCGAGACGGCAGTCTCAGACCGGGCAGGCCGGAAGATTACTTCAAGACCGTATGTCCACATGAGTGGCGAGGCTTGGACGCACCGGCGCACGCCTATGAATCTTTTCAAAAAGGAATCACCGACGATGAAGAGATACCAGGCTTTAAGCAAAGGCTGCTCGGCAGTACTCTGCCAGGGGAGGTAATCGAGCGGATTTTCCCCATTCTTGTGGGGCCAAACGGGCAAAATGGGAAGGGCACAGACCTAGAGGCGATAGGTTACACCCTTGGGCGCCTTGCCGGCCCCATACCTTCCGAAATGCTCCTGAGGCAGCGCGATGCGAGAAATCCCGATGCACCGACCTCAAGCATAATGGCACTCCGCGGGAAGAGGATAGTCTGGGCTTCCGAGACTGAGCGCGGTCGGCAATTCGACACCCAGAAAGTTAAATGGCTTACTGGCGGGGATACCCTTGTCGGTCGTGATCTGTTCGGTAGACGGCAAGTTGAATTTGCACCATCGCACTCAGTCTTTCTGCTCACGAATGATAAGCCGAGAGTTCCAGCTTCAGAGCATGCTTTTTGGGCGAGGGCATGCTTAATCAAATTCCCCTTTACGTTTACAGACAATCCCACCGGGCCATACGAGAAAAAACGTGATGCGCGTCTGCTTGAAAAACTCAAGGCTGAAGCATCAGGAATTCTCGCTTGGTTAGTTCGCGGATGTCTGGAATGGCAACGCGACGGGCTGAACCCGCCCGACAGTGTTCTTGAGCATACGACTGAATATCGCAAAGGCGAGAACCATATGGCGCGTTTTCTTGAGGATAACTGCGTTCTAGGCCAAGGGATGGAAGTCAAGTCGAGCGTACTATCCCGGGCATACCGTCAATGGTGCGAGGAAAACGGCGAAAAGCCCGACAATAAAGACTTTACGGATCAGATCAAAGAGCAGTTTGACTATTACCGCAAAAACACGGGAATTTACTATATCGGCTTGGGCCTTCTCGATGTCCCAGCCTCCACTGAAAGTGAAGGAGAAAGCGAAGTCCATGAATCACAGCAAACACAGGCTGGGGGCCGTTATGGGGCCGGGGAGTGAAGCGAGTGAAGCTGTTTCCGGTAAAGTCCCTTACGAGAGAGCGGTTTTTTTATTCTGGAGAGTTATAGGGAAATAGCTGCACTGCCTTCACCTTTTCACAGCAAACACAGGCTGGGGGCCGTTATGGGGCCGATTGAGCGCCTTCACTTTTTTCACCCAATGTAGAAAGGGTAAGCAAAATGGTCGAAACTGTGGTCCTCGCGCGATTGCTCAGAGGTAAGTACACCTGGGAGTGGGTTGTTTCTTGTTGCCCGTATTGTGGAAAAGAGCATCGACATGGAGGCGGGCGGCTTGACGACGATCCTCGCCGGCTCCTGGGACACCGGCTTTCCCATTGTTTGAATCATGCCGGATCAGAGGCGGGCTACGTCCTTACGCCAGAGGATGCGCGCGAGGATTTACGGGAAATGCGGGAGAAAGAACGGCCTTACCCTGACGTGGAAATCGAGCGGGCCGCTTTACCCGTCGCGGATTATTCTCTTTCAGGGTGGACCGAGCATGTTGGAATCGAGAGAAAAGAACTCAACGATTTGATTTCATGCCTCATGAATGGCAACCGGGATAGGTTCGAGCGGGAGTTTGTAAACTTCGATTCTACGAGCTGGCGGC
>PLSV01000133.1:0-17281 GCA_003165235.1 Syntrophobacteraceae bacterium
CCGCCAGCGCCATATAGAGCAGGATCATGATCCGGGCATGGAGAGCCTTTCAGCTTTTTTTGGCGCCAACTTGAACCCAACTTCGTATTAGAACTGGAGAGAGAGGATGAAACAGACCAACATGCAAGCCCTGGAGAGGCTTTCTCCGGATGATTACCCCCCGGGACACGCATGTAAGATTTCAGGATAGTCGTTAGCTACTGGATTTGAACGTCAGCCCGCGCCCAATCAAGCGGACCGCGATGCGGGCGTCTCCGTCCCTCCGTGCCGCGTATTCTTATGATCTGATTGTTCTCCAGTCATCACGAACGAGAGCCCCAAAGGAACCAGAAAAACGTAAAAGCACGCCCTTGCAACCCATGCCATGTTTTCGGGCAACACCCAAAATCCCAATACCCCTGCGAAAATCGTCGAAATTAGAAAGGTTATTGTCATCGAAAGAAACATGTCANNCGGTGCTGCATCCTTCGATTTCATAGAGCGCAATGTATACCAACCAAAGGTAATATAAGCATGATTTTCTCTGAAATCAACGCCAAGAAAGCTTACTCAATAACAGAATAACTTTTTGAAAAGATATCGTTTGAGATTTGGACTGACTTCAAAAAGGCTGGAGAATGAGATCGGACAACGGTCAATCCTTCCATCCGCCGTTCTACTCCTAATCAAGCCGCGATCCTTGGCGCTTACGGTCCTACATAAAAAATGGATCACGCTCACCTTCCTAAAGGCTAAGCTGCAACCGACCCAGGGCCGGCGTCGGTCTGCGGTCGCTTCCGTCATACATAAACTGGTCCTATTTCCAGAAAGGCAAAAAAATTGTACGTTTCCCGTTGCCTTCGCCAACCTCCCGCGCCATTAGGTACTGCAACTAAATGAGCGGACTCAGTTTGGGGCGCTGCCGTCGCCGTTTGACGTTGTCTTACCATTTCCACAGTCGGACAGAGATTCGGGGGGCGGCGTCTCCGTCTCCGTTTTAACGCTCAACATACCTCCAGGGTCGGCCCGTGTTAAGGGTCGAAGGTGTCGTCCGCCAGTTAATAGCGTTAAATCCAAACAGGGTCGGGGCATTGCACGTCTCGTCTCCGTCCTCGTGATGAGACTCTCAGTCATCATAATGGATACACTTAGCCCAACTGGATAACTTTCCCCAATCTCCCATCAGCAAGTCAACTGCCTATAACTGGAATCACACGGGGCGTTTCCCCAGGTTATTCCATTACGTTGGCGACAAACCAGGGGGAGCGGGTCACACGAAGAGCCTTAGTATAGCCGCAACCAAGAAACCAATCCCTCAATCCCTTTTTGCCGCGGATGGTCATGTATAAATCCTATTCGGTTTTCAAAGAGCCATTTCCGCTGAAAATGCAGCGCAGATGCAGCGGCTTCGCAGTGTACAGTGCTGAAGGCAGTGAATCGTGAATCGTGAGTGGAAAAAGCAAAAGGAAATAATCCCTCTTGGTTCTATCGCTTCGCGAGGAGCGGCGAACAGAAAGCAGGAAGCGAGGAAGAAAGAAGAGGAGCAAATGGAGAGGCCAAAAGACGGAAATCCGGCATCCTGTCTCTGCCCTCCGTTGTTCGCACCCTTATTCGGTTTTCAAAGAGCCATTTCCGCTGAAAATACAGCTCGGATTCACCGGTTATGATTCATAACATCCTGTAAATGTTGGAGTTATGGTGTTGGGGGTTAAGAAAAAACAGCAATGAACAGCGAGCGGTGAGCTGAAAAGAATAATTCCTCTTGGTTCTATCGCTTCGCGACGAATCGTGAGTGGAAAAAACAAAAGAAAATAATTAATCAGGGTAAACCTCCGGCTCTGCCGGCGGACTCACAGAGTTTGACATTTCCGGGAATGCAGGAAAGTCTTGCATGGTGGACCGCTTAAAACTCCACGAAAAGCCCAGGATCAGATGTCGTTATTCCGGCGGCGCTTTTGAGCCGGAATCCAGGTGTTTTGCCGGATTACATAGAAATCAAAGCACTGGACCCCGGCTTAAAACCTGCCGGGGTGACGTAATACGGCCTCCTATACGCGTGAAAAATATGAAGCGCGCCAACGCTCCAGCCGCTTTGAGCGGTCCACGGTTTTCCAGGCCCCGGGCTTTGCCGGAGGTATCTGACTCCTCTTGGTTCTATCGCTTCGCGACGAATGGTGAGCAGGGAGAAACCAAATTCATGAATCCCTCAGTTCCAAAATTGCTCAATCCCTTAATTCCTTAATCTCTTAAGCCGGACAAGCCGGAACCGGAAAGGTCACGAAGAGCGCTAAGGAGACACGAAGAGTCACGAAGAAACGTAAATAGAAAAAGACAAGTAGGAAATTCGTCGCATCCCGGGTAGAAACAACCTCACCCTTCCCTGTCCAAGGCGCCTGCGCTCCGAGTTCGGACACGAAGACAACGAAGGCCACGAAGAAATTTCTTGCCAGAAAAAGCACGAATTTCGAATTTAAGTTCTCAATCCCTCAATCCCTTGAGCCTCTTGCAAAAGTACTTCAACGTCATTCCGGCGAAGGAGGCTGTGTCGTAATCCGGAAACGCTCGCGCAAATCCGATGGGGCCAGGTTCTACCTCCCCCTTTTGTAAAGGGGGAACGAGGGGGATTTCAAAGATTTATATGGTATCGGAGAATCAAAATCCCCCCTACCCCCCTTTAGAAAAGGGGGGAAATACAACAAATACTGCGTTTGCGACACAGTCTCGAAGGCCGGAATCCAGGTTTTTCAAGGTCTTTTGAACCTCGGATGTCACCGGGGTGACGGTTTTGTTGAGTTCTGCAAGAGGCTCCCTTAATCCCTTAATCCCTCAATTTGTTTTAATCCGGCAATATTGTACTGCACTGTGATTTGGCCATGCAAAACGGCAACCGGGCTTCGCCAGTGATCAGTCCTTCCAAGGTCAGGATAAATTCACAGTGATCAGTGAATAGTAAACAGAATCCCTAAATGCCCTTATCTGTGTCTATCTACCCCGCTACGCTCCTTAATGCGTGGTTCATAATCCCTTAATTCATCATATCACGCGGGGATTTGGCCATGCCAAACGGCAACCAGAAGCGGCAATAGAAGCGGTAATAGAAACGGCAACCAGCACCCACAGTGACATGCGATGATGACTTTTTTCAGTGTTTGCAAAGGATTGGAACGAAAAGGTTTTTGACTGCACCCACGAGAAGTGCTACTGCAAAACCGTAAAAAGGCAATTTCTTATCACCGATCGTCCGAGACCGAGCCCCTTCGCGGCGATCCTCTGCGCCTCGGTCAGTTGGGCGTTGGCGGATTTTTAAAAATACATTGTAATTGGTAATTAGTGGTCAGGCCTGGATTTACTTGTGGCACACAGGGGGTAAGCCAGTATGAGTAATTTAATGGATCATCCGCTGATTGTTTTCGTGCTCACGTTCTTCCTTCTGTCTTTCTCGGCATGGTTCGGGAAGTCTTTTTCGAAGAGGCAGCGAATCCTTGAAGGTGCGGCGCGTGAAGATTTTGGCGTTGTCCTGGCCGCTACGCTGACCCTGCTCGCGCTTATCATCGGATTCACCTTTTCGATGGCTTTGAACCGCTACGATCAGCGCAAGAACTACGAGGAGGCAGAGGCCAACGCGATAGGAACAGAATACCTTCGGGCCGACCTGTTGCCTGCCGCCGGCGCGGCGAAAGTGCAGACGCTGCTTCGGCACTACCTCGACCAGCGTGTCTTGTTCTATAGCACCGACGATGCGCAACAGCTTCGGCAGATCGATGCCCAAACTGCCAAATTGCAGGCCGAGCTGTGGACCGCGGTCCGGACTCCGGCGGTTGCGCAGCCAGAGCCAGTTATCGCCCTGGCGGTTTCAGGCATGAACGACGTGTTGAACTCGCAGGGCTACACGCAGGCAGCATGGTGGAACCGCATTCCGATTGCGGGATGGGCCTTGATGGCGGCGATCGCCATCTGCTCCAACGTGCTGGTTGGCTTTGGCGCGAGAAACGAAAAACCGCAATTTATCTTGCTTCTGATTCTGCCACTTATTGTTTCCATCGCATTCCTTCTGATCGCGGACATCGATAGCCCACGCTGGGGCCTTATTCGCGTGATTCCGCAAAATCTTTTGAGTCTCTCTGAATCCCTGCATGCGCAGTGAGCGATACTTCTGCTGGAAATGATGCAGCGCACGCGGAAGAAATGGCGAAGCGGTAATTTCATTATCTACCGCCTTGAAAGTGTAAATAGCCGCCACAAATACAAATTCCCCGAGCGAGGTCAGTCTGCAAAACATGTGAGTTGCATATCATGACCTTGGTGAAGGGCGCTTTCCGGATGATCCTGGCAGCCGCGACTGACCTGGACCTCCGTCTTTACATCCGGGAAGCATTTGTGCAATGCTGCGCACGGCACAGGGTCAAGTCCAAGCCGGGACGCCAATTCCCAAGAGACCGGCAGGAATATCGAAGAAAGAGCCGAGGGCTGGATAATCGACGCCGGGGACGAAAACCTAATTTCAAAACATCATCGCCACTGCCGCTACAGCCGGAAACCCGCAAAGACAGCAGGGGCAGCACATATCTGTTGAGTTAACGGCATTAGGCCGGGCCCAATCCCCAATCCCGAAGGGTGCACGCTACCTTCTTGTTCGTTTAGAAACTCAATATCCGGGCTGTCTCCCCCGAGAAACTGGTTTAGCTCCATAACTTCCAGTTCCGCGCCAAACTGGACAAGGTCCTTTTTGGAAAGGGAAATGCCACAATGCGGATGAATGTTCACGCAAAAATGGTGCAATTTTGTTCATTCCCTCCCGATTTTGATACTATATTGTGCCAATTAGTTTGCATATTTTGAACTCATCCTGGTAGCAAAAACCTTCCAAACTGCTCCCCTGGCCGACACAAGAGTTGTTGGCAAATAAATTGCTTCTCTGGTTAAGCGTTGCGCAGCACCGGAAGTCTCCGTCTGTCGGGAGGGGCGAAAATTTTTCATGCGAAAACGCGATTAAATACGCAAGGAGGAAAGAACAGACGCTAATCGAGGAAACGGCCTGCCCCGGACTCGATTCGGAGTCTGTGGACTCTGGATACAAATGGCCGGATTGCCAATTGCCCGGGTTTACTAAAACATCATTAATAAGCTCGCAATTCAAACAAGGAAAGAAGGAGAATGAGCATGGTAAAAATAGAGGCAATCATAAAGCCGCTCAAACTGGAAGAAGTTCGAAAAGCACTGTTGGAGATCGGTGTCCAGGTGATGACCGTTTTCGAGGTGAAGGGGTTCGGACGACAGAAGGGGCACATCGAGACGTATCGGGGCGCCTCATACACGGTCAATTTCGAACCGGATTTGATGCTCACGATATCGGTCAACGATGAGCAGGGTAAAGAGGTGGTGAAAACGATCCAAAACACGGCCCTCACTGGAAAGATTGGTGACGGCAAGCTTTTTGTCACCCGTTTGGAGTATGCCCAGTAGGACAGAGTATTATAGATCTCTTTGAGAAACTTTAGGCGCAAATTCAACCGGGAACAGATGAGAACACAACCAGGTCTTGCGCTTGCCTTTGTGTGTTTTGACCATGGTCAACGCAGCACAACCGCTTACAATTCACAGTTATCTAAGAGAGGGTGAACGGGTCGGGGTAGCTCGCGGGCGTCTTGCCGGATGTGTCGGTATCCTCGACAGGGTGAACGCGAGAAGAGGCAGACTGATTGTGAACGTGGACGTTTTCGGGAAGTCTGTATCCATCGAACTCGACATCGGGGACGTGGACGCTACACCGGGAAGTAGCCTTTGATGGCCGAAGACGATGACGGCAGAAACACAGAGGATTACCGAAGAGCAGTAGTGGGGAGGGGCAGGTTGCCCTAACCTGGATTTAAAGTATTGCGTGTAGATTGCCGATTTGCCCTCTGAGTGGTTTCCGGTTGACATCATGATTATTGTGGGTTTAGATAATTTTCCCTTAGGGCTTCCCTTCATCTTTGAGCCGAGATCAATATGCCGTAACCCGCGCCAGAGACCAAATTCGATACGCTAATTAGACGCCTGAACGAGTTGAAGCTGCAGGGCGGCGCCGGTTTGGAGCTTGAAATCAAGAGAATCAAAAGGGAGGCCGAGAAGCTCATATCGGTTGATCCGGCGGCGGCTTTCACGACTTTGGGGATCATTGCATGCTTCGAAAGGAAAATCTCCGAGATGCACCAGTTTCATAAGAATGCTTTGGCCCTTTCGAACGAGGCTATACATTTGGCTAATTATGCCATTTCCCTCAGTGCGTGCGGGTTACTGGAGGAGGCTCTCGAATACGCAAAAAGGGCTTATGATGAGTGCCAGTCTGATCTTACCCGGAGAAGGGACGCTCTTGATTTGATTATTGATCTTACTTATCAGTTGGGAAGATTGGAAGAGTTCTTTTCCTATGCCGATCAGTGGCAACGGCTCACTGGTAAAAAGCATCTACGGGCGGCAGACCTGATCGATTTCTCCGAAAAACACGGATTGCGGGGGCACCTTGCAACGGCAATCAGATTACTGAATGATTGTTTCGCCGGAGCGAGAGGTGGACACCTGAAATTAGAACATGACCCTGAAACAGAGGAAGAGTGGCTGGTCATTGAATTTGAAATTGGTGGAAAAATTGAGGATATTCTCAATAGCTACGATCATTTTACTGGTTTGTGGATATCTTCAGTCCCTTGGCCAGAAAGAGAAAAGATCAGGCTGTCCTACATTGCCGTTTGACTGATATGAGACCACAAGAATTTCAGAGGTTGGCCTCCACATTGGTTGCTGAGTCCAAGTCAGCCGAAATCAGAACCGCGATCAGCAGAGCTTACTACGCAATATTTAACCTGGCCGCGCAATTCCTGGTAAATGTAGGTTTGACATTACCCAAAAACAACGTGCATGTTGCGGTTCAGCACCGACTTCAAAACTGTGTTGACATAGAAGTAACGAAAGTAGGATCAAAGTTGACCGATCTTCATACGAAGAGAATTCAAGCAGACTATCGACTGAATGATAAGTCAATTGAGAATCAGAAAACGGCTTTGGCTGTGATCGCGCAGGTTGATCAAATGATGCGACTCGTACAAAATTGTCTTGCTGATAAACCAAGATGCGAACTCATCGTTAGAGCAATTCATGAATGGGAACATATTACATGTACAGGAAACCGATGAACCTCGCCTCAAACCAATCCAAATAAATGCTTCATCCTCACCCGAGCGTCGGTCATAATTTCCAGGGGGCAGCTAAATCACTTAAGCGACGGTGCAAGCCTGAGCTAATTTAGAATTGGGGATCAGGGATTACGGATTATGGGGTCAAAAGCGGTCGGAGCGCAATATATGGGGTCAAAAGTCAAAAGGACCAAAAGGGGGCGTACCTAATGCCGCTAACCAGGAGATCCTCGTACACATGATTGCCCTGTGCATGATCCGCCTGGCAATGGTCGAAGCCGGCTGCCAAAAAAACGCTTGCGTCGCTCAACTCAGCTTTACACGCGCCCTGACCGAGACACGCTTGTTTGTCAAGCTCCTGGCAGCCGCGACTGACCTGGACCTCCGGCCTTACATCCGGGAAGCGTTTGTGCAATGCGCGCACGGCACAGCGTCAAGTCCAAACCGGGACGCCAATTCCCAAGAGACCGGCAGGAATATCGAAGAATGAGTCGAGGGCTTGATAATCGACGCCGGGGACGAAAGCCTAATTTCAAAACCGCTTCGCCGCTGCCGCTACAGAAGGAAACCCGCAAAAACAGCAGGGGCGACACATATCTGTTAAGTTAGCGGCATTAGGTCGGGCCCAATGCCATTACGCGCATCCATTCTGACCCTCTTGCCCCCTATAATAGCAGCCTAAAGGCGTAAATCTTGGGACAAGTGATTGCCAGCCTTGGAGGTTTGTTTGGGGTCGGGCCCAATGCCACGGGTAATTTTAGTCAGTTAGCGCGGCCCGACCCCAATGCCCAATGCCTCCAATGCCCTAAAGACGATGCGACGCCTTGAAAGGCTGAAGGTGAGAAGTAAAATGCTTCTACCTGACCTCCAGTAAGAAGTAGGCGAGCGCGTAGCCTAACGCTATCGCCAGTGCAAATGCGGCTCCTCCTTCAATGAAAGCAGCCTGCCTTCGATGATTCATCGATAATACTCTCGCTCCTATCGGCAGAATGGCCAGGAACATCAAAAATTCGCCGAAAGGAATGTACAGGGCGCAGGAATCTCCAAGCATCACATTGGCTTTCTCATACCTCCACAAGTTCGCTGTGTAGGCGAGGTATTCATAGAATCCCACCGTTACCGAAGCGGCCAGTCCGGTCAGAAGCGAGGCGACGACCGCCGCTCGATTCGTGGTCATGGATGCTTTGAGCCATCGGAACAGGCGCATCGCCGGATAGCCAAGCTCCGCGATCACGCAGGCCCAGGCCACGGGCATCCACAGCGGCGAGGCAAGAAGAACGACGTCGTTGCCGGTAAGGTAAACCAAACGGCCGTTGGAAATCCAGTGGATGAGTCCCCAGTCCACGAGAACCTCAAAAATGCCCGCCACGAGTCCAAGCTTGAAGAGATCGGATAGAACCTCACCGCCGCGGCCCTCCAGAACTACCCCCGCCCTGAAGTAGAGGCTCGCGCGAATGCTAAATCCGGCATATGCCAAGAATTTCCCCGTCGGAGAGAAGGCAAAAAGATAGGCGGCAATCAGCGTAAAACCGAGACCGACACTCAGGGCCGCAAGCCAGACACGGTCCGATTTTACCGAAAGCTCACCAATGCGGCGGAGAAACTCCGGGTCTTCAAGTCCGCCTTTGTGCTGGTAGTGCAACATGGTCGATCCTTCGTTTACGGCCTTTCACACGGCGATCGTTCGACAGGCCCTTCGACAGGCTCAGGACAGGCTTTCTTTGGGTGAGAAGCATTGAGGTTGCTATGCCCCCTATTTTTTCAGGCTCTACCGGCTTGCATGTGTTTTTGGTAGAGCACCAGGTGATTGAAGTCCGGGGAGGCCTCGAAGTTGATTTTGAGGGCGTTGGCGTAGGGGCTGCTGGAGGCGTCCTCGCCGTTGATGGTTTCCATACGAATAGGCCACTTCCGTTGCCGACAGTGGCCGATTTTTGTGACTATTCTACTCACTTGCCGGGTTCTTCCCGATTCCGATAGCTTCGTTGAGTTGTCCTTTTGCATGAAGGTCTCGGCAGAGATCGTTGAGTTTTCGTATTATGTCTTTATGCGCCCTTTGAGTGTAACTCGTTAAACCGAGCGATACGAGAAGTGATCCATTGTGATTGAGTTACCGAGCCAAATCAAGTTGACGAAACCAGCCGTTTTGCAGGGACTGTTTTATCAGCTCAAAAAGGGTGTCGATGATTCGGGCTGACTCGGTTTTGGTGAAAATGTTTTTGGCGAGGAATGCTTCCACGAGATGGGCTTTGGTGAGAGTCATGTGTTGCTCCAAAAGTTGAACATGGGCAAATGGGGGATGAGCGATGATACCGCACTGGCTGTTGGGACGCAAGGATGGAGCGGGCTGCCGGTTAACTTGAGGTTGAAAGGCGTGAGCGAAATCAATGAGTAACCGTCAGGCGAAGCTCCAAGTCTTCAAAAGGAATCCGTGCACAGGACGCGCACAGGGAAAATAAAAGGGCTAACGACAATCCCGCTAACCCCTTGATTTTACAGACGCGCCCAGGGTGATTCGAACACCCGACCTACGGATTCGTAGAACGAACCCACCGCCATAACATACCGTAATTACAACATTTCCTTTTTAAGTTACTTGGATTGATTGGACGCATTTATGCGGTTCTAGGAGGTGTCTCACGCCCAAATTCACGCCCAAGGAGGAGATTATAGATGATGAAAAAATTCTCTCTTTTATCGAGTTCTATTTCGGAAAAAAGATACCCGAATCTTCATCATTTTAATATGATTTGGATATTATCCTCCCTGTGAGGATGCCCTGCAGATCGAGGAAAAAGAGAGATGTATGAACTTCCTTGATGGTTGCTCAGAAGCCGGCCGGGGATAAGCTGCCCAAACCATGCCGCCAAGAAACTTCAGGCAAAGCGACACAACATGCCCGGCGTGGTTTGGGTCCGCTTGAAGCATTCGTTGGGAGGAACCCATCAAAATAGGTTGTTAATTTTGATTGCAATTCGATCCCATACTTCATTTTCATTTAACCCATACTTTCCTAGATTTACACCAGCATATGCAGGATGTGGCATTGCAAAAATGCTTACACCTGCAATTTTACCGAATGAAAAGGATTTTGAAATCATGTCTTTCATCATTGGTTTCTTGATATTTGAGGTTTGTAGAATTTCAAGTGAAGACTGCAACGCTTCCATTCCTAATGCTAGAATTGACGTTGGATTTAGAATGTCCAGTATCTCTGTTAGAATGATCTTACAATAATTTCTTTCAGAGTTATTACTATTTTGTGAATTTACATCAAAGTATCCGTGAAGAATAGCGTTAAGGAAATAGACTGATTGATTTGGTATTCTCAATAAGGCCAATTTTGATAATACTCTCTTTGCAGATGCATCATGGTTATGAATAGGACAGATTTTCCCGGTGTGGGATGAACCGCCGTCACTTGCGCCTGGATCACGCGTGATGATTATTAATCCATTTGGTTTTACACCAAAGTGCTCGTCGCAATTACGAGCAAAAGAAGTTGTATTTTTTTTAGGATTTCGTGCACAGCTTTTACACGCTTCATGGTGCCCTGATCGTGCACTTTCGAGTATTTCCGCTAATCTATCCATTTACAATACTCCCAACGGAGGGTGACAGCTAACATTGGAGGTTTTGGTAATCCGCCAGAATCTCCTTTGCCGCAGATAAAGCTCCTTCAATATCAATCCTCAATGCGGCATAGTCGGCGCTCAGCAATTCATCAGTAATAAAATGGTCATATTTTTCGCGAGCCTTATTGGCAACCGTCCGAGCTAATTCAAAGGGATCAGGTGGTACCGCAGCCACGAATTCCTGAAGAATGCTCCGCACTTCTTCCTGTGAAGTGCCTGAAACAGCTAGAGCGATCCCTTCGTTTAAGATCATTTTTTTCTTCATTTTCAGTAAGGTCACCAAAGTGTCCATCACCCTGTCCCCCCGCCAGCAAAAGAGATAGGTTGTATTCCCATGGTTCAGAATCCGCGTTTCCGCCAGTCCGAATTGTCGGAAATTGTCTCTGGCTTCAGCCAAAAGCTCTTTAGCCTGCGCATCGAGAAAAACAGGGATGCTCTTCTCCATATACACAGTGAACATCTCTTGTCTGATCCGATCATGGACACAACCGGCTTCCCCGCCGAATATCGGGGCTCTTCCACCTTTGGCGGGAGCAAGAGAGATTATCTTCTTCTTTGAATCCACGTCTAAAACCAGCCAGCGTCTCCCACCAAAAATGAGAAAAGACCCTTCCGATAAGGGTCGGTCTATCGGAAGCGACCCGAGCGTGCGACTCCCGCTTATAAGCCGAAATTCTTCAGGCGTTGAAAAAGCAGTATAGAATGTATAATGGTTTACGATCTTCTCCCCTAACTCCCCGTGCAACAGAAGCCCGTCTCTTGCCTGTGTAATAAGCTTTGAAGTCCCCAAGCTGCGGAGAAAATCTGCGAACATTTGCTGAGTCACTTGGCTGAACGGACCGGTCTTGCAGAGTACATTGTGCGCCTGGAGTGCCGTTACTCCTCCATACTGAGCGATCAGGGACAAGATCTGTTGAGTCAAGGTCGAGAGATGCAGTCCGCCGGATGGCGGCGGCTCGTACCATTTCTCTAGTAAAAGATTCACCATTGCGATTGTTTGTACGAGTCCCATGCGGAGACAGTCGGTTGGGGCTGTTGTTTGGCCGGTAAGTTCATTTTCCTGGATGTAGATTCTCAGAATCGCCGGATCACCCTCTTTTCTGCCGGACCGGCCAAGACGTTGGCGCATGCTTGCAACTGACGGTGGAACACCGACCTGGGCAATGCTTACTACCGCTCCAATATCGATGCCCATTTCGAGTGTTGACGTGCAGATGATATTCACGGGCCGGGTTTTGTCTTTGATTGCAGCTTCGGCATCTTCTCGGAGTTCTTTTGAAAGGCTGCCATGGTGAGGCCAAAACTCGTTCGGCACATGGTGTTCTTCGCACATGCATCGAAGTCTGTCAGCGAAGAATTCAACCCTATTCCGGCTATTGGCAAAGATCAGATTGCTGTTGCCTCTCAATGCCTTGAAGATGTCAACGCCTATATTGACTAAGCCTCCGTCGGACTGGTTCTCTGCTTCATCAGGCTCCATTGGTGATAGGGTCGGCCTGCTCCGGACATAGCCCTTCAGGAGAAGCTTCAATTCTTGAGCGGCAACATTCGAAATTATCATCTCCGTTTCAAGACTGCTGTCATGTCTCAGGAACTGTGAGGCGAGTTGCATATCCCCTATGGTTGCGCTCAGGCCGATACGTGGGATTCTGCGCTTGACGGCAAACTCAATCCGGTGCAACAAAGACTGCAATTGACGCCCCCGCTCGGAGCCAATGAAGTGGTGCAACTCGTCAACGACCACGTACAGCAGCTTGTCAAAGATCTGCGGAATTGCAGAGCCATTGTTCACGAATAGTGATTCCAGCGATTCCGGGGTGATCAGGAGAATGCCTTTGGGATACTTGAGAAACCTCTGCTTTTTGCTTCCAGATATGTCACCATGCCAGGGATGCACGAGGATATCCAGCGACTCGCATAGCTGTTCTATTCTGGAAAATTGATCGTTTATCAAGGCTTTTAAGGGACTTAGGTAGAGAACACAGGCGTTATGATTTTCCTTGGAGAGCAGGCGAGAACAGATCGGGAGAAATGCGGCTTCGGTCTTTCCTGTTGCCGTTGCCGCTGCAACGATGACATCGGTTTCACCGGCAATTATGGGAGGAATTGCTCTTTCTTGCGCATCGCGAAGTGCAGTCCAGCCTTGTTCCCACACCCAGCGACGAAGCTTTTCAGCGAGAAGGTAAAAAGCACGAGATTCATCAGAGCTTAAAGACGGCAAGCGTTTCATCGGCCCCCATAAATGTATTGGGTTCGGTTTTTCCAGGCGATTCCAACTCAGACTCGTCAATCGGCAGGTCTAAGTCGGGGTTAATATCCGGTTTGACATCAACGGTTCCAAGGATTTTCTGCCATTTAGCTTGCCGATTTTGCTCCAACACAGACAGGAAGTTGACAAAGCTCGTTATGTTGTTGCGCGGGGTACGGAAATAGGCTGCCCCGATCTTCTTCGCGCAATGCTCCATGAAAGCCTTTAGTGCTTGGTCGGGAATCACATAATCTTCTGATTTTCCATAAGCAAAAACGTGCCTGATTTTGACCAATAAAATGTAGAAGTCTTCGGGGCTGAGATTGTTGAGCCGAATCACAGGGCCACTGAAATCGACTAGCCCTCCTACAGCAAAAGTGTTTTCAGCGAGACGCGACTGCAAGGCCGGATAGCTGTATAGCCCACGCCGAGTATCCATCAGGAAGTCTGGCGTACCTCCCATGACAAATCCAAGACCAACGGAAGTCCCTTGCAGAGAGTCATTCAAAATTCGGAGAATCTGCTCATAATTAGAGTTTCTGGCCTGGACATTAGATAGCTTATAGAGGTTCACCAGCTCGTCCAAGCAGATGAACATTCCAGAAAAACCGGCCAACCTGACGAGTCTGGCCAACAATTTCAAATGATCGTAGAAAGAGCCGTCATCGATTATCGTCCTCACTCCTAGAGCAGCTCGTGCATCTGTTTTGGTTGAGAACTCGGCCCTAAGCCACCTGATGGCATCCGTTTTCAGCTGTTCATTTCCGGCATCATGGCCTTTCCAATAACAGGCGATGACATGTGCGAAATCATAACCGCCAACCATTTCGGACAATGTATTCAGCTTTTCGTGAATGACGTTTTCCGGATTCACGCCGGTGGCCTTGGCCTTTTTAAGAGCCTCGGTAATGAATCTCTCGACGATGCTCTGTAATGCACCACCGTCCGACTTTGAGCGGGTCGAAATATTTCGCATCATTTCGGCAGAAAGGGATCTTGCCTGACCTTTGGTGCCATGCAGCCGCCTATCGGGGTTCAGATCCGCGTGAGCCGTTACGAGCCTCTTTTCCAGGGCAATAGCCCTGACAAGATTCAGAAAAAATGTCTTGCCGGAACCGTACTCACCAATAATGAATCGAAAAGCCGAACCACCGTCCGCTATGAGGTCGATATCCTTGATGAGGGCCATAATTTCATTGACTCTTCCCACCTGGATGAGGTGTTGCCCGGCACGTGGGACAACTCCAGCTCTTAGCGATTGAATTACTGCCTCTCGATCTTTAGGGCGTATTGGAGTCGTCATGTTAATATGGCCTTCGCAAAATCGGCGTTGATTTCAATAGGGTCGTCACCTTCAAAAAATGGCCCTCCAAAATGATCAAATGAAGCATCATTGATGCTGTCAAGCGTACCGTCCAACATGATATTGTATTTAGATGCCAAAGTCTCCAGTTCTTCCCTTGTCCAAGAGAGCTTGGAGCCCAAGAGCTGCATGAAGGCATACGTTTCCGGGTCTAATCCAGGGATTAGTACACTCGTTGCCTTCGGTTCGGAAGCTTCAACATGTTGCTTCGCAGGTTCTTCGTCCACAAAGATGTTGTTAAGAATGGCCGAAACAGCCGTTGTTTCGGCTAATTTGGCTTCAATGTTGCTCATATCGAGCGATATACCACGCTCATGCTTCTTCGGAGGAGAGGGAATGGAATAACTGACAGTCTTTGTACAATCGGGTATCTGGATTGTTACAGGCTCAACTGCAGCCACATGAGCATGGCTGTAAAGACTTTGAGTGTCTAATCCGAGCATGTTGTAAATCTTTGTGAGCGTCCTAATTTCCTCCGGGTCGATGTATCCGTCGGCTTGTGCGACTCCAACAAGGAAACGCCCCAGCGATTCACGCTGGTCCTGTCCGAGAATTTCGATCCTTTTCTTGATGCCGTTCATTCCTGGAAACGAGTTGAGCAGCCATTTTGTATGCGCTTTCAGCCGAACCATCTCATCCGGAGATAGGCGTAGCCAAGTTCCAATCTGTTCCTCAATTTGAAGTCCCTCATTCGCTTCAATGCTCCCGTCTGCACCCGCCACAGCAGACGCAAGGTGCGCAATAACAGTTGCTGCCACATACTTCTGGGTGGGCGCATTTGGAGCATTCTCTCCAGTTCTGAAAAGTACTACATCTTGCTCCGGTTTCGGGAAAAAACTCCCGAACCGCGGGTCTGGCTCAATTCCAATATTCATTCTAGAGAGTACGTTTGCAAAGCCAGTGACCTCTCGTTTGCCGAAGCCCTCTTGCTTAACTGGTTCGAATTGCTGCACCAAGGCAGAAAAGGGGATCGATACTGGTTTTCCCTCTGGTATCACTGCATTGAGCCATGCAGAAAGTTTTTTCAGTGTGCTCCCCGTATGGTGCCGCAAAAGTTCTTGGGGAAGGTATGCTATCGATTCAAGCGATCCTTTGCCATTCGGGTTTCGGCCAAGAAAGCGGCTATAAGCATCAAGCTCATCGGTACAGGTGAGTACCAATTCAGTGATTTTCGATGAAGGTCCGGTGATGGCGGTTACATCGGGTAAATCCGAAACCGGGATACGAACTTGCCCGCCGAAGGATGCACTGGCGGGATGATACCATGCCTGAATTCTCTTTTTGTTTAGCTTTATGTTTAGACCCTCGCCATATTTCTTATGATACCGAATTTTGAAAAGCTCTCTGAATTCTTCTAGGCATCTCTGGAACGGCGTTCTATGCGGCACAGTTGGATCGTTTTCGGCCCACGCCAATGCCCATTCAACAGGCAGAGGAGCACCATCCCTCGCGACTTGACCGAGTGCGATTTGAATGGTCTTGGGGAGTTCAAACGAACCGGACTGTACGTTTGGGGGATTCCGGTAAATGGCATCTCCTGCTTGGCTGGCCCCAATCGCATCAATAAATCTAGTGGCGTACCCGCGAAATGAGCCATTCTCTCCGTATACAGACAATAGCCTTTTTACTTCAGCAACAATGGCGGGAATTTCATCGCGCGCTGCAGCAGAATCTTTGGAATCTGCCAAGGCGCGCCTTTCGAGCCCGTAAAAGTAAATAAACACATAACCAATATATGCGCTTGGGTCCTTCTTGCCGCCTGAAAGCCAATCGAGAAAAGCCGCTCGTGATGTTGGGGAAATTTTGGAATACGATGGCCAATATTCCATATATCTGCCGCTGTAGTCAGGATTGGATGTTGCCACAGGAAGGCTCGGGTCGATCAACGACTGTTCAATGCCCCATCCTTGAATGGACTCAAGGCCGTTACCAACATAAACAAACCCTCCTGGTATTGTGTAACCCGCAAGCTTAAAGGTCTTTCCCTGGGGAATCCACAATGCATCGGGCGATACTATTTTAGAGCGTTTTGTTTTAGTTGAGGACCCCGAAAACGAAGCCGATGCTGCGCTTCTCGGTTTTCTTTTTGAAGCAGACCGTTTCCCAATCAATTTCGAAATAGCCCACAGTACTAGTACCACCCCCGCGATTGGAAGAAGCACTCGCCAGTGTTGCTGGATTAACCCTATGACCAGAAGCACAAGAATAAATATCCCGCTCGAAAGATTTTTCTTGGCCATCGGATGCTCCTTTCCGACACCAACATGACCGCGTTACCGGCTAAAGGACACCTAAGATATAAATTTCTATACACCCTTCCAATCGGTATCGCAATCGGCTAGATAAAGGGTAGCGGCAATCCGAGGAGCACGCTAAAATCCAGCTACAGCCAAAGGCCGATATACAACGAACAGCTTTTTTACAAGCTTTAGCTCTGTATTTTTCGCTGTTAATAGTCCTCTAAGCCTGCAGTCTCACTAGCGCATTTATGAGAAAAGACTGGGCTAACCGAGACCCTCGAAAATTGATGCGCCGCCAGATCCCTGTTGCTCACCGTTCACGTTCCCTACGGTGCGACGGGCATCTTCGTCCCCGGCCACCCCAGTCCCTACGTAATACCTGGATCGATGCTAAATCATGGCGAATGATCACGTCTGGAAAGACTCTCTGCTTCTTGCCAATTCGTGAAATTCAGCAACAGACCCATGCATAACGCCCTATGATCCTAATGTGTGAATTCTGGCGACTTAGGAAAAATCGGTGTAAAGTAAAACCCCTTCCCGTATTTTTTCCGGGTTGGGGCTTTGGCCAAAGGGTACTTTCCCTTTGCGGCCGTTTCAAAACCATTACTGTCCGTCATCGGAATTGACCACCAGGCTAATAATCG
>PLSV01000133.1:17373-18225 GCA_003165235.1 Syntrophobacteraceae bacterium
CTGTCTCCTTGTATTCGACATGCGTGGTGGTTGTGTCTACCTCCCAGCCTTTGAGGTTTTCGCTGCTGGAAAATCCATTATTCATCCACGCTCCGCCGGGAATAACCTTGGGGTGGTATTTCCGGTCGAGGGCCTGGAATTTCCGGCAGATGTAGCCCCACATTTCCCTTGAGCAGGTGGGCCAGCCGTGAATGAGTTTTATCGAGTCCCAGTCGAGGAAGTAAAGCCTGTAAATTTTTATCAGGGCTTCCTCCTGCGACTGGGCCGTTTCGAAAATGTCGTCTATTGCCTGTTGTGAGTCCATGTTGGCACTCCCCTAAACATCGATGATCGTGCTGTATGCCTCTTTATGCTTCTCCATGATCGAAACAGGCGGGCAGCTCTTGAGGGCCTCGGTCACGGCATTAAAGAAGCTCCACTTGTTCCGGGCCTGGAATTCCTGGTGCGTGGGTTTCAGCCATTCGTCCTTGACAGTGGTGAGTTGTCTCGGGCTGACGATGTCCTGCCCGAACAAGTAACCCATAAGTTCGAAAGCATTTCGATTGTCCATAGGAATGGTTTTCAGCCGATCAGCATCCGCGATGACCTTTTGGAAGTTCTTGCCGGCGCGGTAGAGAGTCGAGATGGCCAGGTCCTCCAGGCCATTCCAAACATTTTTGGTGTGTTTTTTCATCACCGCCACATCGCCGGAAAGAGCCAGGTTGTCGCAGATGAAGACTGAGGCCCCGATAGCCAGACCGATGGACATCGAGCGGTCGTAGGAATTCCGGAAAGCCACGGAGAGGCCGAGTTCCTTGTGGTCCTTTTGGAAATTCAAAAGGGCAAAGAGCTGGTTGCCGCTTCGGGCCAGAG
>PLSV01000078.1 GCA_003165235.1 Syntrophobacteraceae bacterium
ATGAATGTAGTCCTCCATGACGCCGGCGATGGCGAAACCACACTCCAAGTCCATCTGGATCACGATACGGTCTGGCCAGGTCAACAGCAGATTGGTGATCTCTTCGGTAAAAATGCCGATACTGTCGGCTTACATATTCGCAATATCTACAAAGAAGGGGAGTTGGCGCGGGAGGGAACTACCGAGGGGTCCTCGGTAGTTCTAGAATTAAGTGTCTATACAATTGCCAAGGATGCCGTGATTAATATTGACATGAGTTAACCTGGGAGTTAACTATTGAGCATAGTATCTCGTAAGATAGCAGAAGGCGCAAAATTTTCAGTTTGGGAAATTGTGAAGGACAATAAGGCTTATGTGAGTGAGTTCGTTTCGCGACTCCCCCGTGAGATTCGAACGCGCGTCGCCCAGGATATCCGCTACATTGCTGAAAATGGGCCGCCACGAAATGAGTCGAAGTTCAAATGCGAGCAAGATGGGATATTCGCCATTAAACGCACAAGGGATCAAGTGAGGATCTACTGCTTTTTCGATGAGGGTCAGGTCATCTTATTGACAAATGGAGCGTTGAAAAAGGGTCGGAAAGCAGACCCGGAAGATTTGGCCCGCGCAAAGCGTCTGCGAAAGGCATTCCTTGAATCAAAGAGGTCGCAATGAAGGCATATGGCTGGGANNCGAAGGTCTGGAGCTGGATGTTACCGAGCGAATTCTTCAGGTGATGAATGAGCAGGGCATTACCCGCAGCGAGCTTGCCAGGCGGCTCAATGTGAGTAAAGCCGCCATTTCGAAATTGCTCAACAACGGTTCCAACATGACACTCAGGCGGTTGCTGGCCGTGGCGGAGGCACTCAACCTGGAGCTTCGGGTCGATCTTCGGCAAGCCGCTAACGGGACAGAAGCTAACGTGGTCAAGAGCAATACGGCCAGTCAATCCAAGAGCGTAGCGGGTCTACACGATAAGGCATCAGAAAGAGCGGAAANNGTTCGATTTTATAGCCCATTTCTTTGAGAGCCCTGGCATAGGATGACAAACGACGCTGATTGAAACGGGCCTCATAGGCATGGGCTCCTGTGTCGACATATGCTTGCCCATGGCGAATCAACCGATAGACGAGTTGGGCTAGCTTACGGGCAGTGGCAAAAACAGCAACGGAGGCACCTTTGCGACAAGAAATACGGCGATAGTAGGCGCCAAGTGCCGTCTTCGAATTGCGCAAAGTTGTGGCGGCCATGCGTAGTGCATTGCACACCCGTGTGGAGGTAACGGCTCTGAACCTGCCGGGTACCTTTTTGCCGGCGCTGATAGAGATATTAGGCGCCAAACGTAGATACGAAATGAAGTGGCTCTCGTCGGGAAATGCGGACAAGTCAGGTCCCAGTTCGGTCATGATAATGGCGGCGGTATCCACCCCAAGCCCGTCGATTGTCGTCAGATCAAAACCGGACAACCGATACAGTGCCTGACGCATTGGTTCCTGGCCGCGCTTGGAAAACTTTTGCGCCTTGGCTTTGGATGCTGGTGGTGGTGCCGATGAACCTTGGGACTCGGGAGGTTGGAGTGAATCGATGGATTTTAGGATCTCGGCATCGTAGTCAGCGATGACGGCACAGAGCTGATCATAAACCTTGAGGGCTTGCTCGAGGTTGAATAAATGCTCTTGTCGCCAGTTACCCGTGAGTTCTTCGGCGATCTGGTCTTCCGATTTTTGGCAACGGCAATCACGCAAAGCCGCCAGCACACGGGGGTCCCGTTCACCGTCGACAATGGCACGGACAATGGCCATGCCGGTAACACCTGAAATATCCGAAACAGCGTGATGCACGCAGACGTTCATCTGATCGAGGCTTTTCTGCATTCGCCGGACCCAGTCTGAACGTTGGTCTACGATGGTATTGCGTTCACGAATGAGGGCACGCAGGCGACAGATGTCATCGCCGGGACGGAAAGAGCCGTGAAGCAATCCGCAGGCGTGCAGTAATTGAAGCCACTGGCAATCTATCATATCGGTTTTGCGGCCGGGAACATGACTAATCTGGCGGGCATTAACCAAAAGGAGGTCAAAACCACGACTGTCCAGGATTTCAAATAAGGGGATCCAGTATACGCCGGTGCTTTCCATGGCCACAGTAGCGATCTGCTGCTGCTTAAGCCAATCGGCCAGACGCAACAGTTCCGGAGTTGTGGTTCCAAAACGCTTTACGTTTGAGGAACCGTCCGGTAGGGGTGGACCAGCCACCCAGTGCTCACGTGAGCCCAAGTCTATACCCGCGGCGTTGGGTGCAACAGTTTTGAGTGAGCGTGGTTGTCGTTTGCTTGGAACATTCTTGTGCTTGGTGGCCATCGTTATGCGTCTCCTTTGTTGGGACGCGGAAAGGCAGCCCGGGGTGGCTTCCTAAAAAATTCTCCTATGGGAGAGAGCATAAGCCTCATCAGTGTTCAAAAGCGGCCCGGGGCCATGCTGGATTAGGGGCAATGTGCTCCAGTGATGCAAGGACCTTGACTGCTGCCGTTCCCGCTTTTGTTCTTCTAAAGGGTTACGTGCAGCAGGACAAGATCGAAGTTTCATTCTCGTTCAAACAGCGTTCGAGGACGCGGCGGCTGCGCTGGATTCCAGAACAGGCAAGCCGTGTATTCGGGACTCAGGCCGGTTTGCTCGTCGACTTTTATCATGTGTACGAATATCTCGGTGAGGCGGCGCAATCATGCTCACAGGAAAAGAAGGA
>PLSV01000076.1 GCA_003165235.1 Syntrophobacteraceae bacterium
TTCTTCCGACTCCATCCGGTAGGAGAGCGTAACCCGCCCTTCGGACTGTTTCCGTTTGGGAATGCCGAGCCAGGGATTGAGCTTTTCCTGTAGCGCATCCATCACCGGACCGATTGGACCGGCCTGGACTTGAACCAGATCGATATCCTCAGAGTAGCGAGCCGGAGGAAGATGGAGCTTGAACAGGGCTGTACCGCCCCGGAACGCAAGTTGTTCCGTCAGCAGGGGGTGGCCGAATATCTCAACCAGCGCCCGGCAGATGACAAGATCCTGCTCTACCTGGTAGCGCTGCGACCAAGGGGCGGTCTTCTGCCATTCGGTGATATAAGCACGATCGATCAAATTTCAGCCTCCACATCGGTATTTACAAAGACCTGCCAGCGGTTGTCCTTCTTTGCCCCCTTGATGCTCGTTCCCGGCATCAGTGGGGTCGGCATCAGATGCGTGGTTCTCAAATACTCGGCAAGTAAATCGGCTTTCTCGTGTTCTTCGAGTAGTTCAAGGAGATAACCTAACCGCTGCACCCAGGCAATGGGTGAATAACCAGCCACCTCTACCAGCCGCTTGATGTCGATCTTTTCCACCAGCTCGGCCAGCACGGTGGCAACATTATCCAGACCCGCACAATGGCGGACATATCCGATCAGATCNNAGCGCCGTTGCTTCTGGAGTGGATATTTTCACTATACCAGCGGTAGTATTCTTTGGCTCGATCGGGATATTGGCTGCATTTTTCCTAAAGATGAATTCCACCCTGACCTGGCCGCACTCAATGGGGCGCCGGGCCTTTGCCACAACTACCTGAAAGACCTGGGGCCGATGATGGGCTGCACCGTGAAACTCGGCGGCGCTCAGTAGACCGACATAATAGACCTCTCCAAGATATGCCATCAGATCGGGGATGNNTAACGGGTCGCACGCCCTGCGCCTAACGAAATGGAAAGGATTGCTCAACAGGACGGCTATTGACCTTCTAAACTTTTCAGCTTGCTGTTCCAGTATTCGATGTACGCAAAATATCCCTGTTCAGTCGTCAGGAACTGAATGTGCTGTTCAGGGTTCATTCTGTATGCCGGAATCTTTTCCATTCCCAACCTGCGGGCCTGTTCCATTCTATGATTGCCGTCGATCACGTTATAGCGACCAGGTGAAATCTCAGCGACAATGATCGGTCTTTTTACATCAACCGTTGCAAGATAATCTTCTTTGAACTTTGTTGTGACTTTATTGAAATCCTTGACCAACACTTCTTCGTAAGGAATGTTGCTACTCTCGATGAAAGCCAGCATTTTCGTAATGTTGAAGACAAAAATACCGTTCGGGTACATTTCATCTTCGTCATCAACCGGGCAGGGTGTGAAGTGCTTGTTGATTTTCAGTTTTCTATTCAATCTGCCACCATTCCTGACTAGATGTATCCTTCAAACTACATAATCCCCAGAATCCAGCCCTCAACTTGGGCGAGAGTGCGTTCGGCTCCGGTCTGTGGAGGGTTCAGGTAGGTTGGCAGTTTGCCGTCCAGATCGGTCTGTTGCAGCCAGCAGGTAGCGGGTCTGATGACTATCTTGATGGGGCCGGGGGAGGAAGCAGGAACTGACCACAAAGGCAAATTTCGCCTAGCGGCAGTACCGTGATGTCGTTTCCGTTCTCTTAAAAATTGCCTTACGCGGCTACCCTGTCACCGTATTCATCTAAAGATGCTCGTGCAATATGCCCTTTATTGACGAGGACTGATGTGACTAATAGGGGTGAAACTTCGAAATGCCGTGCCGCATCCTCAATCTTCTCATCCTCGGGTTCTGTGCTGCCGATAAATTCTTTGAGTTCATCATACGGGCATAAAAACTCTTGAGCAAAAGCCCTCTGGAACTTTTGACGATGAGTCTTGATATCAGGCGCCGGCAACAGTTTATCATCTGGGGAAGCTGTAAGATTGTCTCCAACAATCCGCATCAAGGCGAACCTGCGGTTAGCAGGGTATGACGTGTTAAGAAAGATCTTGAAGTGATCCAAAGCTCCACCCTCACGGTAGCCAACAGTCATAGGACCTCTTGATTTCGACGGCTCATTTATAAGCTCCTGACGAAATCCAAAAATCTCTGAAAGATATTTAGTCGACACTGAGCCTTCATCCAGATGCCATGCCCTTCGAGCAATACGAGCGGCTTCCTCACCTTTTTGCCAAGGGAACAAGGTGGGGCCAAGACTGCTTATTTCTTGCTGTAGCACATCAAATTGGGGCATGCATAGCCCTGTGGATTCCGCAAAAGGTGCGCCCGAAAGTTCTTTGAGAATATCGAGGACTTTCCCTTGCGATGCGGCTGCCACCTCTTCAACGGCGCCGGCACCATAATTGTCAGACGCATCCTTTAAGCCGACAACAATGTGATCAGGCACCTCATCGGGATCGAACCCCATAATAGCCTCTAACTTACGCCATTTTGAAAGTTCCAAATCCTGTCTTTCTGCATAAACTTCCTTCCAAAGCCCCACAAGCTCTGGAGCATTAATCCCTAAATCAACTAATCTAGCGATTACACTTTCAACAAAAAAGCCGATTTTAGTTTCGAATTCCTCAGCAGTAATAATGGTACTGAAGTTATTTATATAGCGAATTGCTTGTCCTGTAGCAGGGAATAAAGTAGATTCTGATTGAATCGAGATGGTCGCACCGTCACCATTGAAACTGACATTGGGCCAAAGATACCCACCACCAGCTGCGCCAATTTTGTGACTGAAGTCCCATTCGTAAGTCGTCCTCTTGGGTTCCCAGCGTAGCTTCCACCAATTGGAGACAAACCACACGGCCAAATTGTAAGCAGAAACTCGTGCACTCTTACGGATAGATTTGGCTGTTAAATCTTCCAACTCAAAAGCTGAGTATTTGTTAGCAGTCATAGCTAGTTCAGCTAAAGTAGCACGCTCAATGGCATCACCGTTGTCACGATGAAGCCAATCAAACTCTATTGAAAGGTTATTCGTCATGTCACATAGGGCTTTGTCGGGCCGGGGCTGTGAGGGCGGAGTGAGCCCAAAGTCGCCCGGGTTCCGTTTATGCTCTGGGTTACCACCATACCTGACATTGTCGTGCAATCTGTCAAGAAAACTGGCATCGCAGTTTTCCCGAATCCTGCGTTTATCATTAAATTGTCCTTGTCTTCTTTGCATACCGCACCTACCATTATAATTGTATTATATTGCTTTACATCAATTTTAAGCTACGGTCAATAAATAGGGGTAGTGTCTCAGTTTGAATTTCCAATCCAGCTGGCGAAAAGACGGGCATGCCTGTAATATGTGGACCCTCAGTGCCGATGCTGGCCAAGATGCATGAAAAACGTATGAAAGGATTCAGGGCGTTGGGTATGAGCAGTGAGGAAAGAACCTTGATGGAGACGTATTTATGGAAACAATTAGCGCTTTGCTGCGGAATCTGACCCTGGATGACCTGCGTGAATGGGCTGGCACGAAGATTCTCAGTCGCGGCAAGTCCTACATTCGGAATGTCAAAGAACTTTCACGCCTTAAGGATGGTACCCTGGCTGCATGGGTGTCGGGAAGTGAAGTATATGCGACGTCGGTCTGCCTTAACGAAGAAGGTGATTTCGACTACTTCTGTACCTGTCCCTATGACTGGGGGCCTTGCAAGCATGCGGTCGCCGTCGTGTTGTCTGCGGCGGAACAGGTGAAACGGAAGAAAGAGATCCCCCTGCTGAAGGATGGAGATGATCTCTATCATGCCCTTTTCGACGACTCCGAAGACGATTGTGCAGACGATGATGATTGGCAGGACGAGGATGAAGAGTCCGATTTCGCTCCAGAAGCTATAAAGGGGGGGAGACCGGGGAATTCCAGGATGCTGAAAATCTTTCAGGGGATGGGGAAGGATAAACTGATATCGATGATGCTGGAACTTGCGGCCCAACATCCGGAAATCGAGCGGGGGATGCTGGAAAAGGAGCAACTTGCATCGGGCCGGGTCGATAAGGTTGTGAGTTCCTTGCGGCGAGAGATCAGAACCATTACCTCGGAGCCAGCCTGGTACAACTCCTGGAAAGGTGAAGGAAATATCCCTGACTATTCCCATGTACAGGCGCAGTTGCAGGCGCTTCTCGCCAGTGGTCATGCAGATGAGGTGATCCAACTGGGAGAGGAACTCTGGACCAGAGGCAACGAACAGGTGGAACAGTCCCACGATGAGGGCGAAACGGCTACAGCGATTGCTGCATGTCTGGAGGTTGTACTGCAAGCAGTGCCGCTCTCTTCCTTGGCCCCGGCAGAGCAGTTGTTGTGGGTGATTGACCGGGCATTGGCGGACGAATACTCTCTCCTGGATTCAGGCGGAAAGATTCTGGAGAGTAATAAATACACCCAGACCCATTGGCATGAAGTGGCGGAAGATCTTGAAACTCGCCTGAAATCCATGACCAAACCGGCTTCTGCTGCTTTCTCAGAAACATACAGTCGGAATGGGGTTGTGAACATGCTTCTCGATGCCTATGAGCGGAGCGGCACGCCGGAAAAGGTCATCTCTCTGCTGGAAAAGGAAGCGGATGCCTGCCGGTGCTACGGAAAACTCGTCGATACCCTGTTAGCGGCCGGTGAGAAAGCAAAGGGGCGGCAGTGGTGCATCCGGGGCTTTGAACGCACTGTGGAGAATGCTCCGGGCATAGCCACAGAGCTGCAGAATCGGCTGCGACAGTTGGCTGAAAAAGAAAAAAAGTATGATTTGGCAGCCGCCTACCGGGCAGAGGATTTCTTTGAAAGTGTCTCCCGCAAGACCTTTGTAGAGTTGCGCAAGGCAGCGGAGAAAGCCAAAGCCTGGGCAGCGGCCAGAGAGTGTGTTCTCAGATATCTTGAGACCGGTCAACGTCCCGTGCCGGTGGATGGCGGCAAGAGTACCGTCTGGCCCCTGCCGAAGCCGGAGGTCATGCGTCCTCGGAACAAGGCGGTAGCGCGATATGAACGGTTTCCGGACCTTGATGCGCTTATCGATATAGCCATTCTGGAAGAGCGTTTCGACGATGTGGTTGCTTTATACCAAGACCTGCGGAAAACCAAACGCTGGGGTTGGGAAACTGACAAGACTGTTGCAGAGGCTGTCGCCGAATCCCACCCCCAAATTGCCATCGACATCTGGCGGGCCGTTGTGGACAGCCTGATTGGTCAGGTCAAACCGAAGGCTTACGAGGAGGCCGCCGGTTATCTGCGGCGCATGTGCAAGGTCTACCAAGAGAACAATCGCACATCCGAATGGCAGAGCCTGCTCAGCGAATTGCGGAGGGAACACAAGGCAAAGAGGAGGCTCATGGAAGTCCTCGATAGCCTGTCTGGCAAGAAGATTATCGATTGATCCTGGCTAATTTTGGCAGGGACTTCAAAAAGGGATAAAAGACAAAAACCCCGACTACCTGCGAAAGAACCTGCGAAAGTCGGGGCAAATTATTCATGACATGAATTCCCCTCATGAATTGACTTCATTAAGGAAATCATGCTGCTTTTTTCATGGCAATAAGCCGGCGATTGATAATATCTTGGCAAACAGCTCGAACATAAGAACGTAATTGATCTCCACACAGTAATAATTCGCCGCCGCCTGCGTCTTTTTTGGCCCTGCACTCTGCTTCCTCAAATATCCATTTTTGCATCGATTCCTCTGCCCTACCAAACCATGAATCTACTTTCCTATTTTCTGCTTCCTCGGCCTGGCGCCGTCTGTCCGCCTCTTCGCCCTCCAGGCGAAGCTTTTCTGTTTTATCTTCAACTTCTTTGGCTCGCCCAGCTTCTTTTTCTCGCACAGATGAGTACCAGTCATAACCGTTTGAGAGATCACGCAGCATTGCCATAACATGGCCCCAGGGGTCATCCTCTGTGCTTTTTTCAAGTGCTCGAAGAATGTTGTATCTGACAGTCTCTTTTCCGTATACCCCATGCGCCCATCCTTGCCTTCCCCTCCAAGGTGTTCTAGACCTTTCAGGGGGAGGCGCCCCCAGCCTACCCATGATGAGACCTATCATGGTCACCCTCTGCCTACGTGGACATAATTTCGACACCACCCCCTGCTACCCCCTGTGGATTGGCTTTAAAAGCGACCCGGCATCGTCGTCCAGATTGACCCACCCCTAAAAGTAAAATCACTAAGTTATAAATAGGAAGTGGGTCAACCTTGACGCCGATAATGTTGAAAAATGGGTAAATCACCAAGCCGATCCACACCGTGTGATAGATGTTTAACGCCGAATGCAACATGGTCGTATCAAAAACGAAGATGGATCATGGTATAAAATATCCGAGCGGACATAATATTTAGCTGCATTCGAAATATTGAGTTAATTTGTCCGTACGGAAAATATTGATTGACGTGCTCTTATGAAATGGCATAATGCGTCCGTACGGAAAAACTCTATGAGGTAGACCATGGGGCGCAAGCGAGAAGGTATCAATCAGGACACCGCCTACGGAAAGATAACCACCCCCGCAGAGTTGGGCAAGATCATCCGGCACAAGCGTAAGGAAACCGGTGTTCGTCAGGAAACAGCCGCAGGAATGGCCGGCGTGGGGACGAAATTTCTTTCCCAGTTGGAAAACGGCAAAGAGACCGCGGAGCTGGGAAAGACGCTGCAAGTGCTGCGGAAAATGGGACTGGAGGTCTACATCTTCCCTCGTTCCGCTGATCCGTTCAAGGAGCGGTAAATGCCAAGAACCCTGAACGTCTATTGGGAGAGCCGTCTGGTTGGGGAGTTGATTCAGGACGGTGCGCGGCTGAGCTTCCGGTATGATGAGAGCTATCGCTCTCAGAGTGCGGTTTTGCCACTGTCCCGTCATCTGCCCATCAGGGATACGGTTTTCGACGATTCCGCCACGCGGGCTTTCTTTGCCAATCTCCTCCCGGAAGGTGATATCCGCCGGCAGGTGGCGCGGCAACTGGGGGTATCGGCGGAAAACGTCTTTGCCCTGTTGGAAGGTATCGGCGGGGACTGCGCGGGGGCGGTTTCCATCCTTCGCTCCGGCGACATCCCCGGCCCTTCGGGGCGTTACCGGTCGATTTCATTGGAGGCGCTGGCTCGTGAACTGGCAACTCTCCCGACGCACCCGTTTCTCGCCGGTGAGGAAGGGGTGCGGCTCTCTCTGGCAGGTGCCCAGAACAAGCTCCCTCTCTACGTAGAAAACGGGGAGTTCTTCGTCCCGGTAGGAAACCGCCCCTCGTCGCATATCCTCAAGACCGCCATTATCCAACTGGAGAACACGGTTATCAACGAGGCATTCTGCATGAATCTGGCGCAACGGATCGGTCTGCCGGTCCCGGTGGCGCAGGTTGTCGAAATCGGTGGGCAACAGGTCTACATGATCGAGCGGTATGACCGGATACGGACCGCTCCGGGAGAGATCGGGCGCCTGCACCAGGAGGACTTCTGTCAGGCCCTTGGCGTAATTCCCGAGATGAAATACGAGCAGGAAGGCGGACCGGGATTCCAGTCATGCTTCAGACTGGTGGAAGAGTGGAGCGATGAACCGATTCTTGACACCTTGAGCCTTCTCAAATGGGCCTTGTTCAACTTTCTGATCGGCAATGCCGACGCCCATGCGAAGAACCTGTCATTCCTATATGCCGGGGGAACAATCCGCCTGGCGCCGTTCTACGATCTGCTCAGCACGGCGGTGTACGAACGGCTCAACAACAAATTTGCCATGAAGATGGGAGGACAGA
>PLSV01000409.1:0-1413 GCA_003165235.1 Syntrophobacteraceae bacterium
CCGCAGCGGCTATCCTTTTTGCTGCCGAATCGGCTACCTGGGTTTGCGATCAGGCCATCCAGATCCACGGCGGTTATGGGTACTGTCTCGAATTCCCGGTGCAGAAGCTTTGGAGGGATTCCAAGCTCTACCAGATCGGGGCGGGTACAAGCGAGGTTCGGCGACTTATCATTGCCCGCGAGCTTACTCGAGAGGAATTTGCAAAAAAACCGAAAGCTCCGGCCGGCAGGTAACTGACTGCGCCCGCAGCTTCCGCTTAGGCAGGTTAATTCAACGGATTTTCGAGTAAGACAAGAGGTAATCCGATTTTCGAGAGCTGACAGGGTAATGATAAAGGGTTTTCCGGTGGGAAAAACGCCTGGAAATTTCTAGTGATTTCGTCAGACGGGCGCGTCATCCCGGGTCCGGGGCGGAATCGAGGTTTTTTCCCCTAATTGATTTTAAAACAAAAGACAATGGACCCCGGCGAAAGCCGGGGGTTCGCGTATATGTTTTTTCGCCCCGATGTGGGAATTCTAATCCTTTTTCATCACCCTTTTAATGATACTAGTACCATGTAACAGCTATATTTTCGGGTAAAGACGCTTTAGCCTGATCCGAGCGTCTGCTGTCGTAAACTGCCACACAATTTTTCTTGCGCTGTTGGTACGGTTTCTTTCCCATGCGGCCACCTCGGCCTGCATGGTTGCCATATCGGGAATCCGGCGATCAAGGCACTGCCCTTTGAGGGCACTGAGTTCTATTTCCGCCATGTTGAGCCAGCTTCCATGCTTGGGCGTGCAATGGATTTCAAGCCGTTTCGCCAAGCGTCTGGCCTCTTCTGGTTCGAATGTTTCGTAGAGTGAGGCAACATTGTGAGTGTTCAGATTATCCATGACCAGCCGCACTTTGATTGCGTCAGGATAGCGTTCATCAAGCATTCGCTTGATCTGCAGCGCCCAGTCCTTTCTGGTACGGCGCTCTGTCACAGTCACATGTCGTTTACCGGCCAACGGCTCTACGTCCATAAAAATTTCTGCTACGCCATTTCTGACGTATTCATCGTCAATGCGCTCAGGTTGTCCCGGTTTGCATGGTATCGGTCCGCGAACCTCGCCGATCATTTGTTTACAAGACTCGTCCATGCACACCAGCGGATAATCAGGGTCGTAGGGCATGTGATACACCTCCAAAACATCCTCCATCGCCGCTACAAACGCTGCGCTCCCTTCTGGCGGGATTTTCCAGTACTTGCTGAGATGAGGCTTAAGTTCGTTTTTTTTAAAACCCGCTGTACGGTCATATGCGACACCGATGGCGCCAAGTTGAGTGCAACTGCTTTATCGGCAAGAAGCCTGACCGTCCATCGCAGATACCCCTCTGGAGCATCTGAACAAGCCAAGGCGATCAGTCTTGCTTCAAATGCGCCGTCAA
>PLSV01000409.1:1437-3008 GCA_003165235.1 Syntrophobacteraceae bacterium
GCTGGACCATGCGGACCAGCATCACAAAGTAACAATGCACGGGCATGGATAAATCTTCTGGCGTGGGTCTTCCCTCGTTTTGTTAATGCCTCAAGATCATCACGCTCCTGCCCGTTCAGAGTAACGCGATACCGTGGTGACATGGTGGCCTCCTGATTGAGTAACCACCAGTATATCGCATAGAAATTATCAACGAAAGATTAAACGTTACATGGTACTAGTACTTTCTTAATAAATCCAAAGGGATGCTCCACGCGAGCTTTTCTTCGCTTATAGATCTGCACGATTTCAGGTTGCTCAAACCGCTTCGATACTGTTTCCCTTAATTCTTCCGATACATGGCGCGTAACAGTCCGGCCCTGCTTTGAGTTGGTACATTTGCCAAAATGCCCGCACGACCGGCATATACGTGGCCTTTCAATACGGTAGTCTCTTTTTTGCCTCGCTTTATCCTGAAAGCGCCTAAAGATCAGCCGGCGACCCTGCGGACACAGGTAACAATCCGAGGCGGCATCATAGCTAAATTTACTCTTTTCATAGGGACCGATTTCCGTTCTCTTATGTGAGGCTTGAGACTGAGAAGGAATCACTACTGTTTTCCCCGCCGACTCAAGCTTTTCAATCTCTGTAGTGTCTGAGTATCCCGCATCGGCGCATGCCATTTTGCACTCGCGTCCAAGATCCGCCTCTGCCCCACAAATCTGAACGGCTAGTTGACCTGAATCATTTGGCTCGCTCACCACGTCCGCGTGAACAATCAGCCCGTTTTGGTCATCCACAACAGTTTGCATGGAATATCCGCAGTGTGTGCCTTGAGGGCTTTTCACCACCACGCTCTGTGGATCGACCCGGTTTACCTTCCGCTCTATGCCATCCTTTGTCTTATCACCGCGCTCGCTGAACTCGGCCAGCGCATTCTTAATGGATTCCTCAAGCTTATTTGCCTTGGCCAGCTCTTTTGGCATCTGCACAAACGAGCCGCAGTGAGATTCGCTCTTATCGATCTGTTCGCATTGGTTCAAAAGCTGTTGAATTCTTTGATCAATTTGTTCCAACTGGTCCTCATACCATCTCTTCTTGTGAAGGTTGGCTTTCCCCGCATTGGCCCGCAGCTTAGTGCTGTCTGCAAACAGTGCAAACTGTTGTGGATGACCAAAANNCAGCTTAGTGCTGTCTGCAAACAGTATATTGCCCTCTATCAGGCCCAGATTCATACAAAGCCTCGCAGAAAGCTTCAGAGCCTTTCCCAACGCCTTCCTATTCTTGCGTCGAAACTCGGCAATAGTCTTATGGTCAGGTTTCAACTGCTTCATCAGCCAAATGAAAGACAAATTATTGTGGACCTCGCGCTCCAGTTTCCGAGAGCTCTTAACCCCGTAAGAGTAGCCATACAAGAGGAGCTTAAGCATGCACCGGGGATCATATTCGCTGNNTTCCCACCTTCCGCTCATCGAGGTCGATCCCCAACTCTCTAAAATCAAGTGCGTCAACAAAGGCATCGTAAGCGCGCACCGGATGTTCTTTGGAAACATATTGGTCCAAGGTTGGTGGCAGGACCATCATCTGTTTTC
>PLSV01000069.1 GCA_003165235.1 Syntrophobacteraceae bacterium
GAAAAACTGCTTCGAAAAGGCCTGGCAGGCTGCGCTTCGCTCCACCCATCCTACGGGTCCTTTCATGGTTTAGGGCAGCCCGCGGGACATGAGGAACTGCGGTGAAATCCCACCTTTGCGACTCACCCGAACTTATGGCGCACGCCGTAACCGCCTTTAGGAAAGCGCCACTCGATGTTGAAATTAGGGCAGCCGACCCGGCAGGAACCGCATTCCAGGCACCCTTCGTAGTTAACGCTTATGCGATCTTTTTCCAGTTTGTAAACATTGGCCGGACAGATATATAGACAGGGCTGGTCCTCGCACCTGTCAAAACACAGCTTCCCATCCCGCAGGTGCAGGTGGGATTCATCATCCACATTGAATCGATCCAGAAACAGTTTGTCTTCGACCTTGACGCTCATCGAACGCTCCTCCATGCGTCCCAAACAAGGCGCAATAGCCGAAGCGGGGGGACCTGCCCGCGAATTGCCTTCCAGGCCTCACTTTGCCTGACTTTTTTAGGGACTCCGTCTACTGTGAGCATATCCCGGGCAGCGGCGCATGCTGCACGGGGAAGAGAGGTGAACAGTTCCTTGTGGGTTTCGAGAAATGAGGGAAACCTTCGATATTTTTTTAAATCCTTGAGCACATAAGAATCGTGCAGCCGTTTAGCGTAGCCTTGGAGGCCGCTGGAGCTAAAATCGTTTCTTTCTATCGCCTCCAGTATGGTTTCAGCCGCAAGCCGGCCGGAAGTCATCGCCAGGTTGGAACCTTCCCGGTGCGGCGCATTGAACATCATGGCGGAATCCCCGGCAATCAGGAACCCCTCCCCGCAAAGCCGGGGCACAGTGTCGAAGCCGCCTTCGGGGAGCCAGTGCGCAAGGTATTCCTTAGGTTTGCCGTCCTTTATGAGAGGCGCAATCACGGGGTGCGTTTTGAGGTTTTCCAGCATCTCGTAGGGACGGACCTTTTGCGTGGCGAAGTCGGCGAGATTGGCCCCTATGCCTAACGATACGGACCTCCTGTTCGTATAAAGAAAAGCAACGCCGTTCATCCCCAACGTGGCGTTTCCCAGGATTTCGCAGGTAACCCCGTTTCCCGGCGATACGCCAAAACGCTCGTCGATGACTTCTTCGGGAAGTTCGATCAGTTCCTTGACCGCGAGCGCCACATTCTCGGGCCTGATCTCGGGGCGAAATCCCGTTAGGGCCGCCAGCGGCGAATTGACGCCATCCGCCAGAAGAACGACTTTGGCGCGCAGGTCTCCGTCGGCCCGGTCCGTCTTCACGCCGGTGACCCGGCCGGCATCGTCTCTCAGCAAATCGGTCACAACGGTTGCACACACTATGACGGCCCCTTTGGCCCTGGCCTGATCGGCAAACCACCGATCGAATTTAGCCCTGCCGACAGTGAAGGCGTTGTTGCGGCGTTCCTCGAAGAAGGCCCGGTCCCGATAGGCTAAACTGAGTCCCCCGTCTTCGCTGAGATAGGATAGTCGAGATTCCACGATGTTGCGTTCTATCGGACAATTTTTCTCAATATAGCCGGGAATTATCTGGCCGAGGCAGCGCCCGTAGAGGACGCCGCCGAACATGTTCTTGGCGCCGGGGTACTCGCCTCTTTCGAACACGACGACCTTTACCCCCTGGTCGGCCAGAACACAGGCTGCCGTAATGCCCGCAGGCCCGGCGCCAACGATTGCCACATCGAACGTCTCATCCATAAAGTTTACAGCTCGCTGTTCCCGTTGGATTTTTTCTTTTTGAGCTGAACGATCAGCTCAGGGACGATCTGCTGGTAGTCGCCCACGATGCCTACGTCTGCGACCCTGAAAATGGGCGCATTGGGGTCGGAGTTGATGGCTACGATTTTTTCGGCCCCCTGGATGGCCACCAGGTGTTGCACCGCTCCCGAGACGCCGACGCCGATGTAGAGTCTTGGGGCGACGGTTTTACCGGTCTGGCCCACCTGTCTTTCATAGGGCATAAGACCCGACTGCACCACTGGTCTTGAACAGGCGATGACTCCCCCGACCAACTCGGCCAATTCCTCGAGAAGAGGCAGCGAAGCCGGGTCGCATGCGCCTCGTCCGGCCACTACAAGCGCAGGATAGCGGACGATGTCCATACCCGCCAGCTCGCCGGCAGGGATGAAACTGACGATGGTGGGCAGATCTACGGGCGGCGCCTCCAACTCATGACGTATGACGCTGCCCTTTCTGCCAGGGTCTTTGTCGGGCATCCTGAATACCCTTGGCCGGACCGAGCTCATCTGCGGCCGGTGGCGCTGGCAAAAAATGGTGGCCATTATATTGCCGCCAAAAGTTGGACGGGTCATCAGAAGCAGGTCCGTTTCCTTCTCAATATAGAGTCCCGTGCAGTCGGCGGTCAAACCCGTTTGAAGCCGGGTTGCGACGACTCCGGCAAGATCCCTGCCCAAAGGAGTTGCGCCTACGAGAAGTATTGCCGGGCGGAGTTCGCCGCAAAGATCGGAGAGGGCCTTGCCGTATGTCGCCGGCAAATATTGCGAGAGCAATGGGTGGTCTATCACGTGCACCTCGTCGCAACCGTAGGCGATTGCTTCATCGGCTGCCGGCCCGACATTGTCGCCAAGCAGAAAACCCAGAACTTTTGCGCCAAGCTGCCCGGCCAGCTCTCTGGCTTTGCCTGCCAACTCCCACGACACCGGCGCGCCCCGTCCGTCAACCGTCTCGATGTAAACCCCCACACCCTGGTAGTCCGCCAGCCCGGCGCCTGGGGCTTCCGGCTCTTTTTCTGGAAGCTTTTTGCGCTTTTTCTTCTCAAATTTGATCGCGCTTACCGGGCAGACATCAAAACATTTGCCGCATCCCACGCACACTTCGGGGTCTATGAGCGCAACACCCTCGGGACTTAGCTCGATTGCGCCGACCGGACATTCTCCTATACATACCTGGCAGGCGATGCACTTATCGGCAATGACCTCGGCAACTTCAATTCCCCGTGCGTTCTTGGCCATTATCTCTCAGGCCCCCCATCCTTTTCGGAATTTTGCCTCAAAATCCTCGTCGGCAAACAGTGCATCGAGCGCCTGGGACACGGCCTCGGAGACTCCTTGCGCCGCGTCCCACTTAGGTCCGGCCCTGTGGAGCTGCGGTGAAGCAATGGCCTTTACCCAGGTCGGGGAACCCTTGAGGCCTACCAGTTGGGCGGAGGCCCCAATGGCTTTGGCGTCCCAAGCCTTAACGGGGGCGCGCAAAGAATCTATAAGCATCGGCAATGTGGCCCTCCTGGGCTTTGCAAGTTCCAATTCCACTGTCAACAGGGCCGGAAGAGGGCCGTTAATCACCTCGAATCCCCCTTCGACATTGCGCCTGACCTGCACGCGTTTTCTTTCAGGATCGATCCATTCCACATCGACCACGTAAGTGAACTGGGTGAAACCCAGCCTCGTGGCGATGCCCGGTCCGGTTTGAGCCGTATCTCCGTCAATGGCCTGTTTGCCGCATAGGACCAGGTCAACGGGATTTGCGTCCCGCAGGGTTTCTACGGCCCTTGAAAGAGTGTAGCTGGTGGCCAGGGTATCTGCGCCGGCGAAAGCGCGGTCCGAAAGCAGGACAACATCGTCTGCGCCCAGCGAGAATGCCTGCCGCAGCGCGGACTCCGCCTGCGGAGGGCCCATCGAGACGGCCGTCACCTTTCCCCCGTATCTTTCCTTGAGGCGCACGGCTTCTTCCAGGGCCGCCACATCATAGGGATTGGCTATGGATTCCACACCGGCTCGAACCAGCGTATTGGTTTCAGGATCGATTTTTACTTCGGCAGTGTCAGGCACCTGCTTGATAAAGACAACGAAGTGCATTTATGGCTTCCTCTTCCTGAACTCTTCAGATTCGTACTGCGGGTTGCGTATCGCGGGCGGCGCCGCATGGGCGGAGTGCGGGTGAGAAGACTGGGGATCAAAAAAGAGAGTGCAGCTCCTCTCGAAGCCTTTCGAAGCTGCTCCAAATGAGCCCGTGCGTCCGCCATAATCCAAGCAAGCAGATCGGCCACAAAGATAATAAGGCTAAGCCCAACTGTCAGGCCCCTGCCGGCCTGAGCAGACGAAAACTTTTGATTGCGCCGCCGGAAATCAAGCTTCGGTAATGATGAGGGCCCTGATCGTATTCATCCCGAGCCTCTTGCAGGCCCTCCAACGTTTTTCTCCGTCAAGAATTCGCAATGAATCGTGCTCGAAGCAAATGTGGATCGGTTCGTAGTCTCCCCGGCTCTTTATTGCATGCTGAATTTCTTCGATGCATTCAGCCGCGCAGACGATTCGAAGGTTTGGACTGATTTTTCTTACCTCAATTTCGCGAATGTCCTCTCCCATCGATTTCCCCTTGTGGTTGGTTAAAACATACAGAGCTATGCCGCAACTCTAAAACAAGCGACTACAAGAATCAAGATGCAAGATGCTCTGTGCCCAAGGAGGTTGACGGAGTGGCCAGGAGGAGAACCGCACAAAAAGCGAATTGATCCGGGAATCTCTGCGCCGCTGCATTGAAGATCGGGAATGGGAGAAATTGGGTCGTTATGCCCGGAGACTAAGAATGTGCGTCTTCCGGCAAACGAGCGCCTGGACAGTTTGCACGCGAAGCCTGATCATCGACAGGTCAGGGAGAGCCGCGAAGAAGAACAGCACCAGGATACAGACTGGACCGGGGAAGCAGTTTAAATCCGTCACCGAGATGTTGCGTCGGCAGTAGCGGGAACCGGGGACCCGAGGCACAAAACAAGCCGTCTCCCCGCTGCCGCTATCCTTCTCCTTCTCTTTCTTCGCGGCTCTCCCAGACCTGTCGATGATCAGGCTTCGCGTGGAAAATATTGCCTGAAAAGAGCCCGGGATGTAACATCAAGGGTCTCCAAATTCTCCATCCGGGAACAGCCCGGGACTCACCGCAGAAATTATCGCCGCATGTAGACGAAACGCCTGGCTCGCATGTCTTTACGGCAAAATCGAATGGATTATGCTAACTACATCCAATCAGAAAGGAATGAGGAGTCGAAAATGAAACTGCTGGTTTTTAGTATCTGCCTGGCCCTTTTGTCAGTCTTCACAACCGTTAATGTAAGCGCCCACCCTCCTTGCGAAAAGGTCTGGGTTGACGGCCACTACAACAAACACGGGAAATGGATTGAGGCTCACTGGAAAAAGCAGCACTGGGTCCCCGGCCATCATAACAGCCATGGCGAATGGGTTCCCGGACACTGTCACTAATTTTACTCCAGACCTTTAGTTGTCTATGTATTCGTAAGCAGATGCCCATTCCTTCCAGGCTCCAGAGCCAAGAGCAATATCCCCCTCTTGGCTCTTCCTTTTTCTCAATTTGCTTAACCCCGGCTCATTCAACGGCCATGGGCCGCCCCAAACCCACTCTGGGCTTTACCCGGAAATTGCTCACGCCTCAAACCCGGGCATACGTGCGCCGTCGGCTTACCGGGACCAGTCCCCGCCGGCGTGACCTTGACAGTATCCGGGACGGGTGCTATCCAAAACAGTCAAGAAACAATTTTATAATCTTGCCTTTATTATTCCGAACGTTTCATGAAACCTGACAAGGAGGATGCCATGTTGGAGCGGATTCTCTCCAGGTCCCAGGAACTTGTGGCCCTTTACGGGCTCAATGTAGTTGCTGCGCTGCTAATTCTGTTGCTTGGCCGTTGGGCTGCGAAGATCGTTCGCAAACTCATTGAAAATGTAATGGTGAAAACGAAGGTGGACACGATTCTTATTTCTTTTGTTGCGAGCCTGTCTTATGTAGCCTTGATGGCCTTCGTAGTTCTTGCCGCCCTTGGGCAACTTGGGATTCAGACGACATCATTCATAGCTATCCTGGGCGCAGCAGGATTGGCCGTCGGCTTAGCCCTTCAAGGCTCCCTCTCAAACTTTGCTGCGGGCGTGTTGATGATCGTCTTCAAACCTTTTAAGGTCGGTGAATTCATCGAAGTCGGAGGTACCGGCGGGATCGTCGAAAAAATCGAGATTTTCACCACGACTCTGAAGAGTCCTGACAACAAGACTATCATCATTCCGAATTCGAAGGTCGGCGGCGGTAATATCGTCAATTACAGTTCAGAGCCGATTCGCCTTGTGGATGTTCAGGTGGCGTTCAATTACAAGGATGATTTTGCAAAAATTGAGAGCCTTCTCCAGGAGATTCTGGACGGTAATGAACGAATCCTGAAAGCCCCGGCGCCGGCTATCGGCATCGCTAAGCTTACCGAAACCAGCGTTAGAATTGCGGTGCGGCCGTGGGTGAAAACCGCTGACTATGATGCCGTGGCAGGTCGGATCCTAAGAAAAGTCAAAGAGTTGTTTGACAGCAAAAAGGTGATGCCTCCCCTGGGTGATCAGGTCGTTCTTTTCGAAAAACAGGAAGCTTGATCCGCCCTGATTTTGCAGGGAACGCCGCCGTGGGCATTCTGTGGGCATCCTCTGGACCTTTATTATTTTTTTTGTTATACGAGGGAAACTCATCCCGTGATTTATGGGCTCAAAGTGGAGACGCCCGAAACGCTGGAGCTGAAGTACAAGCAAAGCGCCTACGCAGGGGGAAACAGTCGCCATGTTTATAATCTGGCTTTTGATGACGTTATTGGAATGGCCCATCTCCCTTTTGATTCCCCGCAATAAGAAAAAACGCCTCAAGAGATTGAATTTATCGATTGTAATGGGAACACTTGCGATTCTTGCAGGGTGCGGCACATTTTATTCTCCGCAAAAGGTTTCGGTCGATCATGACTCGCACTTTCAGCATTCCGAAGAGACATTTCTCGAAGAGCCCACTGCAAAAAGCGATCTGGCAATCCCGGATCATCCGGCTGTCGATACCTGGGTAAGGCGGTTTTCAGAAAAAAATCATAGCAGTTTTCAAACTCAGCTCGATCGCGCCCATTTCTACGCTGCGCCCGCTCAAGCAATCTTCGTGCGCAAGGGACTTCCAAAAGACTTGATCTATGTCGCCCTGGTCGAGAGCGGTTTTTCTCCCACTGCACGTTCGCATGCCAACGCGGTGGGGATGTGGCAGATCGTTTCGAAAACGGGGAACCGGTTTGGACTGGAGCAAAACAAGTGGGTGGACGAGAGACGCCATCCCATGAAAGCCGCGCAGGCCGCCGTTAATTATCTGTCGTTGCTCTACGATCAGTTTGGTTCGTGGTCTTTGGCGCTAGCCGCCTATAATGCGGGCGAAAACGCCGTTCAAGGGGCGCTCGACAAAAGTGGCCTCAAGACTTTTTGGGATCTGTCGGACAATGGCTATCTGCCGGCCGAAACACGCGATTACGTCCCCAAAGTATTTGCCGCTGTAAAGATAATAAGAAACCCCGATCTCTATGGTTTTATCCTGCACTCGCATAACTTCATTGCACGGCGCGAAATCGTCGGCGTCCCGGGAGGCTTGAAACTCTCATGGGTTGGCAAACAGATCGGGGTCCCCGAAGAGCTGCTGCAAAACTGCAATCCCGAGCTGTGCCAGTCTACCACGCCGCCCGGATGCTCCAACTATAAGCTTTGCCTGCCCAGCGGAACAAGGCATGATCTCCTGACAGCCCTCGCCAAGCATCCCCAGCTAGAGGAAGAACCTGTGGGCAAGGCCGCTGCAGCGCGGCGATCTTCTGATCTTACTTCGTACAGGGTCAAATCCGGGGACACATGGTCCGGCCTCGCCCGAAGGCGCAAATGTTCCGTCACTGCCCTGGCTGCTCTAAACGGTATGAAGCCATCCCAGCCTCTCAAGACCGGTCAGGCTCTGAAGCTTCCTGCCGGAGCGCCGTCCCCGTCTGTCCCGAAGGTCCTGGCAAAACGTGGAAAAGAGAGCGCCTCCGCCTCCGGTTGCTCCAGGAAAAGCCCCTCCTATACGCAGCAGAAATCCGTTCGCTATCTCGTGCGTAAAGGAGACACCCTTTCCTCCGTTGCCGGAAAGTTTCACGTCCCGATCAAGACGCTTTGCGCTCAAAACCAGGTGAGTCCGGACCGGAAGCTTGCTCCGGGGAATATCCTGACAATCTGCACGTCACACTCCGAGTTCTCTCAGTCCGCAAAGAAAAACGTAAATTGAAGATGCCCGTGATGGAAATTATTCGTAAAACCCTTTGACAAAAATAATTGCCGCTCATAATGAACCAACCCGCCAAGCGGGGACCGTTCACTGAGGCGCCATCGCTGCAGCGGTAAACTTGTATGTGTAACGGGTGTTGACAACCTGCCATATTTTTACGATGTCATAGGACGTGATCCTGACAAATGTCGTCATCCCCGGTTCGACGGTGGCTACGACGTCCTTTACGACCGGACGCACACCATACCCTGTACTCTGTAACTCGACGTGTATGCAGTAAGTCCCGGGGCGCTCTTCCACCGGCACCCATATGGGACGGTCCTGGTCGTCAAGCCACGGCCCCCCCGGAGGCGTTAAGGGCGCATGTTGCCTGGATGATGTCGACTCACCGGGGTTGGTGGACATTATCGTGATCTGTACGGGGAAGGGCATGACGATCTGTTCACCTCCGTGACCAAAGCAATCGTAGGTGAATACGAGATACCCCTTGAGGCCTCCCGCGGGGAGCAGATTTCGCGAATGCCAATAGGCCTGGTCGCACCCCAGACCGCCCGCACAACCCGCGAGGACCGAAAGGAAGGCTGAACAGACGATCCCGTAAACTACATAATTCCACACTGCTCTCCTGCAGTAACGATAGATTGCGATGACCGTTTCATACGCCGGGGTGTTCATTGTCTCTCCTCCTATAGACCGGAATGATGCCTCAAGTTGTGCGCTATGCATCTAAACCGCATTCTCGGGCCGGATAGCGTCCGAAAAAACTTCCGGGATTACGCCAAAGCCTCCAAAACCATACGATTCTCCAATCGAACATGCAAGTGATATGTCAACTGGGCGGTCCTGGACAGTTTCAGTTCAGATTTCAGTGAGGAGGGCCGGTCCCAGAAAGAACCTGGGGCCGGCCCCATTGGAGGTAGGTGGGCTGGATCTCCGGGGGGCTCATTCCGAAGATCTCCACTAAAGAGCGCAAACGCCCGGTTGCGCTGAAGCGGGAGCATGCGAGGCGCTGAAAAAGGGAAAAGGGCCTCACAATACTCCCACAAAGGTTAGTCCTTGTGCTTCTGTTCCTCCTCGCGCCGAGATTTCCATTTCTCACGCATCTGCTCGAATTTAGCGCGCTGTTCCGGGGTCAGGACTGCATAGAACCGGGATTTCATGCGCTGCTTTTCCACAATCAGGTCGGTTATGATATTTGCTTGTTCCTTAGCGATGACCCTAACCTTCGCCTCGTCAAATTGACCCTTTGGCAGAGCGCGGAGCTGATCGCGCCCCGCTTTCAGTTGTTGGACAAGTGGTTTCATTTTTGCGCGCTCTTCGAGCCTGATGGAAAACATCTCTTTCTTTTGCGCGTCAGTCAAATTGAGTTTCTTCCACAAGTGGCTCCGCCCGTTACGACCCCAGTGATGATGCTTCCAATGATGTCCGCATTCACCTTCAAAGGCGCCTGTATCTTGTGGGTCGCTCTTGCTGACGTCCGCAACGGCAGGAGTGGCCGACCCCTGTGCCCCGACTGCGATAGAGTTGAAGAAAAACCATGATCCCGCCATCCATACTGCCGCTACGAAAGCTACGGTAAACCCTGTCAGTAATCTTTTCATACCTTTTCTCCTTATAGTTTGATCCCCTCTTGATGATAAATAAATATACGGAATCTGCATCAAGAGTCGAGTTAATATTCGTTAAATCAGGTAAAGTTTCGTAAATGAATATCTGAGTTAAAATTAAGTTTCGCTGCGTTGCGCCAGGCTGTTTACACAGTTTATTCTTTTATGTGAGCTAGACTAATTTGGCCTCAAGCGCGCAGTTTGCAGTCAAGATGCGCTCATGACCAATTATCCAAACTCTTGGATGTCAATGAGGGTTCTTAAATTAGGGGGAAGATCCTCTTAACAGCGGTTCATCCGGCAATCGAGTATCTCCAATATTTTTCACGCGAAGACCGATCGTGGACGGGTCAAGGAGAGCCGCGAAGAAAGAGAAGGAGCAGGATAGCGGCAGCGGGGAGACGGCTTGTTTTGTGCTTCGGGTCCCCGGTTCCAGCTACTGCCGACGCAACTTCACGGCGACGGATTTAACTTGCTGCCCCGGTCCAGTCTGTATCCTGCTGCTGTTCTTCTTCGCGGCTCTCCTTGACCCGTCCACGATCGGGCTTCGCGCGCAAACTGTCCAGGTACGCGTTTGCCGGAAGACCCTTAACAGCTTTAGCCGGAAGATCTGCTGCGAAAAGGCATGATGGGTTGCGCTCCGAGACTGTGTCGCAATTGCGGGCCGAAATAGGCTTTTGGGGCCAATATATCTCACCATATCAGATCGTTATGTGCTATATTCGCCCCAACTCAGGAGATGATCGAGCCTGTTGCAAAAGCCCTTAAACGTCATTTCGGCGAAGCCTGCCCCCGGAAGCATCTGGTCCGGGGGCCTGAATCCAGGTTCTTCAAGGTCTTCCGGACCCTGGATGTCACAGGCGTGACTGTTTTGTTGAGTTCTGCAAGAGGCTCGATCGTGCAAACTTTTTGAGGCGCATTCAAACCGGCTTATTTGCACAAGACTCAAAACCTTTGGAATAACAGACTTGTTACTTTCAATCATATTGGCATTGAAATTGCGCTTTGAGACAGTATGGAATAATAACAATGGAATAATAACAAAGGAGGTTGCCGGTTATGCTTCCACAATGGATGTTAATCCTTTCGGTCTTTGGTTTTCTCATTTTGGTGATATGGATCGGACGTATTACAAGTAAGTGGATCGAGTCATCGTCCGACTTTTTTGTTACCGGACGGGAAATCAGCTTGTTAATCAACGCCTGCGCAATAGGGGGTATTGGCCTGTCGGCTTCGGTGGTCGCAGCGATGCCCATGTTCAGCATTACGCTGGGGTTCTGGCCCTCATTTTTGTTTTATGGCTCCATGTGGGCGGTAGCAGTTATTATTTACGGCCTCACCATCGGGGGTTTTATTCGCCGTACAGGGGCCTATACCATATCCGAGTGGCTGGGCATGCGGCTCTCGACAAACACCCGAATTATCTGCGCCACGTGCCAACTGCTGGGAACAATTAGCGTTATGGCCGCCAATATCGCCGGGATCTCGGCAGTGCTGGTTCCTGTCACCGGCTATCCATATGTTCTCAACGTTCTAGCGATCACCGGGACTTTTCTGGTGTATACTTTCCTGGGCGGGATGTGGGCGGTGACTATCGTCGACGTTGCTCACATTATCATTGGAATGCCGGCATATTATATTGTAATAAGCCTGCTCCTCGCCAAGACCAATTTCCTGGCAAACTTGCCGGGAGCGGACTGGCGCCTCTATTCGCTGACCGGTCATATGCCGCTGTTCAGGTTGACCTTCCCCAGCATGATAACTATGGGACTCACTTGGCTGGTATTCGTGTTTGGCAGTCAGTATTACTGGATACGTCTCACATCGGCTCGCAGCGAGCGTGGGGCCATTGGCGGAGCCGTCTGGGGCGGCGTTGGCGCAATGATCTTTATTTTGGGACCCTTGGCCCTGCTTGGTCTCTTTGCGCTTGATCTTATTCCGGGTCAATGGGCGCCGGCGCAAGCCTGGGGTCAGCTAGTGGGTCATTCTTTGTCTTCGGTCATGGCAGTATGGATGATCGTCGCCGTCTTGGGCGCCAGTATGTCTACCGCATCGACTGCCCTCATGGGAACCAGCTCCACTGCGATGCGCGATTTCTACCAGCGGTTTTTTCGGCCGAAGGCGACCCCTCAGGAACTCATCAATCCCAGCCGGGTTGCAGTGCTGGCAGCCGGAGCGCTTACCGCCCTGTTGGCGATCTTTTATCCTGGCGGCGCAGCCTGGCTGCTGGCTGTAGCCGCAGCGTGGTTCGGTCCCCCGGCTGTTATCCTGGTTTTGACTATCTACTGGCCGCGCATCACCCCTACAGGAAGTTTCGCCGGGATTATCGTCGGTCTGATCGCCACCGTCGCCTGGCAACTGGGTCCCTATTGGCAGACAACCATGCACATGATTTGGGTGGCCGTCGGCGTTACGCTGGCAGTCACTGCCGTAGTCAGCTTTCTGACTCAGTCGGAACTGGGGAGGGAAAGTTTAACTACTGAACTGGACGAGTATCATAGGCAATTAATGTCTCTCCTTCGGCAGGGCAGGACAACGCTGGGGGCGGTCGTCGATGGCATGAAAGTGGATGGCGAACGCATATATCATTATTTGCAGTATCTCATGGACATGGGATATGTCAAAAGAGAAGGAAAGACCAGGCTGGCGCAGGTCACTTTTTCCCTGACATCAAAGGGCAATGATATGCTTCCTCCCCTGTCAACTGAAGAGGAACTCTCCGCCCGGTTTGCGCTTACACCGGCAGATGCCGCAATTCTGAAATATATCGCAACAACCAATGATTTTGATGCGGCGAGTTTGTCTAAGGCTTCGGGGGTCGCCAAGTCAAATATTAACCAGAATATTATCCACCTGGTGACCCACGGATATTTGTTGGAAGCCGGACTGTGGAGAAGGACAGTCAAAGCGTCACCCCAAGGCCGGGAAATAGTCAACAAACTATCAATATGAGCTATGAGCAAGGAGTGAAGCGAATGGAATTAATTGACTTGAGCGTCGCCATTGAACACGATACCCCGTCTGATCCCCCTTCGATGCCGACGGAGATTGACTACTGGGACCATGTCAAAGGCGCGCAACACATGAAAGGGTTCTTTCCCGGAAGCAGCGACGCCGATCTTCCCAAAGGCCTTGGCTGGGCTGTAGAGTATATTAAGCTCACGACCCACAGTGGCACTCATTTAGATGCGCCATGGCATTTCCATCCGACGATGAACAACGGGGAACCGGCCCGCACTATCGATCAGGCGCCCCTGGAATGGTGCCTGTCCGATGGGGTCAGCATTCGTTTCGACGATAAGCCGGATGGTTATAAAGTGACCGCCAAAGACATGGAGCAGGCTTTTGAAAAAATAGAATATCGGCTCAAACCTTTGGATATTGTGCTGGTTTGCTCAGGCGCCGCCCCCTATTGGGGAACTGCCGAGTACCTTATTCGAGGTTGCGGCATGGGCCGGGAGGCTACTCTCTGGTTGCTGGACAGGGGTGTAAAAATCGTGGGAACCGATGCCTGGAGCTGGGACCGGCCCCTTCCTCTGATTGCTGAAGAATATTCTAAAACCAGGGATGCATCCCTTATCTGGGAGGGTCACTTCGCAGGTATTGAAAAGGAATATTATCACATGGAAAAAATGACCAATATTGACAAGCTCCCGCCTTATGGATTTAAAGTGGCATGCTTTCCAATCAAGATTAAAGCGGCAAGTGCGGGTTGGGTCAGGCCCGTCGCCATGATTCCCTGAATGGGAGGGGGCCGCTCCCAAAAAGAACCTGGGTTCGGCCCCATTGGAGGTAGTAGGTGGGCTGGATCTCCCGGGGGGCTCTCATTCTGAAAATCTTTACCGGAAAGCGCAAACGCCCGGTTGCGCTGAAGCGGGAGCATGCGAGGCGCTGAAAGAGGGAAAAGGCCCTCACAATGCTCCCACAAAGATTAGTCCTCGTGCTTCTGTTCTTCCTCGTGCCGAGATTTCCATTTCTCACGCATCTGCTCGAATTTAGCGCGCTGTTCCGGGGTCAGGACTTCATAGAACCTGGATTTCATGCGCTGTTTCTCTACAATCAGGTCGGTTATGACATCCGCTTGTTCCTTAGCGATGGCCCGAACCTTCGCCTCGTCAAATTGACCCTTTGGCAGAGCGCGGAGCTGATCGCGCCCCGCCTTCAGTTTTTGAACAAGCGGTTTCATTTTTGCGCGCTCTTCGAGCCTGATGGAAAACATCTCTTTCTTTTGCGCGTCAGTCAAATCGAGTTTCTTCCACAAGTGGCGCCGCCCGTTACGACCCCAGTGATGATGCTTCCAATGATGTCCGCATTCACCTTCAAAGGCGCCTGTATCTTGTGGGTCGCTCTTGCTGACGTCCGCAACGGCAGGAGTGGCCGACCCCTGGGCCCCGACCGCAACAGAGTTGAAGAAGAACCATGATCCCATCATCCATACTGCCGCTACGAAAGCTATGGTAAACCCTGTCAGTAACCTTTTCATATCTCTTCTCCTTATAATTTGATCATCTGCTGATGATGTATAAATATACGAAATCTGCATCAAGAGTCGAGTTAATATTCGTTAAGTCAGGTAAAGTTTCGTAAATGAATAGATGTCCATGAGCGTTCTTCAGGCGAGCCAGTCATCCTCAAGGGGCTGGAATACGGTAAGGACCAACAGTAAACCCCCAAAGCACACCCCGCGGGGTTGTGCGGGTCATCGATCGTTCAGGCGGCTTTTCATGGTTCGGGGCAGCCCAATGGGACATGAGGTACTGCGGTGAGCGCTTGGCCGCGGGCGGCATGACACAGCGTCAGCTTGTTTTTTCTATCTTTTCCAGCTTAATGACGACGCGGCGATTTTGCGCCTGGTTTTCCGGTATCGCCCTGCCGTTTGCATCGCGGTTGGACGCCTTCGGAAAGGTATCGGCATAACCGGCCGCGCGAAGTTTTTGCGCCGAAATCCCTTCATCCAGAAAGAAACGGACCACCGCTGCCGCCCGTGCTGTCGATAGCTCCCAATTAGATGGAAACAACGATGTGTTGATCGGCGCATCGTCGGTATGGCCTTCAACGGTGACTTGGTAGTCCTTGAATTTTTGCGCTTTGAGGTTGCCGGCCACCTCGCGCAATATCACCTTTCCTGCCGGGCTCAGTATGGCCGAACCACTGTCGAAAAACGCAGCGCTGCTTATCTCGAGCGTCGTAATTCTGTCGCCTTTTTGCTCGAAGTTCGCCGCATCCTGAGATTTGAGATTATCGACAATCTCGGGCAAGGAAGCCGGTGGCGAAACCAGTTCGGACCTCTTATCAGAAGCTGCTTCGACCTCGGGATCGGCGGGTTCGGACCGTTCCGTTTTTTCTTCCTTAACGGGACCGGACAATTCAGGCGTTATCATCTCATCGAGACCGGGGACAGACTGACGGGCCTCGATCGGTTTTGCCGCCTGCGCCGGAAGTTCCGCCTCCGGCGCCGCGTGAACTTTCGGCATATTTTTCTTTTGAGCAATCGAAGCCGACACAAACAGGACACAAAAGCATAACAGCAATGTAATCATGTCCGCGTAAGTCATGAGCCAGTCATCGGCGTGGCTGACCCTCCTTTGTTTCCTTTGCCGGCGATACATCATGCGTTCACAGCCTTTAGAAATGGCGGAAAGAGTTTCGGGTTTCGAGTGAGCTGACTAAAAACTAAAAACTCCCAGTGGCAGCGGCCCCAATTAATCAAGCTGTGCATAAGGCAAGTTTTTAAAAATTTGGGTATGCTCCCCAAAAACATTGTAATAATTGTGATTTTCCGGGCGCAGAAAACTGTTCAGGCGATCCTGAATGCACATGGGCGATTTGTTGTTGACCAGCATCACCATGCCCTCAGTGATCAACTGGTTGCGAAAACGGCCCTTTTCGACCTCCTGACGCAACCTGGACGCTGCAGGCACATAGACCATCCTCGCCGACACCACGCCATACAGCGTCGAGAGAAACGCTACGGCAAGGTTTGACCCTATGCCCGTCATATCGCTGTCAAGGTGGCACAGCATTGTCACCATGCCCACCAGCGTGCCAACCATGCCAAAAGCCGGCGCATGGCTCGCCATGGCTGTCAATATGTCAACTGGTATGCTGTCTCGCTCGTAGCAGGCGTCTGCCGCCGTTTCCATCATCGAGCGCACTTCCTCCGGCGTGTATTCGCTGACCACCATATTGAGCCCATACCTGACAAAGGTATCGTCGATCCCGCTTTTTCCGATGCTGGCCTCCAGCGCGCGCATCCCCTTCTCTTTCACCAGACGCCCCCATTTCATGATGTTCATCGTATCGCGATGGAGGTCTTCGTGCGTTATGGGCGACTCTTTGAGCATACTTGAAATCGCGCGCAGCGCCTTGTGCACGTCGCTTGCCTGAAAACTCATGAAAGCCACGGCCATCACTCCGCCTACTACGATCATCAACCCTTCGAGACTGAAAAAGGCCAGGAAACCGTGTGCGCTCATCACAATGGACCCCAAAACCAGCAACAAACCAAAAGCCGCTCCCATCACCGGCGCCCGCGCATAAAGGGATGGTCCCGTTTCTTTACGCATTCCTCAACCTCTGTGAGCAAAGGGTTTTACGACGCATTTCAGACGTAATGTCTCCTACGAGTCAAGCAAAAGACATGCCAACGAATCCCCCCTCCAACGCCCCGATGCCGATATATAATAACATCAACCGGACCCCGGCCTTCGCGTTCGCCGGGGTGAGTTTATTCAGGTTTTTCCCTCCGGGCGGGAAATTTACTCATTTTTCATCACCCTCCCAGCTCAATTGTTCCCCCCAAGGCCTGACGTCACGGTCTTAAAACCGGCAAAATTTGCCTTCACCTTCAGATTCGAAGCGAAGTTTTTTCTCTGACGGAGTGGAAGAAAAACGAAATCAAAGGAGCAGTGGCTCGCTGCTCACCTGGAACGCGCTCTTCTTGCTTGCTTTATTGTGTGAAAATCAGCATTATTTCACTTCCTCAGGGGTGGAGGATGTGGTTTGCCATTTTCCGTTTCCGTGCGCCGGAGCGTTGCAATACCGGATCATCTCAGTTCGATCCAACGTTGCATGGTGAAAAGGAGGACTTCTATGAGCCCTGGACAACAGGCCAGCGCCATTGAATGGGTAAAATATGCAATCTCCTTTTATAAATCTTCGGGTAAAGGGATCGCTATGGCGGCCTTCACATATCCCCACGGGATGTTTGTTAAAGATGAACTCTATATCTACGTTCTGAATTCCAGGGGAATTATGCTGGCTCATGGAGTTAATGAAAAATTCGTTGGTGAGGATTTCATAGAACTCATGGACTTACACGGGAAGAAATTTATCCGGGAGATCGTAGAGACCGCAAATGCCGAGGGCAGCGGCTGGGTGAACTACACGTGGTATCATCCGGTTAGAAGGGAGTGGGTTCCTAAAGCCGCCTATTTTGAGAAAGTCGATGACCTGATCATTGTCAGCGCCAGCTACGAGCAATAGGCAATAAGCCGGATAAGTGTCCCGAGCATTCAGGCGTCCGGGTGCAACACCGACTCACACATTCCCGGGCAAGAGGTCGGTCGTTCGAATCCCCGCACCCCGGCCATTCTCCTTCAGACATGACCGTGAGATGTTTGGAGGCAGGGTCCTGTCTTTCCTTCTTTGAAAACGGAGTTTATGAATGAAGAACTTGTTAACTTTTGGGCTTGTCGCTTGGTTTTTTCTGGTTCTCGCCGGTTGTGCGCATACTCCGGATAGTCCCGGCAGCATGGCTAAACAGCAACAGACTGTTGCAGCGCCAACAAGTGGAACGCCGGCACAGGAGACTGCTNNGGCGCAAACAAATGGAACGCCGGCAGTGGAAGTTTCAGAGATGGTCTTCGATTTCGGAGAAGTAACGGAAGGAAACGACTACGTTCATGCTTTCAAGATCAGGAATACAGGGACGGGGGTTTTGGTGATAAAAAAAATCGTCCCTGGGTGAGGAAGCTCGGTGGCCGGTTTTGACCGGTCCATTCCCCCGGGAGGGGAGGGAAAAATATCGATCCGGCTTTACCCATTATCGTGTTATCGGGATACTAAGAAGATAGCATTGGTAATTTGCAACGATCCTCGAAATCAGTACTTTAAATTGACAGTTATAGGCCGCGGTTTTTAATTTCGCGCCGATTTTGTTTCTGAGCCGGCCATCGTAATTCACTCAACGAAGAGTGAAGACGCCGTAGTGAATGCGATGCTCAAGCGTTCGTGTGACCTGATTGTGAGGACACTGGAGTAGTGCGCCGGGACCGCTCCTTATTCGCAGATGAGGAGAAAATGCGTGGTTTTGGCCGGTGAAAAGAGCACACCCGCAGGTCCCGGACCAGATTGGCCGGCTCTGAGGCTCCACTGCTGCAAGTTTTCCCTTTTGTATTACCAGACCTCCGGATATGCCATTGTGGTGTACAGTTCCTCTAACTTAACCTTGTGGCTTCTCTCCATTGCGGCCAAAGTCAGAAACATCTCCTTTTGATCCGGGCTGGTGCTGGAATTGGCTAGCGCCTGATACATCTGCATAGCCTCTTCCTCTTCCTTCATGGCCAAACCTATGGCGTCATAAGGTTTCATATCGATTGAGGGCTTTGGTTTTTCGACAGTTTGGGCCACCTTGTAGTCCGTGACCTCGGCAAAATGGAAAGGTTTGGCCCCTGTTAAAAAACCTTCCAAAAAAATCTTGTGTTTTGCCTCATCTTCGGCCAACTCTCCGAATATACTTCTTAGATTCCTGTCTTTGACCCTTTCACAAATACTTTTGTAGAAATCTTGCGCAGCTATCTCGTTGCCGATCGCCATTGAAAGAATCTTCCTATACTCCTCAATCGTCATCGTTGCTCCTTTTGAATTTTCATGATTCCAGACCCATCGCAGCGCCCATTCGGCAGGGGTCATTTTCACCGGCGCCGAATCCCAAATCTATTGGACCCGTTCCGGCATGCTGTCCACAATCTTCTCCGGGGCAAGGGAACATATACCGCAATGGACATCCGGAGGCAAGGGCAGAGCAGCGAGGGACGGAGCGAACGCCTCCATGCAATGCGCCCGGGGCGCCTTGTCCCATGAGATCCCCGACTGTCGAGTGAGGCAATGTGGTGAGCACGCCTGGTGTGCGCGAGTTCAGCTTGAAGGGCCTGTTCGGAACTCGTCGCCCCTCTCAGCGATACCTTATCAAGTGACTGATTTTCCATCTGTTATGCTATAAGCCGCCTGTTTTTGCTTGACTTTTGGCTGGAAGTGCACATAGGCTTTATTTGGATGGCTGGGGCAGGCTTAGGGAAACGAGAGCTCTCTTTTCAAACGGCTTTCGCACTGACCCGAGTATCGACACGACCATCGAAAGCCGCCTCATTTCCTCATCTCTTATGGAAATCCTCTACAACGCGCGCAGATATAAGTCATCCCACACCATCTGCTGTTTGCCATTTTCCAGGGCCATCCGGTACACAAGCCGTCGGGTTTGGAAATCGGATGGAGGCGCAGGTCAGACTTTAGAATTGAAATCCCTTAAGCAAATGGAGGCGCAAAATGGACCCGTTGACCAGTGAGGCGGCAAGGGGGTGGGTTGATGATGCGAAGACCTTTTACCTGATCTCCGGCAAAAGGATCGCTTTGGCTGAATTTACAAACCCTTGCGGGATGTTTTCAGAGGGCGAACTCTACATTTTTGTCTTGAACTTCAACGGGATCATGCTTGCGCACGGAGTCAATGAAAGATTTGTAGGAGAAGACTTCATCGATACCAAGGATTTCGAAGGCAGGCATTTTATAAAGGAAATCGTTGACACCGCCCTTGAAAAAGGTTCCGGCTGGGTGGAATACAAATGGTACCATCCGAAGACCAAACAGATTCTTCCCAAAGTCGTGTATTGCGAAAAAGTCGATAACCTGATTATTTGCTGCGGCGCTTACAATTCGTGAATCCGAAACAGAGATCTTATTAACACATCAGGATCTCGGAATGCGGGAAGGGGCATGTACTTCTCCGGCGCCCGTTCACCGCAGTTCTTCGAAAGGCCCTGAAATCCGGTCGGAACACAGGCTTCCGAAGCTTTCCTTTATTTCGCGAACCGTCATCGTCCCTCAGCGCCCTGGGAATCCGTCCAATTTGATTCGACATCTTCGATAAAAGGTGTTTTCTGTGGGGCTTTTTCCTTCTTCGTTGAGGTCACAATTTTACGTTCGCCGTTCTTATCGTAATGGTAGGTCTCGGTTATTTTCCAGCCAGTCAAAAAATTGAAGCTTTCTATGGTTCCTGTGCCGCGCATGCCGTCTCCGGCATCAATATCCCTGCCGATCCAAACAAACCGCTGTGTTTGGGGATCATAACGAAAACGCCATGTCTCATTAGAAAACTCTCGAGAGCCACTCATCTGGTCTACGACGATAATCCCTTTCTTAATGCTGATTCCCACTCCCTCTTTAACACCGCAGCATCCCTTGCACTCGAGGAGTTTGTTATTGGTTCCAGCCAGTGCGAAGCCTTCTTTATCGCGGCCCAGGAGAACAATCAAGGCGCGCTGAGGCTCGTCCTCCGCGCTAACGGGTTCGCCTTGAACCAGTATGGCGGCGATATCGGAAACTCCATCACCATTCAGGTCGCCATTCGCTTCATCTTCCACCCGCCACCCCGTGGGAAGAAAATCAACCAACGACTTTCCCGCATGCGGAAGGTCCTTCACGGGCAACCCCTCGGTGTGGGCCTGCGCGGCCCATCCCAGAAGAATGAGCAAGAGCAGTGAAAGCCTGATAATTTTCATTTTTCTCATACGTCAAACTTCCTTTCGAGGTCCTCGTTAATCGACATTGCAATCCCCACGAGCAAACCCGCAAGACCCTCTATCATCAACACCGCGCCACATGCCGGGAACCGCCTCACAAGATAGCCCCCGGCGGCCAGTTCCCTTGGCCAGGTAAAAGCGAGCCAACTCTCGCCGTCGTCCTCCGCGCGCACGGTAAAGCTTCCCTCAGGCGCCGGGACCATCACCCGGCGCCATCCACCGTTCTTCTCTCCCACGGGCACAGGCACGGCTGGTTTTCCCGAAGCCGGCGTCGGTTCCATCGAGGTCCCCGGCCCTCCACCGGCTATATCGAACACGAGCCATGGAAACCGGCTCGAGACCGGCAGGCTCACGAAAACAGCGCGGGCCTTGCCTCGATCCGCCCGCCACGAGCCGAGCACCACGCGGTGCGGTGGGGTTGGTAGCTCGGGCGGAATCGATAGGATGGCAAACCCGTAGCCTTCGGCCGGATTGAGAAAAATGGGCGCGCGGAGGCTTGCCGGCAGTATCTGGCGAACGAGGGGGTCATCCAAAACGGCCATCAGCCACTGGGCGTTCGGATGGGGTATGTGCAGGTGGGGTCTATCCACCAGAAAGGAAGTGTCGCCGGTAATAACATAGCGGGCAGTGTTCTTCTCCTCAATGCCCCTTAATTTATAATAATTCAGGATATCGGGCGGCAGGTCCCAATAAAATGCCGCCAGGCTGACACAGGCAACCATGGCCACGGTGCCGAGCACAATTGGAGCGCGGCGCCGGACGCCCTCATAAAGAGGCCTGAGAAGCAGCAGAAGGGCGGCAAAATTCGCCGCGGACCCCATGGCCATGAAGTCCTCATAACGAGAGGCCATGTTCCCTCGTGCATATGCGAATGCGGCGGCCTGGAAAAGCGTCCATATTCCAAGGGCCATGAGAAATTGCTCGAACAAGCCGCTAACCTTTCGGGAGCTTATCTGCCGCCAGGCAAGAATCATGACGGGCAACCAGAGAATTGGGCCAAAAAGCCAATTCTGCAAAGGCCATGAAACGAATGTCCCGAATTTCCAGAAAAAATCGAGGAAGCTCCTGGCCCTGATGGCCTCGTGATAATCAACATGCGGGACCCATGCATATTCCAGGGCGCAGAGCGAGATCAGAACGATGAAAGCCGCAATGAACCCTTTCCAACGGCGAGGCTCGGTCAAACAACCAAACAACAGAAGACAGGCGGCCGCAGCCGGAACAAAAAGTCCGCCAACCTGGGAGAAGTAGGCGCATGCCGACGCCGCAACGCCGAGAAACCAGTAAAAAGAAAATGGACGCGGCCCGAGCAGCAGAAGCATTGCAGGAATTGAGAAACCGAGCACGAAATAAAGCTGCGACTGCCAGCCCTCCAGCGTGTTTTCCCATGCAAACGGCCGCACACCGATGAAAGCGAGCGCTATGCAGAACTCGGCGAGGTGTTTTCTCCCCGCGAGGCGCCAGAGGACCATGCAGAGGCACGTCAATATCAGAGCGTGTATGACTGCGTCGACGGCCATCTCTAGCAGCGGGTCCCATTGGCCGTTAAGGTCGAAGAGATTGAAGAGGAGCAGCCGCATGAAAAGCAGCCGGTGCTCGTTGTGGGGCGCCACGAGGCTGGAAGGGTCCAGGACGCCTTTTAAAAGCTGGGAGTAAGAGGGCGCCTCGGCATTCCACTGGTCCCAAAAAGGGACATCCGAACCGAAAGCACTGATAAGATGCAGCTTGGCGCCCAGGATGAGCGTGAAAAGCCCCGCCAGACAAAGAAACGGCCCGAGCCGGCCCCCCTTGAGCGGTCCCGCTGCATCCAGGGTGAGACGGTTTGCGGCGCACAGAATGAAACCTATTACAATCAGGCAGTCCAGGGAGAGTAACGCAACCTCAAGGCCGGACCACTCCATCCGGGCACAGCCGCAGACGGCGGCGCACAGAAGCAAAACGAGAATGGCCCTCGAGCGAGCAGGTTTTTGCATTTATGCACTTAGACCTGTGAATGACTTGTTTGGCGCAAAAAGCCATAGAACCTTCCCATATCCGTATAAAAAACGCAAGTTGTGTGTCAAGTGAACTTGGTTAACATACTATTCTGACCACTTTGCTATCCTGACAAAAGGAAAAGATCGGGATGCCCGAAAGCGGGGGAACCTGACCCGTGTGAGAATACAATAAAGGGCGAGATACCTGGTCTCGCCCTTTAACCAAACTTCAAATCATCCTGTCACTTTTCGCCGCTGTTCCTCCTTGATCCGAGGTTGTTTCCGAGCCTGCCTGTTCTCTGTGTTATCTATTACTACACGATTTGGGCGTCCGGCCGAACAGGACATAATGGATATCGGCCTGACTGCCCTTGCCTGCCTTCTCGAACCCATAGCCGAACGCGCTGAACAGGTTCCCGGGGTTCGCAGTGGTCGAGGTCGCCTGCCGGATGGTTGAATAGTCTCCGTAACGATCCGTGCCGAAATTGCTGTTTGTCGTCTGGTATGTAATAAAATCCCCCCAGAAGCCGACAGCATGGTTTTCATAATTTCCATTACCGCCGGTCTCTACAGAAAGGCCGATTTCCCCAGTGCAGGCATTGGTGGCCAGATCCGGATAGGCGTACGCCAGACCGCTGCTCCAGATCTGCACCTGCTGGAGTAAACTGAAGGTGCTGTCGTCGATCTGCACCATCTCGATGTGGGGCTGCGGGAAATTGCCGTCCGTCCCCGCGCTCCACGCGAACCAGATGCTGCCTCCGGACCGGGTCGCGCCGATGATGCCATTTCGTGGAAAGACCGCCGTAGTGAAGTTATAGGCCAGCCAATCCTTTCCATCCGGCGTGGTCGAGGTCGGAGCGTTATTCGCCCAGCTTGAAATTCCAACGTCGCGCCAGTAGTAAGTGTTCGACGTTTCGGCCCAGGAGAAAACCCTCAATTGGTTGTTGCCGTCGTGTCCGGCCCAGAAAACTGTATCACCCGTGTCCTGCGTGGGGTGGAGGCCCCAAGTTACGCTACTGGGGCCATTCGCAGGACTTGTATAGCCGATCGTGATAGTCCCGCCCGCCTTAAGTCCGGCCAGCGATGTCCGCGCGACCTGGTAACCCTGAACGCAGCCCTTCGGGCACGGTATCCCCGCATCCCAGGTAATGTAGAGTTCGTTGTTTCCCACTGACAAATCGGGGTAATCGAAGCCGGTGCTGGCTGGTTGGCCGAAAAGCTGCGGCGTGAGATTCCAATAAGTCCAAGCGGTGCCCTTGCTGCTTATGAGGCTCGCCGGGCTGGCCACCGCGAGGCGATACCCGTTGCCCTGGAGCAACCAGACGAAGCGATCTATGCTTGGCACATATTGTACCTGCTGGTCGCAGCAGTATCAGACCGCGTCGTTGGGAAAAATCTTGGTCGGATCCAACTGCGTGAAGTGAACCCCGTCGGTCGAATAAAACCCAACCCAGTTCGCCGTACCGAAGATAACGCCACCGCCGGTTACCGCGCCGCTTGGCTCCACGGCGCCGTAGTCGAATTTGGCGCCGCTGGAGCCGTTGGCGACTGTGCCGTTGGTGGTTCCCGAAGTGAGCCCCAGGCTGTTGTTGACATCGAAAACAACTGGGGGATCGCCTCCGGAAAGAATCGGAGTCGCCTCACCCAGGGGGTTCGCAGGGTTCATCATTGTTTGTGTTGGCGTCGGGGTAAGCGGCACAAACGGCCCGGTCGGGACCGGCGGCGCCGCCGTGTTGACATCTTTGTCATTGTCAACTGCCGGTATATGCGGGAACTTCGCGCCCGTAACCGTATGCGGCGATATAGTTTTCGTTGTGCTTATGTTTGCCTCTCCCGGCGAAGCGGGCGCCAGAAGCACATTGGCTGTGAGCGTGAACTTGTGCCTGGTTTTACCGACATTATAGGTCCCCCCCACGGTAAGAGTATAGGTCTTGCCGGGGGTGAACAATGCGCCCGGGGTGCTGGCGAAGTCGGCGTCGAAGACCATTGAGTCCCCCACCGGAAGCATGTCCACGTCAAACCTGTACGGCAGGGACGGCGTTGTGAGCGTCCCGAAATTGAGCTTGATCTCGGTTAGCACCAGGTCCTCAACCGCTGCCGTTCCGGTATTGATGATCGGAACGGCGGTGAAGAGCATCGTATCCTTCAACTGCAAGGTTGCCCCCAGCGTGCCAAGGGTCAACTGGGCGCCGCCGGCTTTCAATGGCGAGCACGCAATCCCGGCGAGCCCAAGGATCAGACATGCAATAATAACCCTGCTCTTCATTTCCTCCTCCTTTCAGAACTAAAGGTTAAGGTTGTTGTTGAACATACCGGAATCGCAACATAAATCGTTTGAGGACAGGAATTGAATGAGCCGGCTACCCAACCGCCTGTAAGGCAGGCGCAATCACCGCGGGCTGGAGCCGTCGTTTACAACTGAAGAGACATGCCATGCGTACCGGAGACGACATGTGGGCGCATGAAGAGATCGGCGGCGAAATGACGTCATCCGTACTGTCTAACGAGGAAAAAGTCTGACAAAATGTTGTCAACCAGGATATTTCGGGGCGGGACCGTCTGCTTATTCCAACCGAGATCGTGACGTACAATCTCACCGGGAATAGATTTATCAGAGATCATGAGGCTGCCTCCGGCAGGCGCCATTGAAATTACAGAGTATTTGCGTGGCGCTGTTATACTATAAAATAGTAGAAAAGGTCTTGGATTTCTCCCTATCGCTGCGTAACGATTCTACAATCCGTATTCAGACGTCCTGTCATTGGTGATGACAGGCAGATGGAACCTTGACTTTGACAATCTGATAGTATTTGAGATACTTCGCATGCAGCCGGGTCCGGAAATCCTCAGGCATTGAGTGTTCAAGCATAGGCATTATCATTTCCCGAGACAATCTTATCGCAGCAAAGGGAACAAATGGGACAAAGGAAAGTAACTTCGCCTGGGGCTGTTCTGCTAACCGTCTGTGTGGCTCAGTTCATGGTGCCTTTGATGCTTACCGCGGTGGGAGTGGCGCTGCCTTCGATCGGCAGGGAGTTTAACGCATCAGCCCAGCAACTCGGTCTTGTGGAACAGCTCTATATTTTGTCGCCCGCTATATCCATGTTGACTTTTGGGCGTCTGGGCGACCTGGTGGGCCGAGTCAAAATATTCCTCATCGGCCTTGTCCTGTTCACGGTATTGACTGCTTCTCTGGGATTCGTGGAAAGCATCGACATGCTGCTGATCCAGCGGTTCTTCCAGGGAATGGGCGCCTCCATGCTTCTATCCGGCAGCATGGCCCTGGTCGCCTCCGCGTTCCCCGTGGAAATTCGCGGCAGAAAGGTTGGCGTGGTTTCGGCTTTCACCTATTCGGGCCTTTCCTCGGGTCCCGTCCTTGGTGGATTTATAACCAGCCATCTGGGTTGGAGATACGTTTTCTGGCTTGTCGTGCCCTTCGGCGTTGCCGCATGCCTCCTGTGCGTCTTGCGCCTGAGGGATGATGTGAGGTGCGTCCGGCGCGAGACAATAGACTGGCAGGGCAGCGTCATATTTGCGCTGGGCGTTGCGCTGATCATGCTTGGCGCTTCGCACCTGGGCCAATGGAAAGCGGGCCCGCTGATGATATTCGGCGGCTTCGCATCGGTCCTCGTGTTCGTTTTCCGGGAGGTCCGCACTCCAACCCCGCTTCTGGACGTTTCTATATTCGCCCGGAACAGATTCTTTACACTGAGCTGCCTGGCCGCAATGAGCAGCTATGCCGCGACCTTTGGTCTCACCTTCTTCATGAGCCTCTACCTGCAGTATGCCCTGGGCATGTCTCCCCGCAACGCGGGGTTCCTGCTGCTGGTCCAGCCGCTTACCCAGATGCTGGCCTCGCCGCTGGCGGGGAGCATAACGGACAGGGGCGCTCCTGCAAGGGTCGCCAATTTCGGGATCGCTGCTGTATGCGCCGGATTGATCGCTATCGCTGTGACAGTCGGAACACAAGCTTCGATGTGGCTTATCGCCGTTGAACTCATAGTGATCGGGACAGGCTTCGGTGTGTTCGTAACCCCGAATACGGTCGCCATTCTGGGAAGCGTGGCGCCACGGCAGTACGGCATGGCTTCCGGTATGATAGGAACCGTGCGTACGCTGGGGATGGTTATTAGCATGACAACGATCACGCTGGTTTTCTCCCTTTTAATGGGAGGACAGCCTGTAACAAAAGCGACTGTCCCTTCGTTCGTCACCAGCATGCAGACAGGTCTGATCGTTTTTGCCGTGTTTTCGTGCTCGGGTTTGATAGTATCCATGGCAAGAAAGCAAGGGAAAAAGAGCAGCCAGCCTCGCGGGCAGGCAATCGGGCCGTCGAGATCCAGGCCGGCCGAACCCACTGACTGCACGATGGAATAAGAGCAGCCCTGACCTCTAAGGCAACCATCGAGCTCGGCGGACAGGATTCGAACTCAAGGGCGACTTGCCACGACAGGTTCTGATTTTTATAGTTATATGGTGCGTTAGAACCTGGCAAAGGAGGTCGAAATGGCCGATCAGAAACAGAAAAGCGGTTGTTTGGAAGACGGCGTAATATATCCCAATGGATCGGAATCCTGCATGGATATATATTGTTTCAAGTGCGTCGATGGGAAATGGGAAACACGTGCTTCGATAGGCGCTTCGGTAGACCTGTCAGAAATTTTGTAAAGTCGGTAAAGCTTTTTGGGGTCGAATCGGACCCGAAATGAGGCTTGGCGTCCGTTAAGAGTCAATTTGACTCCTGGGTTACGCTCCGTTCCCGCCCCTTCGGCCCCAGAAAAGCGATACGATAAAAGCGGTCAGGAATAGAAAAAACAGCACCTGCGCTAACCATGTCGCTGTTCCGGCGATTGCGGAAAACCCGAAAATCCCGGCGATGACTCCCAGGATCAAAAAGGTAATAGACCAAACCCAACTCACCATTTTTTATCAACTCTTTCACCTGGAAAATCGGACAAAAAATAACGGAATATCCCATTTTAAGGTAGCAACTCTTTTGGGATATTCTCGTTGACAAAGGGGGAATGCCATGTATTATAGGACAATACGATTTACAATCACAACGATTTCAGTAATCCATTGCAGGATGTTAGTATGTGGGACCCATCACTCCTTTGGAAAGTGGTATCAGTCCTCGTCCCAGTGCTCATCGGAATCGGGGGGTTCGCTATGAACAGATTATACCCCGGATTCCTTGTCGCTAGCCTGGATTTCCACGGAGC
>PLSV01000256.1 GCA_003165235.1 Syntrophobacteraceae bacterium
CGACATCCAGGCTACTACAGAAAATTCCGCCGGGACCGCCCCGATTGTCGACAACGTAACAACCTCCTCCAATGCTGCCGAAACGCCAGGACTCGGGTGATTGCAAAAATGGACGAGTTAAAACCCGCTCGAGTAAACAAACCAGGAGCTTTTTACCTCCTCCCGCTGATTGCAAAAATGGACGCGTCACCCCAAAAAGTTTTGCTGATTCCAATAGTTACGATCAGAGGTGGTGATTGCAAAAGAGGACTCGATAGCTTTGGCCAATAGTGTGCGCTAGTCTCCTGTCCGAAAGGATACGGCCGATGATCCACAAAAAACCTCTCATCCCGCAACGACTGCGCTCCATCCAGGGAAGCTTCGCCTACATCGAGCATCGGTTTCTCAGGGATGGGTTTTTCGGCGCTCTTTCCCATCATGAGCTTCTGCTCTACTTCCTGCTTGTACTGGTCTCCGACCGGCAGGGACTTTCTTTCTACAGCTACGACAAGATCTGCTCCCTTCTTGCACTCGACCTCGATGACTACCTGCAAGCCAGGGATGGACTGATCCAAAAGGACCTTATCGCCTTTGACGGAACTATCTTTCAGGTTTTTTCGCTTCCAGAGCGCCCCGTATGGACCCCCTCATCCATCCTAAGAACCCCGGCTGATATGGAAAGAGAAGATCCAGCCACCATCGACCACATCTGCCGCCAGGCCTTCGGAGCAAAACCCAGCCGGGCTAACCGCCGCAGGGGAAAGCCATGAGAGTGCGCGCTTCCTTCGATCCATGCGCGCCCCCGAGCCAAAGCCCTTATCGGCTATTGCAGGATGAACGCTATGAGGTGGATTGGGCTAACGAGTTCCTGGATGCCCAACGCCTGCGAGGGCTTTCTTTGCGCTCGCTTCGAGCCTATGCCTACGACCTGGTGAATCTTGCACGCTGNNCTTGCAGTTGCCTCCATTGAGCTACCCGGTCTCACCGAGGGCAAGCTCACTGACTACATCCATTACCAGTTGGAGCATCAGCCTCAACCCGCACCTCGAACCATCAATCACCGACTTACCGTGGCTATATGCCTGTACCGCTTCCATTATGGGCGTGATATCCCTGCGCAAGGCCGCACTCACGGCTGTACCTTCAGTCTATCCCCGCCCTTCGGCTATGCACGACGCCGCAGGGTTTTGCGAAGACTCGGGGTGAAAGCGCCCCGCCGCATTGTGGTTCCACTAACGGCCACGGAGGTCGATAAATTCTGGAGCGGTTTTCGCACCTTTCGCGACTTGAGCATTGTAGCCCTGATGTTGTTTAACGGGCTTCGCTCCTGTGAGGTCCTAAACCTCAAGCTCGAAGACCTTCGATTCGTTCAAAGCCAGATACTCGTCCAGGGAAAAGGAAACCGGGAAAGATTGCTCCCCCTTGATTCGCAAACAATCAAGTTGATCGAGAACTATCTTAACGTGGAAAGGCCAAGGACAAACTCCTGTTTTGTGTTTGTCGTTCTCAAGGGTCCAAACTGGGGCAAGCCACTGACGCCGGCCGGGCTCCGGACCGTGTTTCGTCATCACCGCCGCCGTAGCTCCGTTTCGAAAGCCAATCCACATCGCTTCCGGCATACTTTCGGAGCGGATATGGTCCGCGCCGGGATCAGCCTTCCGGCCCTCATGAGGCTCATGGGCCATTCTCATATCCATACCACCATGCTCTACGTCCAGCTCTGTCCCCGGGATGTATGGCGCGAGTTCCATCGCGCTATTGAGAACCGCGGCCATCCTCCACTTCCGGAGACCCCATGACCAAAAAGCCATCGCACCAACTCGGCGACCTTTTTGAGCAAATGGTGCAGACGTTGCCCCCAACCCTTAGACCGGCTACGGTTGAACACTATCGATACTGTGCTAACCGGTTTGTGCGCTACATGCACGGAAACTACCCCGAACTGCGAACTGTTGCCCAGCTTCAACGAAATCCGCATATTCTCGGCTGGCTCCGAAGCCTTTCGGAAAAAAGCCCGCCTTTTACCCTCGGCACACGCCTGCAAATCATCACCGGTGCGCGGCGTCTACTCAAGACTCTGGCCGACGACGGACACCCCATTGCTCAAAATCTGATTTTGCCGCAGGACACCCGGCGTCAATATCCGCCAAAACCTGTTTGCCCAGAAGTGGATAGTCTTCTCGCTCATCTTCTTAAGCAACAACTCCAGACTTTGTCCGCAACGCTCAGACCGAGCACCCTTGCCTGTTATCGAATCCATGCGAATGGGTTTGTGCGCTACCTCCACCGGAACTACCCCGAACTCCAGGCGCCCGCCCAGCTGCAGCGCAATCCGCATGTCCTCGCCTGGCTCCGAAGTCTTGCGGAAAGGAATCCGCCTTTGGCCAACGGCTCACGCCTTCAGATAATCTTCTGTGTCCGGCGTTTGCTAAATGATCTGGCCGATAATGGATATCCTGTTGCCGAGAATCTTATTTTGCCGCGGGACTTTCCACCTCAGGATCTGTACCTGCCAAAACCCGTTTCCCCCGAAGTGGACGACCTTTTGAACCGCGAGTTACGCAAAACCGATGACCTGCTGTCCAATATCCTCCTTTTGATTCGTGCAACCGGCATGCGGGTAGGCGAATGCCTTGGATTGAGAAATGACTGCCTTCATCACCTGGGCGGTGATGACTGGGCGCTCCATGTCCCACTCGGAAAGCTCCACAACGAACGTTTGGTCCCCGTTGACGCTGAGGCGCGCAGAGTATTGGATCGCATTCTTGGCATGGTTGGAGCTTCCGCTTCTGCCGATCCTGCCTCTCCCCTTTTTACGCTAAACGGCCGGAAACTATCTTACAGGCGGGTGCAAAAGGCCCTCAAAAATGCGTCGCAACGGGCGCAGTGCCAACCCGTTCGTCCTCACCAGCTTAGGCATACCTACGCGACAATGATGCTTCGCTCCGGTATCAGCCTTCCAGCTTTAAAGGAGATTCTCGGACACCGCGACATACAGATGACGATGCGCTATGTCCAGGTCACCCAAACCGATCTACAGCGCGAATATCTCCTGGCGCGTCGCAACATGCGAACAATCCATCCACTACCTCGACTTCCATGAGCCACCCGGACAGAAGGCGCCAGTACGATCACAGGAATCTGCAACAGTCTTGAAGCAATCAGGCATCAACTTGAAATGTATCGCCGCCAGTTGGGTGATCAAAGTGCGGATCGCAAGCTCCACCCTGTATTAAGAAGTCTCGTCCGGCTCCGCACATCTCTAGCCACTTTCCATAAACTACAAAGTGGTACAGATTAGCCGGTCAAATGGCCGAAAACCGCATTTTAAGAGTAAAAAATGGTCGATTATGGCCACTCTTTCCCTGAGCAGCAATGATTTGGCAAGGTCCGACCCTGAATGCGAATGCCGAATTATTTTCCCTCGCTCGAAATTAACCCACTACCCCATTCCCCCTGTATGTGTTATCTTCATTGTCCAACGCGCGGAGCAGCGAAAATGGTTCTAAAATATCCGAGTCACATAGTTGTCGCAACTTCGAATCGGGTTCTGAGTTATAGCCAAACAGCCAGACAAACTCAAGACGATAAGATCATTTTCGATCTCAGTAAGACTCATTTTCTTACTCCGTTTGGGATTGTGCTTTTGGCTGGCACGATTTCTGAATGTCTTAGCCAAAACAAGAAAGTACAATATGGACCGCCAGAAAACGAAGAGACTAAGAATTTTCTTTCTGGAATTGGATTCCATGAATTTTTCCATCTTCCCCTTAAAAAACAAAAGATTGAAAACTCTCATGTGCAGTTGCGAAGACTCACTTCCATTGATTACCTTCTCACTCAACAGATAGTGGAGGTTTTTGACAATGCCATTACGATGTCCGAAGGTTTGCAAGGTTCTCTGACTATGGCGATTAACGAAATCATGACCAACGCCTTCGACCATAGCGAGTCCGAGAAAGGATGCTACGTTTGTGCCCAAGCTTACACAAATCTTATCAGATTGTGTGTCGCCGACTTCGGAGTTGGCCTTTATGCAAAGCTTTCCCCAAAATATTCTGACCAGATTCAAGACTCATACGGAGCGATTAAGCTTGCGATCAAAGATGGAGTTACCACGCGGGAGTTCGGCGGTTTGGGTCTTGGTTGGATCAAGAGATTGATTAAAGTTAACGGGGGGCAGATGTCAATCCTATCAGGAGATGGGAAGGCTGTCTGGGATTTTAGGGGATCAAGGACAAGACTCAAAAAACAAACCATGTCTCTTCCGTTTACTGGTACGATAATAAATTTGGAAATAAACAAGGATAAGGAAACGCTCTACTTTCTTATCGATCAAGAGGGCCAGATTTTCTAAGGAGTCGATATGAAAATTGACATTCAAAACGTTTGCGATAAAAAAATGGTCACTCGCGAAGACGGCCAAATAATCAATCGCATCTTGACGGAACATTGGGATAAAACGCGTAAATTCCACATTGACTTCGGAAACCTGCTCATTGCTTCCGTTTCTTTCATTGATGAGGCATTCGGAAAACTTGCTATGTGCCACACCAGCGAAGATTTGAAACAAAAATTGGTTTTCCAAAACATGGTTCCATATGATCGGCGGCTTCTCAATGACATTCTCATTTCAAGGCTTCGCCAGCAAACTCTTGAAACCAGAAATGCCTGCCGAGAAGCTAAAAAAAATGGGATAGCCACCGCATAGTCAAAACCAGCGCCTATTTATTTATTCCTATGTTCTTGAACTATAGCCGCCCGTACCGCGTCCTTCGCCGATATGACGGGCGGCACATGTAAAACCGCAAAAAACTTCCGCTTTATGCTTTCCTCTATCGGCGAGGACCAGGCATAACAGCGCGTGGCTGTAGGATGGCCTTCGATCTCGAATACATGGACGATCCCTTGCCAGACAGCTTGCCCCTGGAAGGTTTCAGTCACCACCACGGTTTCGATAAAGTTGGCCTTGCACCCGTGAAGTCCCTCTACTGCCTTCTTTGCATTCTCAATGTTGGGAAGGCTGATCTTCTCCGCAGTCACTTTCGGCTAAGTCCTCCTTATTGAGACCCAATAATGCAATCAACTTTTCAATGGCCTTTCCGGTAACGGGTGTTTTCCCCGACATTAAAATACGGGCCTTCAGCCCTGGGAGAACGGGATAATTGGCAATTTCACGGTCACCTGCCACCAGAACAAAACCCGCCTTCCCTATCGGTGCAGTTTCTTTTACTGGAATTTTATCAGAAGCAGCTATCATTTTTTTCTCCTCAGCCGGAATTATTTCTGCTTCCGATATATCATGTTCGTACACTTTTGCAAAGTCAAAAGTCGCCTTAAGGATGCCGATAAAATCATGGACGGAGTTTGGATTGAATTTGTGATCCTTCTTCAGTTCGTAGTCAAGAGCGTGATCTGCTGGTAATTTTTCAGGATACACATCGTACAATTTCCGAAATATCTCGGGCTTTAGGGCCGCCTCTTTCATCAAAGCAGCCCGGTCCTTGGACTCCGGCCTATCGTCAATGAAAATATTGTATGCTAGGTCAGAAACTTTGAGCTTCCGCCCATCCTTAATCCCTTCAGTTTCTACAAGCCCGTATGCTACTAAAGCAGCCAGATGTCGAGCGGTGTAGCTGCTCGCAGCAGGGATGCCCCAATCTTGTGCGGCAACTCCCAGTGGGACCGAACGCCTGCCGTGGACATCCAGAAGCATCTTGACAAGCTCCAAGCTCTTCTGGAGGGTGAGCGCCGGATAATTTGGACTCCTGAGCCTACCTTTGTTCCCAATGCCATTTTCAGATTCCATAGCCTTATCCTTCCCTATTGGAATTTTGCATAGTTTATATCATCGAATTGGGTGGTAGTCAAGTGGTAAAGCGAAAATTATTTTATCGGTTACGCACAAATTTTATCGAGATAGGGCGAAATAGGACTTGACATCGTAGTGGTAGCTGGCTATAGTGGATTTACGAAGGGAGAAAGCGCAGATGAGAAGAGCCTTAGCCCTCAATAGTCACCGAATCGCCGCTATTGGGGGCGATAACGAGCAAGACCCCTTGAGTCTCGATAGCTTGGTCGGCATAAAGATTCAAGAGGTCGTGGCGATTCCTTTATGGGGCGCGATTGGTCCCTGATGCCTTTACAAACGTCCTGGGCGGGGTTCG
>PLSV01000010.1 GCA_003165235.1 Syntrophobacteraceae bacterium
GCCGGAATGACGAAATTTGAGTGTCCCTGTGAACAGATATTGACGGCGGTCAGGAAGTTTACCAAAACTGGTGGTTTGGAACTTTACCAGTGGCGGTCGGAAACGAACCAATGCGTCCCCGCTGCCCAGTGATGCGCGAGAGTTTGCATTGAGGCCAATGCCGAGGATAGCAGAGGTCTCCAGCTTTTATCATGGTGGGATGTCCTTCTACTTTTCTTTTCGCCGATAGCTTTTCCCCTCCAGAATGAGGACTTCTGAACGATAGACGAGCCGGTCAGCAATCGCTGTGGCCACAGTAGTTGAGTCAAAGACTTTCCCCCAGTCGGCAAAAGGCAAATTAGTCGTCACGATTGTGGACTTTTTTTGATGCCTTGCACTGATGATCTGGAAGAAAAGATTTGATCCCTGCTGGCCAAGCGCCAGATAACCCAGCTCGTCAACAATCAGAAGATCCGGTGACCGGTAATGATGGAGTTTTCGTAGCAGGGAGCGATCCGCTTCGGCAGCGGCCAGGTGGTTGATCATGTCCATGGCGCTGGTAAAAAGAACTCTCTGGTTAGCACTGCATGCGGCAAAGCCGACAGATTGAGCAATGAAGGTTTTGCCGGTGCCCGGATTTCCGATCAGGATGACATCCATCCTTTCCCTGATAAACTCCAAGTCCAGAAGGGAGAGGATTCTCTCCTTCTGCTCCTTCCGAGATTTGTGATGATTGAAGTCAAACTGGTCAATCGTAAGCCTGTCGGGGAGCCTTGATTGGGTGAACCGAAGCTTTACCGCTGCCTGCCGGCGGTATTCAAGTTCAAGATCGGCCAGGCGGCTAAGAACTGCCAGAATGCTCAGGTTTTTGTTTTTTGCCTCTTCCAATACCTGCTCAAGATGCTGGGACATGACTTTTAGGTGCAGCTTTATGAGTTTTTCTCGAAGAGAGTCCATATCACTGATCGCCCTTTCTTCTCTTTATGACAAAGGCGTCGTATTCAGCCAACGACGGTTCGATCAAACGGATGTGATTGAGGGGTTCCCGGCTGAGTGTCACAGGCGGATGCTCTCTTTTCGGAGCCATTTTCTGGATGAGGATATTTTCGATATAGTCGGCGCCGAATGCACGGTGGGCGGTTGCATAACGGATTGCTTCAAGGAGAGCTTGTGCGCCGTAGTCCGATTCCAGGGCAAGAAGCTTTTTCATACTCCGCTTTAAGGATTGACCGGTTGTTGCAAGCTCTTCGAGATAGACTTTTGCCTCTTCACCCAGGCTCAAGAGAGCGGCAGCTTCCCGAGAGAGCCAATATTTCTCTTTATGCTTTCTGGCGGCCTCGCTGTGCTCCGGCAATTCAATCCGTTGCTTGCGCAGCCAGGATCTGTTGTGGGTGGCAATCGGCCGGTCTTTGAAGTAGACGGTTAGAGTCTGGTTGTCGGCTTTGACGGCAACCTTCTTGCCGATTGCCCAAGGCGGCACGGTATACCAGTTGCCATCAAAGTGAACTGCAAAATCATCATAGACTCTAAGCTGCGCTGCGTCGCGGCAATCCGGCAGAAACTCGGGCAGGGGGATCAGGGCTTCTTTTCTAAAGCGATCACAGGGGCGCTCGCCGGTTGTGCTGTGAACCCGCCTGTTGGCAATCTCATCTCGCCAATGGTTGGCCTGAACCTGCAGGTCATCGAGGTTTCTAAAGGATCTTAACGGGAAGAAGTTGTGCCGGATGTAGTGAATAGCGCCTTTTTCCACTTTCCCTTTCTCGTGTGCCTTTCCGGGATTGCAAGCAATGGGAACAACCCTAAAAGGACGCAGGAAGGAGAGGAAAGCCTCATTGAAGCGGATGAGGGGGCCTTCACGCTCAATGACAGCGCTTTTCATATTATCGTGGACGAGCTTCTTCGGGCTTCCGCCAAAAAAACGGAAAGCATTTAGCAGGCAGCGGTGCAGGGTCTCCTGGCCCTGCGAGTGGGTAAACTCAAGGTAGAGCATGCGGCTGTGGCTCTCGATGACCGCCATGCAAGAGAGGTTCCTTGTTGTGTTGTCGTAAGCAATGGAGCCAAAGTGGCCCCAATCGATCTGGCATTGCTCTCCCGGAGCTGATTCGAACCGTATGAACGCTTCTTTTTGCCGAGGAGCACGAAGTTTGCGGACGTAATCTTTTACAATCGTATATCCACCATCAAATCCGAGATCCCTGATGCGCTGCAGGATAACTTGGCCGCTGACTTCGGGGTCGGTCTCAAGGAACCGCGCAATCTGGGATCGGAAGGGGTCAAGTTTGCTTGGCCTTTGAACGATGGCTCTGGCGGGAGCGGGATCAACGAGGTATTTAGTAACCGCCTGCCGACTCAGGCCAAGGATGGCGGAGATCCTTCTTAAAGAGATCCCTTCGTGAGAAAGCCTGTGTATCTCAAAGATCATTCGTTGATCTAACATTAACTGCCTCCAAGGAAGCGGGAGAGGATATTGCCAATCTGCTCGGAAGGTTGTGGGCCAGGAGGGGCTTTGGCGGCTTTTCCCTGAGGAGCAGGGGCTTGAGGAAGCGAAAGCACCTGAAAGAGCCTCCCGTCAAAGGCAATCAGGTCCCTCCGGATAAGGGCGTCTCTGGCGTGTATGTAGTCATCGAGCAAGAGCTTTAATTGGGAACAGATTTTTTCGTAGCCGTAATAAGACATGCCCTGGCGATCACACGCAAGGACAAGGAAAAAGTAGACCAGGAGTTCATGGTGGCTAAGACGCCACAAAAAACCGTCTCGAAGAAAACGATGCTCAATGAAAGCAAAGCTTCCCTCAATCCCGCGAATCCGCTCAGGCACAAGAGGCTTTTTTTCGATCATCTCTTTTCTCCTTTCCGCAAAGGACGCTAACACGCAAGCAGAGGGGCTGGCCATCGAGTCATCTTTTGCAAGCAGCGGAACAGGATTCAACATCGCGGAATAAGGACAACTTTCTGGACTGACGCGTCCATTTTTGCAAGCATCGGAATCAGGTAGTAGGCTCCTGGCACCTTGATCGATGCGGGTTTTAATGCGTCCATTTTTGCAAGCGGCCGAGGTGGGCGCCTCCTGGTATCCCTGTATTTTTGGAGAAGTCTGTTTCGCCTGGCCGATTCAGGGTGATTTCTCCGATAGTCCCGGTAATACCCTGGACGTTGCTTGTGCCACTCTTTCTGGCAATGGCGCTGATTGGCAGTATAGTCTGGATCGGTTGCGAGCTTCTGCCTTTGCCATTCACGTTTTCTGGCGCGTTGGCATTCCTTTTTGCTGCAATATTTCTGGTTTTTTATCCGAGGATTGGAATCAAAGAGGCTGCGGCAATGGAAACATCTGATCTTCATGGCTTCGCTCCCAAACAGGAGTGAAGCATAAAAAACCAAATACCCACATCGGGGAAGTAAAGAAAGAAGAAAAACAGGAAGTAGAAGGATTTTGCGCGTGCAAAATGGGAAGAAAAAGCATGGCGGTCAACTTTTTCACCGGCGCTGACTGGCTCACTTTCTCACCGGCAGAAATGGTCAACTTCCTCGCCACCATCAATA
>PLSV01000329.1 GCA_003165235.1 Syntrophobacteraceae bacterium
GGGCAACCGCCGCCGGCGCCGAGCGCTTGGTCGCGCGCAGACGCGCGCGGCCAAATCGTGCGGGGTGCGGGACATCTTTAAAGTGAAAAATCTCTTCCCCGCTCTTTTCGGTTGCTTCAATTTGAGCGCAACTTACTACAAGTCTATCACACGAGGAATTGAGGAATCCCTCAATTTCTGAATTCGTTCTTGTCATCAACCCCTCAATCGGTTTCCCCGGCCTTGGGGATTCGCAGAATTTGCCCCTCCATGATCCGATTTTTGTCATCGATCTGGGGATTGGCCGACAGGATCGATTTCTGACCGGACGCCGGGTCTTCAGGAAACCATCGCACGGCAATTCCGCTGAGGGTGTCCCCCCTTTTTATGGTTATCGTGAATGCATCGGAAGGCCTTAATCCTTTTCCCCCGGGTTCAAGGTTTTGGGCCTTCTCGTTCGGATTTCCACCTTTTGCGGGAATCTCTCGACCGGTATCTCCTCCCTGAACTTGTGCGGTCTCCCCGTTCTCATTTGGAACCAGGCCTTTGGCCTGTGATTCCTCGAACGGCGCTTGATTGGGTCCGGGTCCTTCGGCAGAAGGATGGGCCGTTTCGATCTTCATGACATTTACATCTACATTCCCTGCCGGTTCGCCTTCTTTGGGAACGACCTCGGGACGTTCCTGTGATGGACCGGGAGTTTGCGGCGCCGCCAAACCCGGCATAATACTCGAATCGCTTTTTTCCTTGGCCCCCGCAGGCTTCGAGATCTCTTCGCTTTTCACTTCGGGAACAGGAGGCAGAGGCTTTGTAAGCGCGTTCACTGCTTCTGGAGGACGAGGGCCGTAAATCCGGGCTTTGAGATTTTCACCAAGACTCCCTCTATAGCCAAGAAAGCCCAGCGCAAGGAGAAGAACCAAGGCGCCGCTCGCAAACGCCGGCTTCAATTTTTCGACGCTGATTCTTTTGTCTCTAAAAGATCTTCCGGCCTCACTTTCTTTCGGCGCCAGCATAACGTCGCTCTGGAGGGCGTCATGCGCCTTTTTGAGGACCCTCCCCGTTACTTTGGCACGCTTTTCGGACATGCATATCAGAAGGGCCGTATCACACAATCGATTTATGCTGCGCGGGACCCCGCCGGTCATTTTNNGATTGTCTCGGAAGGGCTCATCGGGGAAAGAAACCGGTTCACATTTATTCTCTGGCGAAGCTGGCGCATTCCTGCGCCGCGCAGCCTGTGGCTCAGTTCATTCTGGCCGATCAAAAGTATCTGCAGGAGCTTGCTTTCCGTGGTCTCGATGTTCGAGAGGAGCCGAATATGCTCGAGGCTCCCGGTTGAAAGCAGATGGGCCTCATCTATGATCAGCACGACCTGTTCGCCGTCAAGACTCGCCTTTGTGAGCGCAGCCCTCACCTCATCCGCTAAATCGAGGACCCCCTTGCCTTTCGGGTTGATCTTGAGGACCCGCGCGATGTAACGCAATATTTCGATGTATTCCACGTCAGGATAGGGAATCAGTATCGGTTTTACGGATGCCGGCAGACCGCCGAGAAGATGATGGACGATCATCGTCTTCCCCGTCCCAACATCCCCGCAAACGAGCGCAAAGCTCTTCTTTTCCTTTACGAAATAGAGCAGCGCCGCAATAACCTCTTCATGGCTTTCACTCAAGAAGAGGAACCGCTGGTCCAGGGTATTTTCAAAAGGGGAGCAGGAGAAACTGAAGTAGACGTTGTACATTTGAAAAAGCCTTCACCAGAAAAAAAAGAGCATCTCACCGCAGACCCAGGGCATAGTCCACTCAAAAAGCGGACGAGAGAAAACCAAATTGAGGCAATTTAGCAGAATTTTCAAGACTTAGCAAATACAGGGAACTGCTTTCACCACGAAGAGGGAGCACAGCGCGGTGAAGGACGCAAAGGAAGGCTTTTGCTGCTTGCTCCTTCATAACAGGCGCATACGGCGGCAGGCCTTCTGCGCTCCGCGAAGCGCATGGCTCAGGGGCGTCCGCAAGCGATTTTTGTCGCCTTCTTATTTAGTGTTGTATATAAGTCTATCTTAAGAGGAGGCTGCCATGTTTTGGGCCGGAATGGTCGTTGGATTGATTTTGGGGATCCCGCTCGGGATCTTGGTTTTTTCTTCTATGGCGTCCGCAAAGCGCAGCCAGCATGAATTAGACAAAGCGGTCTCGGCCATGGACCCCACGCCAACGCCTTGATTATGCGATTGCCCGCCCACCCCGCTGAATTCTTGCCGTCCGGAACGCCAAGCAAAAAATGGATATAAAAAATAAGGGCTACTAGATTACAAGTCCGTATCTCAAAATACGGACTGGTTACCCGATCCCTTCACCACTAAACGCTGTTACACGTAAGCGTGCTATGTAACTACATATTTTTGCCGAAAAGTATTTGGCGCACTTCATGCGTTAGTGTCAAGGCCGAGATAAAGGCAATGAATGACATCACGCATGCAAGAGGCGCCTTATGTGTCGATCACCGATCCCAGAAAAAAAGAACCCGCTTCAACTACCCGGCATCTGTGCCGTTCTCGCGTTGACGTTCGCACTGTTCCTCTCGACGGGACAAGCTTACTCCGCACAGCTTTCCGTCGCATGGAACCCCGGCACAGGCCCCATCGCCGGGTACAACGTGTATTATGGAGTGGCCACCGGACAATATACGAACAGTGTAAAGGCCGGGAACAACCTGAGCGCCACGTTGCAGAACCTTTCCAACTCCACCTACTACATTGCCGCCAGAGATTACGATGCGAACAACGACGAGAGCAGCCTTTCAACCGAGTTGATAGTCCAACCCCTGACTGCCTCCGCGGGACCAGGAGGCTCCATCACGCCAAGCGGAACCTTTTTCGTGACGCACGGGGCAAATCAGACCTTCAGCATCGCTCCAAGCGTCAACTACTATGTTGCCGACGTGCAGGTCGACGGCCACTCGGTGGGGCCGGTGAGCAGTTATACTTTGACTTCAGTCTCAGCCCCGCACTCCATAACCGCTACATTTGCGGCGAACGCCCCCAGCTATACCATTACGGCCTCTGCGGGCGCAAACGGTTCTATCTCCCCTTCCGGCCCGGTCTCCG
>PLSV01000355.1 GCA_003165235.1 Syntrophobacteraceae bacterium
CAGGCGCTTATTTAAGCGCTTATGGGTCGAGGCCCCCCCTGCTGCAGAACCGGCGGCGTCAGTGCCGCTGAGCGGGCGAAGCCCGCGAATGGACCCGGGCGCGAGCACAGGAGTGGCGCGGATGGCATGGCGTAAATTTGTATCTCAAAAGGCCGGGTAAGGCTGGACATCCGGCCGGGATGGCTTCTCATCGGCAGACAAAAGAAAAAGCCGGAAAACGGTCGCGCCGCCTTCCGGCTAAAGCGAATGCTGTTCGAGGACTTTATTGTTTTTTGGCAGGGGCTTTCTCCTGCTTCTTTTGTCCCTGCTGAGGCTGTTCTTTAGCAGGCGGCTTGGCTTGGGTCTCAGGCTGAGGCGTTTCCTCGGCTTTTCGCGCAGCTTCGGGGGCCTGCGATGCGGGGCCGGGGGACTCGGGCTGTACGGGACGGGCTTCAGGAATTACCGGCTGCGGTTGCACAGGCGGCTGCGCCTGGGGTTGTTCCAAGGGAATATCGGTCATTACCGACCGGCCCCCGCGGACCCCCGGCCTGTACATAAAAGACAGCATCAGGCATGTTATCATGAACACGATAGCAGCGCCCGTTGTCAGCTTGCTCATGAAAGAGCTGCCGCCTGATCCGCCGAAAAGAGTTTGCGATGCGCCGCCAAATGCCGCTCCCATTTCAGCGCCCTTGCCGGTTTGAAGCAGAACTATGGCAATCAGCGCTATACAGGCCATCAAGTGAATAAGGATAAGCAGGATACCCATTTGTTTAAAACTTTTCTCTCAAGATTTGAACTGAACAAGGCGTTTGAATGAGCCGACTTCGAGACTTGCCCCTCCAACCAAGGCGCCGTCTATGTCCGGCTCAGCCATAAGCTCATCTATGTTAGACGGTTTAACCGAACCACCATATAGTATCCTGATCTTTTTTTCAACCCCTTTGTTGAAAATCGAAGCGAGTTTATCGCGAATGAAAGCATGAACCTCCTGCGCCTGTCCTGGTGTTGCAGTCCTGCCGGTGCCGATCGCCCAAACCGGTTCATATGCGATAACCAGCCGCTCCGCCTGCGCCGGGCTCAAGCCGTTGAGCGCCCCTTCGAGTTGGCTGGCGACGATTTCGAATGTCTTTCCCTGCTCGCGCTCGTCGAGGACTTCTCCGACACATATAATAGGCGCCATCCCGGCCCTGAAGACTGCCCCCGCTTTCAAGCGCACCGTTTCGTCCTTCTCGCCGAATAGCTGACGCCGCTCCGAATGGCCGACAATCACGTATTGGCATCCAAGGTCTTTTAGCATAATCGGTGAGATTTCGCCGGTGAAGGCGCCTTTTTCCTCCCAGTGGCAATTCTGCGCCGCCAGGCTGTAGCCCGGTTGTTTCAGAATGCCCCCGACCCCTTCCAGGGCGGTGAAAGGAGGCGCGATCACCACTTCGCGGTCAGCGCAGGGGCCGGTTTCCTCCTGGACCGATTTAACCAAAGAGATGGCTTCGGCCAAGGTTTTGTGCATTTTCCAGTTGGCCGCGACTAGAGGTTTTCTGTTCGGGTTCATTTTGCGTCTCCCCGTTTGCAGCAAAGTCTAATCTCTGTTTTTATAGAGAATTTTTTCCGTATGTTCCGCGCCCCTTTGGCAGCGCTCTCCGTCTTTGGTTCAGCATCTCTCAAGGGCAGAGACGCCGGGCAGATCTTTCCCCTCCAGCAGCTCCAGAAAAGCGCCGCCCCCTGTCGAGACATAACTTACCTTGTTTTCAGCGCCGGCCTGCCTGATCGCTGCGGCCGAATCGCCGCCGCCAATAACTGTCAGCGCGTCGAGCGACCCCATGAATTTGGCTAAGGAGAAAGTGCCTTTGTTAAACGGGGGCGTCTCGAAAACACCCATCGGTCCATTCCAGATGATTGTCTTGCAACTTTGAAGGACCGACTCAAAGACCTGGACAGACTGTGCGCCAATGTCCATAATCATGCTGTCTTCGGGGATATTGTCAACTGAGACCTGCCGTGCGTCTCCCCGGTTCTCCGCGTCAGCGGAAACGACCGCGTCAACCGGCAGGAACACCTTGACTCCTCCTTTGTTTGCCGACTCAAGCAGCCGTGCGGCCGTTTCGATGTAGTCATCTTCAACCAGCGATTTGCCTACTTCCTTCCCCTGCGCCTTGAAAAACGTATTGGCCATTGCGCCGCCGATAATCAGGCAATCGATTTTGGAGATGAGATTTTCGAGCAGCCCCAGCTTGGTCGATACTTTCGCGCCTCCTACAATAATTGCCAGCGGCCGTTGCGGGTTGTCCATGACCTTTTTGAAATACTGAATCTCCTTTTGGAGCTGATATCCGGCGGCGCAGACGGGCACGAAGCGGGTTATGCCTTCAACGGAGGCGTGAGCGCGATGAGAAACGGCAAAAGCCTCGTTTATGTAAATATCAGCCAGTTTGGCCAAACGCCTGGAAAATTCAGGGTCGTTTTTTTCCTCTTCCGGATGAAAGCGCAGGTTTTCCAATAGGAGCGCTTCACCGTCATTCAGGAGCGAAACCTGTCTTTCGACCTCGGGGCCAACGCAATCCGCGAGAAGGGGCACGGGTTTCGCCAGCAGTTCCGAGAGACGCTCCGCTACCGGTCTTAGTGAAAACTGAGAGGCCACTTTGCCCTTTGGTCTCCCCAGATGTGAAGCCAGAATAAGCCTGCCCCCCGAATCGAGCACCTTACGCAGGCTCGGCAAAACAGCGCGGATGCGAAGATCGTCTCCTACGCGCCGTTCCTTATCCAGGGGCACATTGAAATCGACTCGCATGAATACGCGCTTTCCTTTAAGATCAAGATCGTCAATGGTTTTCACTCTCGAGATGCTCCTCGTATGATAGACTTATATAGCGCCCTACCGAAAAAAATAACCATTCTGCGTCGTGCGAGCGCGTAGCGGGCAGGCAGGCCGCCGCCATTCTCGACGCTGTCCCTGAGCTGTCCATGACCAGAGACGGGGCGTTCGCGGGAGGCCAAGCGTCAGGCGCCACGTGCGCTCCGGACACAGCGCATGGGGGAAAGGGCGCTATTCCAGGGCTTCGCCCACCATAACGGCCAACTCGGCCACCCTGTTCGAATAGCCATACTCATTGTCGTACCAACTGAATACTTTAACCATGCGGCCGGCCATGACATTAGTCAGCCTCGAATCCACATTTGATGAGTAATTGGTGTGATTGAAATCAACCGAGACCAGTTCCTCAGTCACATACTGGAGGACTCCTTTTAGCGGTCCTTTTGCGGCCTCCTCCAGAACATTGTTCACTTCTTCCTTCGTCACATCCCTGCCAACCCGGCACACCAGGTCAACGAGCGAAACGTTAGGAGTGGGGACCCGAATGGATAGGCCGTCCAACTTTCCCTTGAGGTCCGGAATTACCTCGGCTACGGCTCTGGCGGCGCCGGTCGTGGTCGGAATCATCGAGAGTGCGGCCGCCCTGGACCTTCGGCGGTCGCTGTGGGTCGAATCGAGCAGGCGCTGGTCCATTGTGTAAGCGTGAATAGTGGTCATAAGCCCGTGCTCTATTATGAACCTGTCGTGGAGCAATGCGGCGATCGGGGCCAGGCAGTTTGTAGTGCATGAGGCGTTTGAGATGATATTGTGAGTGCGCGGGTCGTAAGTCCCCTCGTTGACCCCGATTACGAAGGTTGCGTCCATATCCTTGCCGGGGGCGGTTATGATCACTTTTCGCGCTCCGGCGTTGAGGTGCTTCTCGGCACCCTCGCGGTTGGTGAAACGGCCGGTGCCTTCGAGAACAATCTCAATTTTGAGCTCGCGCCAGGGCATCTGGGCGGGGTCCGTTATCTTGAGGCATTTAACCGGCTTGCCGTCCACAATTAATTCATTTTCAGACCCCTGGACCTCGTGAGGCCAGACGCCATGAATAGAGTCGTATTTCAGAAGATAGGCCAATTCCGAGGGCGTTGTCAGGTCGTTCAATACGACAACTTCCAGCGGCAGTTTCCGGTCCTTTATGACTTTGAAAATGGTGCGCCCGATGCGTCCGAAACCATTAAGCGCGATGCGAGTAGCCATCTAGTTCCTCCTCGTATGATAGACTTATAAACAACCCTTGCCGATGTCCGCCGCTTAGCGCGGCCGCGGGATGCCTTGGAAGTTCAAAGGTCCAGGCCGGTGTCCACGTGAAAACACCGGTGCTTCTAATACTGTATAAGTTAACAGTATTCGGAAAGAAATAAACCCGAACTTCGGTCGAAAAATGGGGCCTGATCCAGCAAAATTGAATTATTTTAAGGAAATGCTTTCTCTATCGAAGAATTCTTCCTGGACTCTAATCCGGTCAGTTTCGGGCGTTAGAGAGGCGGAAGGTGACTCTTGTTCCCAAACCCAACTCCAGTTGGAATGCCGCATTGCCCTGGTTAACGGCGATTTCAACAAAACCCGTGCTTCCGGTCAGCGCGAGCGGCTCCCCCGTTCTGACCCGGCCATAGGTCTGTTCAATTGAATTGATTGCCGATTTCCCGGCTGTGATCATCCATTTTTCCACCGGTCCCTGTTTTTCCAATGTCTCACCCAGCACATTGGTAATTGCGTTTCCGAAGCGGTCGATGTGGATCACCTCGCCCCTAACTTCACCTCTGCCGATGACTGGTTCGCCCCAGTGTGGGGAGACCGGATCGCAGGCAGGCCCGAGCGTGTCGAATTGGGCGCCGCAGGCTATATGAGCTGCGGCAGGCGCGAAAAGGTCGCGGCCGTGCAAGGTGCAGCTCAGCGGGCTTCGCCGATATTGCCGGTTCTCCAGCCTCCTTGCCTCCCAAGCGGTCTCTTTCCTCAGTATCAGGGAGAAAAGGCCGTTATCGGGTCCCACAAAAAAACACGACCTGGTCCGAATGGCGACGGCGCCGCGCTCGGTCCCCACCCCGGGGTCCACAACCGCCAGATGGATGGTCCCATGGGGGAAATACTCATAACAAGCGCAAAGAACAAAGGCCCCGGAGCGAACGCTCTGAGGGGCGATGAGATGGGATATGTCCACCAGCTTCGCATCAGGACAGATCTGCAGGATGACCCCTTTCATGCTGGCTGCATATCCGTCCTGAAGCCCAAAATCGGTCAGCAGAGTGATTATCTGTGATCTCAAATCAGTTTAACTCCGGATAGCTCCCATACTGATAAACCGCCCCTGCCATAGCTTTTAGCGCTTCATTGGCCACCGCGGCGACTTCTTCGGGATCGATCTGCTTGCAGATATCTGTAAAGCCGGAAATGTCGGCGAAAAGGACCGTTGCCTGACGGCGCTCGCCTTCGATTTAGTAAAGCCAAAAAAAGCAGGCATTTGAACCTTGTCATTTGCGCCTCTCCGATCTGGTGGGTATAAATGGCAAGAAGGCGAAGCATGTGAAGCGGCAATGAAATCATATTACAGTCATATTCCGCTTTCGCAAGAATATTTTCCGGCAGAATGTTTTTGAACGGTGGATTCAGGTACAGGACAATGTGGAGGCGAGAGTGTGAAATCCAAGTTATCGTTTACCACCATTTTTGCATGGCTGGGGAGTTTACTCGGAGTCCCTACGGTCAAAATCTTTGAAAAGAGATGCTCAGCTTGCGGGAATGAGTTTCAGCCCTTCCGGAAATTAGGGGTATCTATTATCTCTGAATCGAGACAACTTTGCACGATGGCAAAGATCTTCAATATTGGCGGCCTTATCAGTTTTCTGGGTTTGGCCATACCCGGAAATTGAAAGAGTTGATCTCGGAACTCGCATCAGCATTGAGCAGAGAACCTATAAGCTGCAGGGATGGTTGCGTGTCCTGAAATTGCAAAAAGCAGTCTTATCGACCTGTCGCTTGCATGTTCGATTGGAACACTGTATGGTTTTGGTGGCTTTGGTGCAGCTTAAAAAGCTTTTTAGTGCAGAATCCGGCCCGAAGTTGTGGTTCGAATGCATGGCATGCAACTCGAGGCATTATTCAGGTCAACATGGGAAGAAAGAAAATTTATGAAAAGCATTTTAGCCCTATACGGAAGTCCCCGAAAACGCGGCAACACATCAGTCTTGCTCGAACGGGCGGTCAGGGGCGCCCTGGACGGTGGGGCCTCTGTAGAGGAGATATTCCTGCGGAACCTTTCGATCTCCCCCTGCCTCGAGATCTATGCGTGCAGGAAAACAGGCCGTTGCAGCATCCAGGATGATTTCGATCCACTACGCGATAAGCTTCTTTCCTGTGATGCGCTGATGCTCGCATCGCCGATTTTCTTTTACAGCGTAAGCGCCCACACCAAGATCTTCATGGACCGCTGCCAGGAGTTCTGGTCAAAGAAGTATCTGATCGACCAAGCCCCTTTCGGTCTGCGCACTCCAACCCGGAAAGCCTTGTTCGTATCTGCCGGTGCAACTCGCGGAAATAAGCTGTTCGACGGGGTCCTGCTGTCAATGAGATATTTTCTGGACACTCTGGATATGGAACTCTGGAAAAGCCTTCTCTACCGGGGGCTGGATGGGCCATCTGATGTCCTGGAGCATCCCGAATACATGGAGGAGGCTTACAGGACGGGGAAAGAACTGGCGGGAGCGATCTGACGCCGCGCCATTTGCGTGTTTGATAGGGATATAAGATAATTAATTGGTCCTCGCGGTTGTTCCAAGAGGTTTTTCGATTGAAATCCGGGGGCGAAATGGCGCGTCAGCATCCGTTGGTGATTAACCTGATGCATTATTCAGGCTAATTACTCATTCTGAGACAAATCAGCGTGGAGGCATTATGGTCAGGTTATCCTGGAAAATGAAGGTCGCGCTTGTCCTAATCGGGTCCAGCGCGGCTTTATCCCTGTTCCATATATTTTTCTTTGGAGATTGGCGCTCCCTTATTTTCTATCTTGCCCTGGACGTGGTTTTCGTGCCAATCCAGGTCTTGCTGGTGACCATTCTAATCGAGCGACTGCTCACCGTCAGAGAAAAGCAGATGCTATTGAGCAAGTTGAACATGGTAATAGGAGCGTTCTTCGGGGAGGTGGGGAACAGGCTGATAAGAATGATGGGGACCACCTGTTCTGACTTTTCAACACTGCAGCAGGCCCTTGCTGTCGAGCAGGATTGGAGAAGATCCCATTATGAAGCCGCGTCGGGATTCATTCAAAGCCATCAGTGCAGATTCGACCCCGGCGACTTGCAGTTACAGGATTTGAAAGAATTCCTTCTCCAAAAACGAGATTTCGTGCTGGGCCTTTTGCAGAACCCGAATCTTCTCGAACATGATAAATTTACAGATCTGCTCTGGGCAGTCTGCCACCTGACCGAAGAGCTCGAAGCAAGGGAAATCCTGCAAGACCTGCCCCGCTCCGACTTTAAGCACCTGGCAAGCGACATGCGGCGGGCCTTCAGCTTTCTTGTCCAGGAATGGCTGTCCTACATGCAGCATCTGAAAAGTCACTATCCTTATATATATTCGCTCTCAGTGAGAATGAACCCCTTCAATTCAGCCGCCAGCCCTATCGTCTTCGAATAACTGAGAAGCCCTGCTGTTACTGTAATTGTTGGGTTTCATTATGATAAGTCAGCTTGTAAAAGTGGGGGCCAAGGAGGTCTACCATGGCGGAAAGTGGTATGTGCATGCCAAAGGGGTCCTGTTGAACTTCCTTTTTCGGTTTTCATTATTATATTACACAATTTAGTAAGCTTTCGGTGTGTCCCAAGAACTTTTTGGAGCGGAATCCGACCCCGAAATGCGGTTAGGCATCAGTTGGGGGTTAAGTTGACGCATTATTCAGGCTAACTTGTAAGGGGAGACGTCGATGGAGAGACCTAAAATCAAATGGCGACTAATGGTTCTTTGCTTCGTGGCGACACTGCTGATCACTGCTTTAGCTATGGCAAAGACAGGGAATTGGTTGAAGGAATGTACTGACAAAGGCGAGCAAGCCTTCGCAGCCATGGACAAAGGCAAGGAAGCCTCTACCTCCGAGGTGGGGGAAGCGGCTGTCTTTGCAGCGATCTTTTTCGGTTACGTTGAGGGTGTGACTGATCAAGGTTGGAGCCCCGCTCCATGTATCCCTGAGGGCCTAGACAGAAGACAGATATTCGAAGTGGTGAGGAAGTATCTGAAAGACCACCCGGAAGAACTTGATTCGCGCGCTACAACCCTAATACAGAAAGCAGTTAATGCGGCTTGGCCTTGTAAATAATCCCGGCTCAATGCCGCGCCTCTCCACAGGAGTTCCGCCGTTACGGAACGGTGGACGGATTTTTCCGGAACTGCGCCACGGAAATTCCGACCCCAAAGTGCGGTTCGGCATGCATCGCTCCCAACTTGACGCATTATTCCAGATAGAACCAAATTCAATCAAAACTTGGCCAGGAAGGGAATCGAAGTGACTGTCGGTGGAAATGTGTGCTTAAGCTTAGGAGGTGATAACCAGGGAACTCGAAGCCCCGTTCTATCCATCCTATCGTCCACCTGCTTGAGGAAGAACGCGCCGATGAGCCGCATTGCGGCGCCTGGCCCTCCTGTCACATTATGAAATGGACCTTTAAGACACTTTCCGAACATGAGCATAGCTCCTCCCGCACGTTTGTGGTATTTTCGCAGTTTGAACGGCCTGTGAACGGCCTTCGATCTCCTGACTAACTCGCTAATATCAGGGAAAATAGTTGGAGAAGTGATGCTTGTTTGCTCGTGTACCGCTGATACCCATGCCTATGTCGTGACAAGGAGGCGCAAATGGCGTTTTGGGGAGAAAATCCCGGGATCGAAGAGTTGCTCAGTTTTGCCAAAGATACGGTTTCAATCGCAGGCGATAAAGCTCTGGAGTTATATGGAAAAGGCAATCCAGGGGTCAAGTTCGATGAAGAGCTTGTAACCTCAGCCGAAGTTGCGCTGGTTAACTTCTTCAGGGATCGCCTCAATTCCATCTTTCCGGGACACGGGGTCTTTGGGGACCCGCTTCCTGCTGAAGACTATGTTCACGGAGAGAAAAGGTATCTCTGGATATACGATCCACTTGACGGAGTGGCCAACTTTCAGGCGGGAATTCCAATATGGGGCATATCGCTTGCGCTTCTCGAAAATTTCTGGCCGGTCTTCGGGGTTACCTTCATGCCCGTAACCGGTGACCTCTTCTACGCCGTCGTAGGGCAGAAAGCTTACTGGGGTGAACGGGAAATAAGAATTCCGGACTCGGGCGAGATCAGCAACGAAAGCGTGCTGTTGACCTACTCCCGGTTCCATAATCAATACCAGTCCGCTTTTCCGGGGAAGATCAGGAACCTGGGCTCGACCTCCGCGCACATAATTTACGTGGCCAGGGGGCGAGCCGAAGGGGCGCTTCTGGCAAATGTCTCGTATCGCGATCTGGCGGCGGCCCAGATTATACTGATGGCTGCGGGGGGCAAGATACACCGCCTGGATGGCCGGGAGTTTCACCTGAGCGATTATCTGAGCGGACAGCGCATAGAGGAGCACGTTATAGCAGCCCCGGAAGGTTCGTTTGAATCGATACGCATGTACCTGAAAAGGATTGGGGAAGAGTAATCCAGCCATGGCGCCGGCAGCGGCCGCCGCATTCGTCTTACTCTGCGGCCCCGGAGTTGAAAAAGCCAAACCCGGCCGGAGAACGAGTCGTTGGGGTTTCCATCAAACTACTCCGCCCAACCCGCATAAACCTTTGGTGTCATCAAACCGCTTTAGCTGCCGGGGCGATCAGCCGATCAACTGTCAAGGCCGGCTTCGGCTGTAATGCTTCAGCCATTCGCCTTTACGTTTTTTGGGGCCGGAAACTTTAGGTGGAATGTTCGTGAATATGCTATAAAGGCGAAAATTTTTCTTTTGGCCTGAGTATGCCGCAGACGGAAGGCGGGCAGGTTTTGACGGAATTGATTCGTTCCCGTTTGAGGCTTGCCCCGATTGTAGTTCCAACTGCCTTCAAGGCTTGAAACAACTTCCCGATGCCGCTCCGAGCGTGCCGGTTCATTAAGGATGGGCGCCGGCTTATCGCCAGTGGGGGAAATTTTCAGTTCGGCATGGTGGAACTCCTCAGGAAAAGTTCAAATGTCTGAGCACGACCTTCGGTATATTGGAGTGCTTCTAATCGAAGACGATGAGGACGACTACTTTCTGGTTGGCCGTCTGCTGACCGAAATATCTTCGGCGCAATATAAGCTTGCCTGGGTCCAGACCTGTGAGGAAGGCCTGAAGGAACTCGAGAAGGGAACATACGACGTATGCCTTCTCGATTACCACCTTGGATCGAAGAGTGGGCTGGAGATTCTGAGCAAGGTGGAGGAATCCCCGGCGACGCCGCCTATAATCGTCCTGACTGGCCATGGAGATTACCTCGTTGATCTGAAAGCGATGAAATACGGCGCGGCGGATTATCTGGTCAAGGACCAGATGAGTGGACTCATGCTCGAAAGAGCGATCCGTTACTCGATGGATCGAAAGAAGTCCAAAGACGCCCTGCGGGAGTCGGAAAGACAGCTCAAGTACCTGTCATCCGCGTTGCTCAGAGTGCAGGAAAATGAGCGAAGAATGGTTGCTGCCGAGTTGCATGATAACCTTGGCCAGCTACTGACCGCCATCAAGTTCAAGATCGAAAGCGTTCTTGTGCGGATGGACCCCGACGAAACCTGCGCCCGGGACCTCAACGCTATTATACCGAATATTCAGCTTGCTGTTGAGCAAGTCCGTAACATGTACACGCAACTCATGCCCACAGTTCTGGACGACCTGGGTATTTCAGCCACACTGAGCTGGTTTTGCAGAGAATTTCAAAATGACCACCCGAATATCCTGGTGGAATCGGAATTCAAGGTAAGAGAAGAAGTGATATCTGCGGATTTGAGGCTGGTGATTTTTCGAATCGTTCAGAACGCTTTCGAAACTATGGCGGCTCACAGCAAAGCTGGTCGCACACAGCTTTCGCTGGTCGGAGAAAACGGATACGTAAAGCTCGACATCGGGGACGATGGGGCCGGGTTCGACGTATCTCACGCCATGTCTTTTACTTGCCCGGATTGCGCGCTGGGACTGATAAGCATGAAAAGAAGGGCGGAACTCTCAGGGGGCTCATTTGAGAGTGGGTCCGCTGAGAGCGGCGGGACCTTCGTCAGGGTGCAATGGGTTGTTGAAGACCGGTAATTGCACTGCGCACCGAAGAGGAAGAGGCGGACGGGTCAAAGTGAATTCTTTTAAACACTTTATGACCGCTTTCTTTCTTTTTCAGGTTGTCTTTACGTGGCCGGCAGCCGATTTGCCCAATGATCCTCCAGCCTGGGCGGAGCAATTGGCAACCGAAACCCGGTCGGAAACCGATTCTCGGTTCTGCTGGTCGCAGGCCGAACTCAGGGGAAGTGCTGCTGATAAAAGGAGGGCTCCTGATCCTGCCGGTTTGAGAAATATACCTCCAGCAAGGACTCGGCCCGGCCAGACCCTCCAGGGGCTCTCGCCTGATATGGCGAATTCGATACGCTCCGTTAAACTGCCTGCAAACGTCAAACTTATCGCACTGACATTCGATCTTTGTGAAGGGGAAAAAGAGATCAGCGGCTATGATCCTGGCATAGTGAACTATTTGAGGGCCAACAGGATCAAAGCCACCTTTTTTGCCGGCGGCAAGTGGATGCGCTCGCACCCGGAAAAGACCATGCAACTTATGGCGGAGCCTCTTTTCGAAATCGGGAATCATGGGTGGAATCATAAAAACTTTCGTAAACTGGACAAAGGAGAAGCCCTGGACCAGGTGCTCTGGACTCAGGCTCAATATGAGCTGCTATGGGAGGAGCTGCAGACAAGGCCGTGTTTTCATGCAACTGGAGAACAAGAGACGTCAATTCCACGGGTTCCCCGTCTGTTCCGTTTTCCTTTCGGCGCCTGCAACCTTGATGCTCTGAAAATGCTCCAGGATTTGGGACTCCCGGCGATTCAATGGAACATTGTTTCAGGCGACCCCGCAAAAGGCCGCTCAGCAGCGGCTATAGCCGAAACGGTGCGCCGAAGCGCGAGGCCTGGTTCTATTATCGTATTCCATGCAAACGGTCGTGGACGCGGCACTGCGGATTCTCTTCCGATGTTTGCGCCAATGCTTGGGAAGGCAGGCTTCGAATTTGTGACGGTCAGCGAACTGCTGGCCTCGGGGGCGCCGGTTGCGGCGCCGCAATGCTATGAGATGAGACCCGGGGATAATCTCAGGTATGATACCCGCTGATTTCGGCCATGTTCAGCAATAGAAAATGTTACAATTTCGCTGACAGGTTTTTACCGGCTTAAGTTCATTTAATTCTCCTTCCATTTTTATGCCAAAAAAGTTTACATACAGTGCAAAGATGTTTCACCTTCCGCTCGGTTCATAATTTGAAACTGCCGGGCGGGTCCCCCCGATTCCTTATCGGATTGGGTTTGGAGATTGAGCTGCGGGAGTTCCTAAAGGTCCTGGAGAGTTCCGATGCGTAAGACCTATGTGCTCGATACAAATGTTTTGCTCCACAATCCGGACGCCCTTTTCGCGTTTGAAGACAACAACGTCGTGATACCTTTTGCGGTGATCGAAGAAATCGACAACCAAAAGAAAAGACAGGATGAAATAGGCAGAAACGCCCGGGTTGTTTCAAGGGAACTGGACGCGCTCCGGGAATCGAACAGGCTGTCGGAGGGCGTCGACCTGCCTGGAGGCGGCCGGCTGACTATCGAACTCAATCATTCTGGCCTGATGGAGTTCCCGCAGGGGCTGGATCCCGAAAAATATGACAATCGCATTCTCGCTGTCGCCTACAATCTGTGCGTTTCCGGAAGCGAGCCGGTCACCATTGTGACAAAAGACCTGAATCTGAGAATTAAAGCCGACGTGCTTGGCATACGGGCAGAGGATTTCTACAATGACAAGGTCGATTACGAGCGGCTCTACACCGGCGTTGGCGAAGTATATCTGTCAGCCCTTGAACTCGACAGGTTCTACAAGGAAGGCAGGTTCAACTACAACTCGCATAACGCTTTTCCCAATCAGTTCATGCTCCTGAAATCCAATGAGAATCCTTCCCAGTCGGCCCTTGCGCGTTACTATCAGGGATCGCTCCTTCACTTGAGCTATGGTGAGGCGAGTTGCTGGGGGGTAAGGGCGCTGAACAAGGAACAGAAATTTGCGTTTGAGCTTCTACTCAATGACCAGGTAAAAGTCGTTACTCTGGTTGGCCGGGCGGGAACCGGGAAAACCCTGCTGGCCCTGGCTGTGGGCCTTGAAAAAGTGCTCGAGGAGAACGCATACAGCAGGCTCTTGATAACGCGACCGGTCATCCCTATGGGAGATGACATCGGATTTCTGCCGGGAACAAAAGAAGAGAAACTCCGGCCTTGGATGCAGCCGATCTATGACAATCTCGAATTCCTTTTCAGAAACTGCTCCGAGCCCTTCGAAGTGCTGCAGGACCTCATCAGGAAGGGAATGGTCGACATGGAGGCGCTCACCTACATTCGAGGCCGCAGCATCCCGCGGCAGTTCATAATTTGCGATGAGGCCCAGAATTTGTCTCCCCATATGATAAAGACCCTCATTACCCGAGTGGGGGAAGATACAAAAATAGTCCTTACGGGTGACCCGGAGCAAATCGATCATCCCTATCTCGACGCCAGCAGCAATGGATTGACCTACCTTGTTGAAAGAATCAAGAACGAAAATATATCCGGTCACGTGGTCCTAACCAAAGGGGAACGTTCCAAAGTGGCTGAATTGGGCGGGAAACTATTGTAAACGGGCCTCGGGTCTAATACCAAGTTGCGTTCAAGAGCGGGCGGGGATAAACCCCGCCCCTACGGCGCCGTCACGCGGTTCTTTTGTAGGGGAGGGCTTTATGCCCTCCCGAAGCATCCGATTTGAACGCAACTCCGTATAAAAGCAAAGCGGCGGCACGGAGCAAGAACCAAAGAGCGCCCTTCTCTCCCGGCCCCACTTGCCGCTTCCGGTTTTTTTCAGAGACCGGCGACGCCCAACCTGCGAGCCGGCCTCACCATCCTTGACCCGCGCCTACCTGTGGTCGACTACGTATGTTTCTGAATAAATGTTGTCGAATGAAATTTCTCTCGCCAGTCCGGCAATATCAGTCGGGTCTGCGCCCGTCGCCCTTTCGAAGCCCCGCAATGCAGACTCGTTATCGGCCAGCTTCTCAGTTCCTCCCGATGAGGCCACGTAGCTTTCCGTGATCTTGTTGAGTTCGGAGAGCATCTGCCCGGCCAGGTCCTGCTTCTTGGATTCTTCGCAAGAGGCATATTTCTCGTATGTATATTCTATATCGAGCAGGCGCTGGTCTGAGGCGACAAGATAAAAGGTCTCATTGCCTGTCCTGCTGTCGAGTTGGTACCAGGCTTCTCCTTTGGGCGCGTAGTAATTCCGGGCAGTCTGGTAGTCTGTATCGAACTGCTTGAGACTGTATGGGAAAAGCATGGCGAATTCCCCCTGGGAGTCCCTGTGGATCAGGTAGACAAAGCATTTTCCCCTGAGTTGAATCATCATTTTGAGCTTATCCCCGGAGGAAAGGACCATTTGTGTCCTTGCCGGCTCGACCTTCGCCCGATTAGACGATGAGCGGATTACTCCAAATGCCCAGAGCATCCGAGGGCCGTTGCTTTCTCTCTTGGCGCCCGGCGCCGCAAGCAGAATCGAGTGGAACAGAAAAACGAACGCCAGCCCCAAAGATGAAACGCTTCTGACAAATCGCATACGTTTCCCTCACTCAGTGGAATGTGATAAAATATAGCCAATTTTACGCCTTTGCGGGGCTAATGGCAAACGGGCAGATCCTCTCTTTCGTGGGGAACTCGGGGACCCGGTTCACGCAACGTTTTGTTGCGCTCCACTGTGCCGGATAGCCGGAAACCCCCTTTTGCCTGGCGCAAAAAGACCGTTCCTGAGCGGGAAACCGGCTGACAAAAAGTCTGTTGGCCCCGTGCCGGTTTCGGGATACAAAATTTTTGGGAAAGAGGTCTGAGAGGGGGCGCTGTAATGATTATAAACGATGATATCCTTGAGAGAACCTGCAAGGATATGATTGAAACTATTCTCTTTTGTTTGCGCGACGCTACGAAGGGGACAATATACAGAATCGGACCTATGCCCCATTTGCGCTCGGTTCGGATTACATCCGGCATTCGTAATGAAGGCTCCGGCGAAATCTTGTGGGGTGTCAAGGAAAATTCTGATTACAATTACCCTGGAAAATGTTGGGAGGACTACAAAGACAGGCCCGGCCGCGTACTGGAGGCTATGGCCTGGTGTGTTGAGAAGGGCAAGAGCTGGACTGCGGACGATCCTTACCAGGATTCCCGCAGCGTGCGAAAACAACTCGTCAACGAAGTCGAAGACTATCATCACATGGAACCGGTCCTGATAAAGAAATCTTATCTCTACGGGGACCGTGCCGGTGAGCTTGAATATCCTGTCGACTATTGTGGAAATTCGATTTGGAAAGACTGTGATGATTTAGTCATCGCCGTAGTAAAAATTCACTTCAAAAAAGGCTTCATAAAAAGAGGGGATTACTCCACAAAGGTCATCAAAAAACTTTCTCGCACCCTCGGCACTCAACTGCTTTCGCTCCACATCCGTGAAACTCTGTCCGACGCGCAGAAAGATCTCGCGCGCCAGCGCCTCCAGAGCTGTAATGTCCTGGCCCACGAGCTGAGAAATACGCTAATTAAGCTGGGGTTCATCTTCTCGGCGATAAATGCCGAGATCAGTTTTCTAAGGGAGCAATGGGAGTCGCAGATCGCCCTGGCGTGCCCGGACATCGAAAACAAAAGAGTCATATTGAACCGGCTGAGCCATCTGATCGAATCCAACCTTCCCAGTGAAAATGTTCCAACCAGGCTCGGACGCCTCTGCGAAAAGCTGATTGCCGAACAGAGCGAGCTCGCCGGCCTGCCGCTCATGCCTGGCCTTGGCGAAAAATGGGTGGACAACAAGATCTGGCCCAAATGGCAGGAACTGATGGTTGAAAGTGACGCATGGGAGGGATGCCGCGAAGAGATCCAGTCGCTTCTCAGTCGCCTTAGAAGTGCGATGTGGCTTGGGACCAGCGAGGAACTGGCGAGCAGGATCGACCATCTGCCGGAAGATATAAGGTCAATATGGCCAAAGCTTGCCTATGTCGATTTTACCGTGGACAAACTGATGACGCTCGATGAAATCATTCGATTCCTTGACCATCCTGAACTGAAAATTCCCCACAAACAACAGACCAAGAAGGTCTTGACCTCTCTTAAGGCGCTCGTCGAAATGATCCCCGAAGTCGAGGAAAGGACAAATCGGATTATTCTTTCCCTCAAAAACGGTTCGTCCGAATCGACTGAATCACCGGATCCGGATTACCAGTCGTAAAAAAATTCTTCCCTTGTGAGAAGTTCACAGCCCATTTTTGTCACCCGAACCATGTTTTCGAGCCGCACTCCTGCAAAGCCGGGCAGGTAGATTCCTGGTTCTACAGTAACGACCATATTCTCGTCCAGCAGTGTGGGCTCAACTTTTCTGAGGCCGGGCTTTTCATGCACTGCAAGCCCAACTCCATGTCCCAGCCCGTGGCCGAAATTGTCGCCATATCCTGCATCCCTGATGAGGTCTCGGGCCGCCGAATCCACAGCAACCGAATCGATTCCCGCACGTATTTTGTCCTGTGCTGCAAGCTGAGCTTGACGGACCGTTTTGTATATCTCAACCAGTTTGGGATCAGGGACGCCGGAAACCCACGTCCGGGTCATATCCGAGCAGTAGCCCTCGAGTTTGGAGCCAAGGTCGAGGATTACCATTTCGCCGCTGCCGATCCTTCGGTCGGTAGGGACCCCATGAGGAAGAGCGGCGTTTTGACCGGTGGCGACAATGGGCGGAAACGAGACCGCCTGACCGCCACCTTCACGGATCGTCTTTTCAATCAGCCAGGCCATTTCTTTTTCTGTCTTGCCGGGGGCCAGAGCGTCCCACACCGTTTGCAGCGCCTTCTCAGTAAGCCTGATCGATCTTTGGATCTTCTCTATCTCTGCATCGTCTTTTCTTATCCGGAGTCGCTCAACCAGGTCTTCACAAGGGATAAGCGCAGCAGAGGGCCGAACTATGGACAGGGCTTCCTCCACCTCCCTGAACCTTTTGACGGTAAGGAAATGCTCCTCCACTCCCAGCCTTTCGGACTTCAGCGCCGAGAACAGCTCGGGCAAAAGCTGCTTGAGCCCCGTGGAATAAATTGCGAGCTTAAAATCCGGGGCTTCCTTCCTTGCGGCCTCTTCATATCGTGGATCGGTCAGCAGGTATTGCGCCGATTGGGTTATCAGCAGACAACCGGAACTTTCAGTCAACAGAAGGTCCTCGGCTTCGAACCCGCTCAGGTAGTAGCGGTTTTCAGGGACCGACACGAGAAAAGTGTCAAGTTCCTCCTCCAGCATGATGCTGCGAAAACGTTCCAGTCTTTCGGAAAGGGTATTCTTTTGCATGTGTCCTTTCCATCTCCTTAAAGAACTTTCAGCTTGCCGCCCAGGACTGACTCGATATGCTCAAGGGCCTGTCCGACTTGCTCGCTGGTTGCCTGGGGATCCAAGTAAAAGTTTTCACAATCCAGGGCGTCAATCAGCCCTTCCCGATACATCTGAAACCAGAACGGTATTGTAGGGTGAAACCCGACTGCAGGGTCCGGCAAATCAGGAAATTCGATATATATCGGTCCCTTGAAAATCTGTCTAAGCCACTTGAGAGCTTCCCTTCCCCTGCCTGCGCGCTCCTTGCTGGAGACCTCCAGATGATAGAGCGTAATTTCCTTGCTCCCATCATCAGTCAGACAGAGGCTCAAATCTCCCTTGAATCGCCCCGGGACTTCAAACCGCAGGACTTCCATCTGCCCGAAGCCCTTCAGGACAGTGAGTATTTCCGGAATGGAGAGGCTGCTGTAGTATGCCTCCCATTTGGCGCCTTTCCATTCGACACTTGCCATCTGGGCGATCTCCTGAAATCCGGGTCGAAAATTTGTCCGGAATAACTTTGAACGCTGGGCCGCACATCTTGTGTTGGGCCACCGATACCGCGCGGCGCACCAGCGGCTCCCATGCGGGATTGAAATCGCAGGAATCGCTCTGTTCGCTCTGAACAACCACGCAAGAACTAAGGGGAGGGTCTTGCTTTAAGCAGTCCATGCTTTCGAAAAGCAGGATTCAGAAGCGCTTGCCTTTCTGGAGCACAACTGGATGAATTCCCAACTTCTCAATCTCAGGGTAGAGTTCATACAGGCTGGACTTGATTTCGTCGATTCGCATCATGGAAGTTCCAATCGAAAATGAAATGGAGATACAGATTCAGAAATAGCTGACGCCGGGTTTTGCCGACGCCGGAACTAGAGCCGACGGAACGTGAATTCCTTAATGACGCATCTGTCTCAAGGCTTCAAAAAGAGCAATTCCCACAGTAGTAGCAAGGTTCAGACTACGAACCCTGGCCCTGTCAATCGGCACCTTTACCACATCTCCCGGGTAGAAAGCAAGCAATTCTTCGGGCAGGCCCCTCGTCTCGGGCCCGAAAACCAGGCAATCTCCGGTCCGGAAAGAAAAATCGTAATAGAGCATGGAAGCGTGGGCCGAGAAGTAAACCAGGCGTGAATGCCGTATATCCATATGAGCGGCGTCGAAATCTGAATAGAGCTTCATACGGACATAAGGCCAGTAATCGAGGCCCGCCCGTTTGAGTTGCCTGTCCGTAATTCGAAAACCAAGCGGCCCGACCAGGTACAGAGGCGTATGGGTGGCGGCGCAGGTCCGCGCAATATTCCCGGTGTTCTGCGGTATTTCAGGTTGGTAAAGAAGGACGCCGAGCCGTTCGCACGAACGCGAAACATCGCGACAGGGTATATCATCGGGATTCTGGTGATTATTGAAGGCGTCGAAAATCAATCGCCGTTCCGGCTGCGAACTGCCCGCACGAAGAGGTTGGCGTAATTTTCCTCTACCAGATACATGTCGCCGTAATAAAAATCGGCATAACAGGCCTGATGTCCATGGCCCTCGCTCTGTGTCGAGGACCAGCAATTGCGCTGTTTTTCGAATGCCGGATCGATGTAGAGGCCGCTCATTCGGTTCTCCTCAGGCAGAATGAGGCTGGCCAATTCATCTTTGGTGGGATAGCGCCAATCGTTGTATCCCGCAAAACTCTCAGCGTTGAGCTTTTCGATATATTCAAAGCCGTCTTTCCAGACGACCCTGTCGATGGATGCGCCTCGCTGCCACATAAGACCGGTTTGCCTGTCCAGGATGACTTTTTCTTTTTCCACAACAAACCTTTCTTCCATGATGCCTCCCAGTATGTATCGATTCTGCCCAGGAACCAAACGGCGCAAAGCGGGGATAAAACGGGGAAATTATATACACAACAAAGGAAAAAAACAAAAGGAAATCCACATGCTCCCCACTCTTCTAGAGGGCTGGGAGGGGGGATTTTAGCGTGAAGGCGCACAATGAAGGGTGAAGTTGAAAGGGTGAAATTTGCGCAAACGTTCACCTCAGAGATCCGACTCTACCCCATAATCCGGTCAATCCGCTAAATGGCTTTAGCCGGAAGCTCTGTGGTGAGAATTTTCCAGGCGCGCAATGATTCCTAATGCTCGTGAACATGTTCACCCGGAAGCTTTTCATGACCGGGGTGCTCATGATCGTGTTTTCCGTGCTCACCGTCGTGGGAATGACTTTCAAATCCTTTGCCGTGTTCGTGCTGGTGTCCGTGGGCATGTTCGTGTTCGTGTCTGTGCTCGTGAGAGTGCCCGGCATCACCATGCCGGTGTTCATGAGAGTGGTCATGAGCATGCCTGTGGTTGTGGTCGTGAGTATGCTCTTGCTTTTCTTCCATGTAGATCTCCCCAACCGAAATGGTTCAATTCGAATAATGACCGTTCTTTCTTTCAGATAGGTCTCACGGCGTATGTCGTCAAGTCCGGGCATGTTTATTTTAACCGCACTCAAACCTCGTATGATAGGCTTATATAGCACCCTACCAAAAACATATAACACCAGTCTGCGTCGTGCGAGCGCGTAGCGGGCAGGCCGACCGCCGCCATTCTCGACGCTATCCCTTCATGACCTGTCTATGATCACTGTCCATGACCAGAGACGGGGCGTTCGCGGGAGGCGTGGCGGGCTGCAACCTTGTAGATCAACGCCGTCGATTCGCAGTCAACGCAGACTCAGATTCATAGTTGCCGGCAATCAATCATAAAAACCTTAACTCTTTCGTCCTGCCTGCCGTATATTGTTTAGCGTCAATCGAAGCCGCTGAGCGGTTCGTGTTATTGACGCGCAGATATCTGAGGTTTCGAATAAACTATGCTGAGATAAAAGAGGCGCCAGCCATGAAGACAGCTTCTTATTCTTGGTTACAGGTTCAGTCCGTTCGTGTTATAAGCTTCGTTCAGATAGAACAAGCCCGCGAGCGAATTTCGATTTGAGCGAAGGATGGGGGAGATGTCTATCAATCCGTTAGATGATAAAGAAATCCGCTTCAAGGTTTCACAAATCAAAGACCTTCCTCCTTTGCCTCAGTCTCTGAAGCGGCTCATTGAAATAATTCACTCCGAGATCGAAACCGTGGGAGAGCTCGAAAGCATTATCTGCTACGATCCATCGCTTGTGGCTAAGGTTGTCATGATTGCCAATTCCACCTATTATGGACACCGCCGTCAGGTGAAGACGATTTCAAAAGCAATAACGGTTGTAGGGGCTGACCAGGTAAAGTCGATCTGTATTTGCACCCTGCTCATGAGTCTGCTGTCCAACGGGAACGTAATCAGTGCGGATCACCGGGAAATGCTTTGGAAACACGCGTTCGCCTGTTCTAGAATTGCCGCCCAGATGACCAGGAAACGTCCGTGGATGAATGGGGCCGAAGCGGCCGTGCTCGGCATCGTTCACGATCTTGGCTGGATCGTGATGGCGACTCACTTCAACGAGCAGTTCACGGCCATTTATGAAACAGCGGCAAGAAAGGATATTCCCCCATGGTACGTTGAAACGCAGTATGGCCTCGAACACACCCAGCTTGGCAAGTACCTTGCCGCCCGATGGGCTTTGCCCAAAGAATTTGAGGCAGTGATTGAATTCCATCACTCTCCCGAAAGGAGCAGGTGCTTTAAAACGGAGGTGAGGCTAATGCATCTGGTCAATGTTCTCGGCCACTTGCGTGAGTATCCCGAACTGGTCAATGAAGAGAGCACTCTCTCCCATTGCCGGGATCTCTATATTTCCGAGGAGGAGTGGGAGGAACATCAGCAAAGCGTGGAGAGGATCTGGCCTGAGGTTGACCAGGTATGGAGCCTGCTGGGCCTGCATCCGGGATAGCCTCGCTACGTGCGGGAGGACAATGAGTTAGTTGAGAGGGAAGGGCAAATTGCAAAGATGAATAAAGAGGGAAGAGGGATGGACCACCTGGTTAATGAAATGATGCAAATGGGCCTCCTTGGCGCAAAGAGGCAGGGTGATGAAATGAGCCAGTTTCTGGCCTTGATCCAGCGCTTTGCCGAGGCGGTGTCCCTGGACCAGGAACCAACCAAAGCATGCCGGCATTTCGTAAAGATCATCATAGAGGAAACCGGGTTCGAGAACTGTTCGATACTTTTCTGGGACCAGCATGCCAGTAACCTTTCGCTGGTCGCCGCATACGGTCTGGATGATCAGCTCGAGGTCGCTTCCCGCCGCTACAGGCAAAATCTGCGCTTTGGATCGGGTCAGAACGTTTCGAGCCAGGTTTTTTCGTCCGGGAAGCCCATTTTCATTAAGAACACCGCTGAGCATCCAATCCCGGAGCTTCAAGACGCGGTCGTGACGCCGGTTTCGCTTGCATGTATTCCGATCCTCCATTTGGGCGTGCTTAACCTTAGCTCCTACCATCCGCAGGAATTCGCGCCCCAGTTCAGGCGAAACTGGGAGATAATCGGCAATATCATCGGCCATCTGATTGTTGGGCTGCAATGCGCCGGAGAGGCCGGCCGGCTCGTAGTGGCCGACTCTGCCGCACCCGAAACCGCCGTGTCAGGGGTCCAAAATTTTCAGAGCAGCCAAATTTCCGGCTTGGTCCTCGATGCCATGCCCCAGGGGATTTGCATTCTCGACACGGAAGGCAAAATCGTCCGAATCAACCGGTGTCTCGAAAAAATACAGGGCGAAAAACTTTCGGAAATTACGGGCAGATCGCCCGCAGTGCTTTTCCAGGATCCGGCTAATTTCGATAAGCTCCTCGCAAGGGCGTTGGAATCCGATACAGGGCACGTGGAAAAAACAGATGTGAAACTGATGAACTCAACCGGTGATGCTTATCTGGCCGATATCAATCTCGTCCGGCTGGTCGAAACGGGCAGGTCGGTCGGCTACCTTCTGGTAATAGAGGACATAACCAGGAAAAAAGCATTTTCAGACAAAATCATCCAGTCCGAAAAGCTCGCGGCCCTTGGTACGATGGCTGGAGGCGTTTCGCATGATTTTAACAACCTTTTGATGGCGATTCTGGGTCACATTCAGCTCATTCTGCCGCGAATCGACGACGAGGAGATCCAGCGAAGACTTCAGAACATGGAAAAGGCGGTATATGACGGCTCAAATACCGTCCGGCGGCTTCAGAGGTTCACCGAGCGGGAACGGGACCCCAAAGCGGCCCCATCTACCATCGACATCGAAGAAGCCGTCAAGGATGTTGTCGAACTTACCAGGCCGCGCTGGAAAAATCTCATGGAAAGATCCGGACGCACCATAGATATACAGATGGAGCTTCAGCAGAACTGCCTGGCCGCAATCAATGCGTCAGACCTGAGGGAAATCCTGACAAATCTTCTTCTCAATGCTATCGACGCAATGCCGCAGGGGGGTATCGTCACCTTCTGCTCTCACTGCCAGGGCGAGCAGGTTTTTCTCGAGGTCAGCGACACCGGCATCGGCATGAGCAAGGATGTAGCGGAAAGAATATTCGATCCATTTTTTACCACGAAGGGAATTGGAAACTCAGGCCTTGGGTTGAGCGTCTCATGGAGCCTTATCAGCCGCTATGGAGGCGATATCCAGGTAAAGAGCAGGCCGGGCAAAGGCGCCACTTTCATAATCAGGCTCGCCAGGGCCCAGGCGGCAAAGTCGCAGCTCATTTCGAAAACCGGCGAAGGGACAAGTTCATATCGCTTGCTGCTGGTCGAAGACGACCCGGAGATCCTCAACCTGCTCCGAGATATGCTCCGGCTCAAAGGGCACCGGGTTGTGGCGATGAGCGACGGCGAAAAGGCCCTGGAGTTGATAGATTCGAGCCATTTCGATCTGGTTTTGACCGACCTCGGAATGCCGGTGATAAGCGGATGGGAAGTAGCCAAGCACGCCAAGGCGAAAAATCCCAACATGCCGGTGGTGATGATAACAGGGTGGGGCGCGCAATATGAAGACATAGACCTTGCCAGCCGGGGCGTGGACCTGATGCTGGCGAAACCCCTGAGCTGGGACAAGCTGCTGAGTTCGATTGAAAAGCTGCTCTAGCCGGCGTCCCGGCCGGAAACACCCATTTGTGAAAAGCCTTGCCCGACGTGCGGCGTCGGGCAAAACCGCAGTTTCTATTGCTCAAAAAAACCGGTCAGTGAGGCCTCATCAAGCGTCTTTGCCTTTATTGCGTTCTGAAAGTCCGCCAGAGTTGCGTTGGGTTTAAGGTCCAGCCCGGCGTCTTTCAGAGAGTAGATAGTTATAACATACGCGTGAGGGCCTGTGCCTTTCGGGGGTTGCGGCCCGCCATATCCGGCCTCGCCGAATGAATTCCTGATCTCGATCGATCCGGGCGGCATATTCTTTCCCGAGGCGCCCTCAGACAAAGCAGATACATCCGGCGGAATATTTATCACCATCCAGTGCGCCCACTTCCTGGCGACCGGGTGCTGATCCACGATAGAGAGTGCGAATGATTTCGTCCCTTCGGGCGCTCCGGTCCATTTCAGGGGAATGGATATATTATGTCCTCCGGCGGCAGGTCGCGCGTACTGGCTGGGAATGGCCCCCCCGTTCTTCAATGCGGGGGATGAAAGCTCCATCGCAGCCGCCGAGGGCAAGGGGGCTTTTATTAGCAAAACGGCGGCGGCGAAAAGCGCAGTCATGAGCATTCTATTCATTTGGGCCTCCTTAACTCAGTCTATACAATTCATATAATGATAGAAAAAGTAAGCCGAAAGTCAGGGTCTCAGTTTAGGCGGACCCGCAAACGCCTCTGTATGGGCAATTTTCTTCGCAGGCCCGGCCTTCCTTGAGCCATAGTGGTGACACGTCCCCGGCAAAGATGGAATTCAGCGTAGCGCCGACCCCTTTTTCCCACTCTTTTAAAAAAGGGCCGTGTTGCTCGGCGGGATCGAACATGACCTGGTGTTTCATGTTTCCCGCAGATCTCAGCTCGATAAAGCCTGCGCCGCAGTCATCATTGGCTTTTGGCGCGCCCGTGACATTTCCCCTTGATAACGCGAGGAGATATGCCGGGAGTTGAGGCTCATCATTATTATCGAGGACCTCGATTCTGCGGGGAAGCCTGCCGGTCTTGTAATCCCAGCAGATAACGCCCCGTTCGGGATGGGAATCGATCCTGTCGAGCCGCCCGTTGAGGCGGGCCTGGCAACCATCTATTTCCAGGCCCTCGAACGGCCGCTCCACCGCCGTCCATGACCAGCCGTCCAGCATTCTCTCCCGTTCGGCATCCAACCACTTTAGAAGTAGACCGGGGTGGCCGGGCTTTCCTATCAGCCGCTCGAGTTCGACTTTCCATACTGCATGAGACAGACGGGGCCCGATGGCGCCGGTTATGGTTTTTTTCAAAAGATCTGACAAACCTTCGAATTCCACATCGCCTTCTGCGATTTTTTCTGTTGCGTGTAAAACGAAAGAAGCCAGGATCGAATGGACATTCCGGCCTCGTTCCAGCGCCGGGATCCCCGGCTCGAATTCTTCAAGCTCTTCGAGGCCAAGAACATGGCGGAAGAAATACCGGGCCGGGCAGAGCAGCGCTGATTGCAGTTCAGTGACCGAAATCCGGTTGACTGCCGGGAGTGGTTGTATTTGGAACTGAGAGCGATCCGGTTCGCAAAATGCCTTCGCAATTTCGATCTGAGCCGAATCCCCGATTTTCGAGATACTCTGCCGCACCCACCGCGCACGCTGCATAGCCGGAAGCCGATGCTTCCAGGGTATTACGGCATCGATTTTTTTCTCGCCGTCTTCTATCCAGAACGGCGACGGGATGCAGATTTCACCATCTCTTGCAGCGGGGCGGCTCAGGACGATTTGAGGAGCGGCGGCGAGAAAATTCGCATAAAGGTGGCCTGCAAAGGCGAACTGGCTCTCTATAGTCCCGCCAACCACCTTCGGGCGCTCCGAAGAGCTGAGCAGTGGGAGCGATCTCACGGGTTGCGGGAAAGATCCTGAAACCAGGCCGGGAATGAACATCTTGTTAAAGCAGAGACCTCGGGCATCGAGCCTGCCAAGGACCTGGATGCCGGCGTCCTCGAACCCGCTCTTCTGGACCGTTACGCGGCTTGCAGCAGTAGTCAGCAGATCGAAAAATTCGTGTGCGCTCAGGCTGGTTTCCCCAAAGACCGTTTCGAACTCAGAGATTAATCGAATCAGGTTGTCCCATGTAATCCGGTCCAGTTCGTTGGCGAGCACCGGAAACTGAAGGGCCGTCCAACTGTGGCGCAAGGTCTCCGCCCACTTTGAAACCCTTTTCACGCCCACCTTCAGAAACGGAACTATGGCGGACCTGATCCCGCTGCACCCATCAGGAAAGATCTCTTCAGCCGAATCGCGAACGGCCTCAAGCAAAGAGTCCATTCCACTTTCGACGCCCTTTTCACGCCATGTCCTGTCCCAATGGCTCAGATGCCGGTTCCACGGGGAGAACGAACCATAGTATGGGGAGCGCAGAAAAGTGAACAGGTCATTGCGCTTTTCACCGCCCAGGGCGCACCGGATCGGCAGCACTGCGGCATTGTAGAGCCCCTGGGCGCTCAGGTTCCGGTCAGGACAAAGATTGTAGGCTGCCCGTTTTCCACTGATAGGCTCTCCGAGAATATCCTGGAGCCGGGTCGAAATAGCCGGGCTGTAGAATTCGGAATCGCACAGCACGACCGCAATTTCATGAGGCGCATTCTCTTTGACCGCTATCAGCAGGTTTTCCATAAGCTCGGTGATTTCCTGCTCGGGATCGGAGCAAACCAGACGACTCGGCTGAGCCTCGCCCGCAGGCAAGGCGAAAAATATCGCCCCGACTTTCTTTTGAAGCTCCTCCAAAAGGTATTTTTCCCAGTGGCCCGCAAATTCGAAGCCAACGAAGGCCATTCTGCCCCGGTTCGCTTTTCGTTCCAACCCCGTCAAGCGGTGGGCGATTTTTTCGGGGAGCCGGGCAGGGTGGAACAGTCCCCTCCGAGCGAGTCGGTCGTCAAAGGAGCGCCAGATTTGGCGCCTCCATCCGATCAGCGGACCAGCCTCCTGGCCTCCCGCCGGATCTATTGCAAATCTCAAGCACTGCTCGAAGCTCTCATCCAGCAGATCGATCAGGTCGATGTCAGGGACCGCCGGTTCAGGCAGGGGCGCCTCATCAAGACTGTCTTTCAGGAATTGCCATCTTAACAAAGAGGAAGAGGCCGGCAGCTCTTCCGGCCACAGCTCCGTCCAAAAGTTTTCCATCCAGCGGTTGAGGGTAAAGATTTTCGGGGTATCCCACCCTGGTTTTCCCCTTTCGATTCGTCTTAATCGAAATTGCCGCTGTATCTGGTGGACAAACCGCTCGGACTCGGCCAAAACCGTATAGCCTTCTTCGAGAAGAACGAGCAGCCTGTTCTGAAGGTCCTGATTGGTCATCTTAATCAGTTTCCATCCGGAAACTCCGGATAAGAGACTAGCAGTTTCCGATTCGGAAAGGAGGGATAATCTGGTCATTCCTCTTGCCGGCTTTAGCCGGAACGTTTTCGTCCTGGCAAGAAAAGAGCTTGCCCTGAGCCCTCGAAGGGAGGGGTTGCGCGGAGGCGTACAATTAGTACGCCGCACAAGAAACCCCGAAGATTGACACCGCCAGGGCGGAAAAGAAGCCTTTCCGGACGGAAACTAATTAAACTTGGATTCGCTCGGGGTGATCGCCAAATTTCTGCCCTTTGTTAAGGCCGTTAAGCAGAAACTGGTTTTAAACGCAATTAGAAGCTATATAATAAAACCTTGTCGCTCAAAAGTCGCTAAATTATCTCCAAACCAGACCGGCGCGCAGGAAGCAAAAGTGAACTGCAAAAACGTTTTCTCCAATGTTTTGGAATGCATCGGCAATACGCCGCTCATCCGCATAAACCGGATGAACCCCAACCCGGCCGTAACGTTTTATATAAAGTTCGAGGCGAAAAACCCGGCGGGTTCTGTGAAAGACAGGGCGGCCCTCTCTATGATCGAAACCGCAGAGCGCGAGGGGCAACTCGTTCCCGGAAAGATCATTGTCGAAGCAACGAGCGGCAATACCGGAATCGGGTTGGCGATGGTTGCCGCGGTCAAGGGCTATCGCGTCCTTTTCACCATGCCCGAGACCGCCAGCCTGGAGCGGCAGAAAATCCTCAAAGCGTTCGGGGCCGAGCTCCTGCTCACACCCGGCTCACTGGGCACGGACGGGGCGATCGAAGAGGCTTACAATCTGGTCAGGGAAAACCCAAACCGGTATTTCATTACAGACCAGTTCAATAACCCCGCTAATCCTGCTGCTCATTATTATGGGACCGGACCGGAGATCTACGAGCAAACGGAGGGCAAAGTAAACACTGTCGTCGCCACACTCGGCACGGCCGGGACGGCCATGGGCATTCTAAAGGCAATGAAGGAAAAGAATCCGGCCGTCAGGGTTGTCGCCGTCGAGCCTCTTCCGGGGCATAAGGTCCAGGGACTCAAGAACATGAAAGAATCCTATGTTCCCGGGATTTTCGACCGGTATGCCCTGGACGAGATTGTGCATGTGAAGGACGAGGATGCTTTCGAGGCCGCCCGACGACTGGCCAGGGAAGAGGGGATATTTGCCGGTATGAGTTCCGGGGCTGCGATGGCCGCCGGAATGCAGATAGCTTCCGTCATGGAGGAAGGCGTGCTGGTTGCAATCCTGCCCGACGGGGGAGACCGCTATCTCAGTACAAATCTGTTTACAACAATGCTCGAGCCCGACTTCAGGTTCTATAATCTGCTGGAGCGGCGGAAGGTGGAATTCAAACCTGTCAAGGAAGCAAAGGCGCGCATCTGCGTGACCGGACCTCCACTGGATCAATCGCTTTCGATTTCAGATGCCCGGCGATTTCTGGTTGCAGACCTGCTGTCCAGGTTTTTTCAGGCGAAAAATTTTTTGGTCGATGAGGTCGTTCTCATTCCGGATTTTGACAGCCGCACCATAAACAGCTCAATTGCCGCCGGAATGTGCCTCGGGCCCTACACCCAGCAGCGGTTCGAATCCTTCCTCGGCGACCTGGATTCGCTGGGGATAAACCGGGCCTACCGATATCCACGGACGACCGAACATCTCGACACGATAATAGACTTCACCAGGGACCTGATATCTGCAGAGTTCGCCTACGACAAACTCCGCTCGGTCTATTTCGACCTCTCCAGGAGCAACAGCTACGGGAGGCTCTCCGGGATCGACCCGAAAAAAGTTCGCGCGGGTAAAACCGTTGACCTCAGCGCCTATGAGAAGCTCAACCCGAGCGATTTCGCGCTACTCAAAAGGGCGACCCTCTCCGAGCTCAAAATGGGCGCCTACGTCAAGACGGACTGGGGCAACGTCATTCCGACCTGGCACATATCAGCGGCTTCTGCGGCCATCCACGATCTCGGACCACAGATAGACATTGTGGTAAGCAGCATGGATTTTCTTTTCCCGCACCTGGAAAACGTGAGGGAAATCGGTGAAGCCCTTACAGGCAAGCCCTTCGCCAATATCTGGATGATCGCCGAACGTGTCTGGTCGGCAAGAAGAGGCAAGGGGACCGACCGGGTGGACGAAAACAAGCCCGTGCGGGATCTCTTCGAATTGGGGTTCTCGGCCCGCCAGGTGAGGTACTGGCTCCTTGGCACTCATTACCGAAAGCCGATCCAGGCTACCTCGGACAATATCTCCAGCACGGTCAGAGGATTGAGGCGCATTGACGAATTTATTGTGAAGGTCCGCGCCTCCGCAGACTCGATTGGGGAAAAAGCACAGCTTTCAGAGATGATCTGCACTCTCGATCAGGAATTTCTCGACGCGCTCGCCGACGACCTGAACCTTCCTCATGCTCTAGCCGCCATATTCAGCTTCATTCGTCAGGCACACCCGATAATCGATCAAACAGGGGTGAGCGGCTCACAGAAGCTGCAGATCCTCGAAATATTCCAAAGTGCCAACTCCATTCTTGGCTTTTTCGACCTGAGTTCACGTCTGCTCAGCCCGGCGGAGGAAAAACTGATCCGTGACCGCGAGATTGCGCGAAAAGAGAAAAAGTGGGCCGACTCTGACAGAATCAGAAACGATCTGCTCAAGTGCGGAATCCGCGTTATCGACACTCCTGCGGGGAGCAGATGGGAATGTTGCAACAACACTGGAACAGTGAACAATCTCTGAATCCTTACCGTGGATGCCCTCTCAGTCCTCAGTCCTATCCCTCAATCCCTCAATTTTATTTTAATCCAGCATTGGTTCTATCGCTACGCGATGTGACCTGAAATCCTTGCCGTTTCCGTATCATACGTTCAAAAATGGAGCTGGTTGAATTGGCAAGGGGTTGGCAAGATAAAAAGAGTTTGCAGTCGTAATCACCCACTATGATTCCGCGCCGATGTCAGGTATTATACCGAGGACCGTATTTAATAACGGCAGCCGGCGACGAAAAGGCTGACATCCCACAGGGAACGATGGCCAGTATCTCGAAGCGGGCCGGTAGAGATGACAAACTATGATTTGGTCGTTAAAAGTTAGTTGATCCTTTGTACTAAGAATCGGGGGAGACACAGTGAAGAAGCAACTTACAGCTATCATCGAGCGTGAGGGAGACGGGTATGTGTCGCTCTGCCCGGAGCTGGATATTGCCAGTCAAGGCGATACGATCGAGGAGGCTCGAAATAATCTTCAGGAAGCGGTTGAACTATTTTTCGAAACTGCCTCTCCGAATGAAGTTCAGACACGCTTGCATGAGGAAGTGTACGTGACCCAGGTGGAGGTATCTATTGGGTAAGCTCCGTGTCCTCTCCGGGAAGCAGGTCTGCAGAATCCTCGCACGCCACGGGTTTTTGGAAGCACATCAGCGAGGCAGCCATATCGTGATGCAAAAGCGGCTTTCAGATACAACGATTACCGTCCCGGTTCCAAACCATGACGAACTCCGCGTCGGTACGCTTCAATCGATCATCCGCCAGTCAGGTGTGCCCAAGAGCGAGTTCGAGTCATGAGAAGCACTCCCGGCGCATGAGCGCCGCGCGGAAGCGGGTGCACCAGATGGGTCGTCGTTAAAGGGGCCGGTCAACAGGTCAAAAACAGCACTTTAAGACTTTAGAATGGCCGATTATGAGCACTCTCTCCTTGGCCAGCAAGGTTTTAGCGGGGTCCGACCCAATGCTGCTAACTTAAGCAAGTTATTGAAATTAGAGAGTATTTAGAACACCGCAGTTGCCAATCCTCTTGCCCCCGTTAAGCAACTACAGCCAGCAGAGCCAATAAACCTCAGATTTACCCCGCATCATTTTTTCCGTCATTTTTCTCTTGACAAATGGCAGTAATAATATAAGTAATACCTGTATATACTGATGTTAAACCGACCACTATTTCAGCAGGGGGGCAGCTTATGAAAACCGAGGAATTTAAGGACATCCTTCTTCAAGTGCTTGAACTTCAACTCGAATATCAGTTGCATGCTGTCAGGCAATTACGAGGCAAAGCCGAGTTCGAGGCAGTCCTTCCGCCCAGACGGGGAAGAAGACGTCAGTCTTTGGTCGACTTGTCCGTCCAAATACTGACAGAGGAACGCAAACCCCTCCACGTCGATGATCTTGTCGCAGAGCTTCAGAAGCGCTTTGGCCGTCTTACCGACAGAGACGCCCTTTCCAGCGCCTTAGCAAAAAAAGCGCGGGCGGGCATTATGTTTCGCCAAACCGCCCCGGCCACCTTTGCTCTCACGAATCAAGGGAGGAATAAACATGATAAATCCTGATCTGCATCTAATTGCAAAATGGCTTGATCCCGCAGTTGTAGAGGCGCTTGACAAGAAGAGGCACTTGAAAGAGGAGTGCCCTCTGTGTCAATATAACTGAGA
>PLSV01000415.1 GCA_003165235.1 Syntrophobacteraceae bacterium
ATCCTGTGGCACGCCTTGACCGTTGGCGTAAAGCCCTCCCAGTTCACGTTGCGCAGGAGGGAATCCCTGCTCAGCCGCCTGCCGGAACCATTTGACGACCTCGGCATAGTCCTTCGGTACGCCTTGGCCTGCCTGGCACATCAGTCCCAAAATATATTGCGCCTCAGCAAGTCCCTGGTCCGCCAAAGGCTTAAACTCTTTATAAGCCTTGACATAATCGCCTCTGTCATAAGCCGCTTTACCGTTTTTGAAACCGGCATGAGCAAGGGCGGCGAATCCTACCAGTACAGCGATAAAAAGCAGGAATTTGAATTTTGTCATTCGGCCTCCTCGGTTTGGCGGGTGAGCAATGAGAAAGGGGGCGAAGCAGGCGAACCTGGCGCAAAATGATATTACAGTAACATTCCGGCTTCGCAAGAATATTTTGGGAGAGTGAATCAAGGTGCAGGGCACAAATTGACATGGGCATACAGGCGTGGATTGACCAGAGAAAGTCGATTGCGGGGCATTCTGGCGGTTCCTGTGTGACCTGTGAGCAGTGAGGCAGCGAAGAGTAATTGCACCGGGAGGGAGAGACCGATTTGAGTGGCGGACAGTGCTTCAGAAATTTTGCGGTACGTAATAGGTACGTAAAGAGTGAAATATCAGATAGTGAAAATTTGAGGTTTTGTAAGTTGGGGGAAGCGCATGGGAATCGAACCCTTCGTCATATAGACCCAGTAAGGGTTTGTAGGTGACAGGGACAACAGAGGGACACCGGTAAAGCGGTGGCGGGAATCGAACCCGCACTGACATAGACGGGATAAGGATTTACAGACCTCCGCACGACTTGTGCAACAACGAAGATTTCGAGAAGAAAATCAGGGCGAGAGGATTTGAACCTCCGAGACTGAAATATTTTATTGTTGTTCTGCTGTCTTAAGCGGCAATTTGGAGCTATGGACCACTTGCGGACCGCGAAAAGATCCAGGGGGCATAGAACCTGCACTGATAATGGAACCATGCGTCGTTCTTGCTTGCGAAACCTTTCAATCGATATCAGGAGTGAACCACTGTATCGGTAGCCCTTTGTTTCCTTTGACTACGACGGCTTGGCCGTGTTTCCTTGCGCGCACAAAACAATCGCGTTTGAGAGAGTCAAAATCAGTGTTCTTGGCGTAAGCTCGCGTTTTATTTTCAATAATTTCACGCCATACTTTGCCATCACTTTGCAAAAAACGCAACCCGATATGCTTTCCGGCAATTCTTCTCTTCCCGGAAAGATATCCTGGATCTGCGTCTAACAATTTGCGCAGGGTATAAGATAAAATGAGATCGAAAGATAGCGAAAAAGCGACCACATCTCTGCTGAAGCTGATGAGATCGGTAGTTTCTACGTTAGCATTAGCTTTGTGGGCTGCTTCATGGCGCCTCTGAAAGGCACTTACTAGAGGTGATCTAAGGTCTGGTATGCCAATACCACACCTTGATGCAATGCTTCCTAATACGTTCCACGGGTTGTCAATTCCAAAAGCTTCCAAGATAGCAACCATCTCCGTTGGTGAAATATTGGATTGAACATATCCGAAGGTGATGGATGATAATTCATAGTTGACATTAGCAGTGCTAGCTATTGATTTGGCATGCGCCTGAAAATAGGAAAAAAATTCCGTAGATTTGTCATTTAACAGCTTCTCTTGAAATCCTAGCGCTCTGACTACGCCTGCAGTGGCAGAGTATTTAATGCCATCGGGTAGTTGATTAAATTACGTAGTGCCATTTCCGATCCGGCTAAGGATCTCGGCCGTGCGAGTTCTGATAAAATCTTCGAGGATGGCATAACCCACAACGGCTAAACCATTTCTAAGCAATTGAGCTTGAGCATTATGTAGCACTTCTACAGGCGCACGTGATACAATTAGATCTGCTTCAGTAGCACCTTTATATGCTATTATATGCTCCAGAAATGTTGTCCTTGCCTTAGACACTATGATTCCTGTTCTAATAATATCTGCTTCATGATATCTATTCTATAGAAGACCCGGCTCGGAGTATTCGTCCCCAACCTCACAGCTGTATTAAAGGTTATATCGTCAAATGCCACTTTGGTCGTTTTCTTTATGGCAGCACTATGTTGAATAGCCTTCTTGCGTTCTTCATCGGTAAGCATGTCGACAGCGACCATCTGGGCATCATACATTCCCGAAAGCAACTGATCTCTCCAGGAGGATCCAACTGGTCGTTTGAAGGACGCATCGCCCCAGATGTTTTGACAGGTTTCAATGGCAGACTCGAAAGCAACCTTAAATTCCCTCAACTTTGCGTCTGAAGGCTGTCGATAGGTGACCATGAATTGATCCATTGCATCGCGGAAACCACCAGTAAATTCTTGCCAAATGTCTCGCAGAGTTAAAAATCTCAGGACAAGTTCGGCATCAATCATCCGTTGAAGTGCAGGCGACCTATCACCCTTGATTTTTAATTGCTTTCTCAAAAAAGCATTCTTAGCTAAGGCATAGATAAGGTCATTTAGCGGTCCGCTAAAAGCGACGTTTCGTAATTCCTGAGCAGCCATGGTTTCACCGCCCCGGTTTAATCTAGTAAAAACCTCAAATTTGAGCATTGGATCAGACTGCTTCAACAGAGTGATAACACGAAGGTAAGGCCTTACATCCAGTGCATTTTTCAGATCCATTGGCAGGTCGCTATATCGGAAATTCTCAATCTCCTGAAATCGCTCCAGAGCAACGAGTTTGAAGCCATTTGTCATGAATGAATGTATTGAGGTAATGCGCTGTTTCCCATCAACAACAGAGTATTTCCCGTACTCATCTTCGGCCAGATACACCGGTGGCACAGGAATGTTTAGCAAGAACGATTCAATCAAGGCCGACCGCTTTTGGAGGGACCAACGCTCACGCCGTTGAAAGGGTGGATTCACATCGATAGCTCCTTTAGTCACCATGGATTCAATCGAGCCCAATGAAAGGTCTGAGGCCTGGAAAACTAAACGGTCTTGAGAATCGAGGAATTTTTTAAGTATTTCTCTTTTGTGGACTATAAGCACCATTTAAAATCTCCTCCGCGTCTGACAGATGGAGCATAACCATCGATGAGAATGAAGGTTGTTAGTTCCGACAGTATCTCATATTATCAGAGTAATTCCGGGGCGTACAAGTATTTTCATTCTAGTGCGCCACTGGCTATCTGGTTTCAGTGAGAGGGGCAATTGTGTGATCGAGTGAATTTCTTTGAATCTTCATGGCATTCGAGCATGTCACTCGTAATGCTGTGGGGCTTTGAGGGGAGAAGATGGAAGCCGGGGCAAGTGGCTGTCAAGTTTAGACTCGCTGGGCAACTTCAGCCAGTCCCTAGATTCTGAGCTGAGTGCCCTTCATCCAATGCTTTTGATGCGGAGTGTGCAAGGCTAGTGCCGGGGATGTGCTTGTAGGGCAAAGTAGGAGCATTAACCGGCATGGCCTTGCATACGGAGCGTACCTTACTGCTTTTCAAAGGGCCTCCGGGTGGTGTGTCTCTTCAGTCCCTGAGTTCCTCGCCTCGTACCCTTCACAGTAATTCGACGGTATGAGGCAGGGAACTCAGGGACTAGGGAGGCGGTTAGAGATGGCCGACCACAGGGTGTGGAGCAGTGGAGCATGGACGCGAAGTGCATTATCGCGGCAAGTTTCGTGACGATCAGGTCCGGACACGTCATATTAAAATCTGCGCGTCCTGGCATGGGCGAGGGACGGCGGACTGAGCCTGCGACAGGATAGCCCGTGACCGTTGCTTGCAAAATGGCCAAACCAAACCTGTTGGGATTAATAAGCCTCGAAGAAAGGGAAGGGCGCCTTTCTTCGCCCTGAGCGCAAAAAGCGTGTTATTGCGCGTCACGCAGCGAAAACGTGGCGCGCACGCATTTTGGCGCCAGTAAAACCGAAACCGGGATTGCCTCCATGGGATGGGGTTGCGGTAGAGGCTCAGACGATATGGACAAAATTGCGAGGCTCGAAAAAATGGTGTTGATAAGTGACAAGTGTCAATATACGATACGGTCATGATCAGACGGTTCCAACATCGCGGCCTGAAGCGACTCTACGAAGATGATGACCGGAGGGGGATTAACGCCGAGCATGTTGAAAAGGTGCGCCGTATTTTAGGACAACTGAAGAGCTCTTCAAGACCGGAAGATATGGATATCCCCGGATTTAAGCTCCATCCAGTCAAAGGTGATTTGACCGGATTCCTGAGCGTCACAGTAAGCGGCTAATTGGCGCATTATCTTCAGGTTTGAAGATGGCGATGTTACCGACGTTGACCTGATCGACTACCATTAGCGGAAGGACAAAGAGATGGCGACGATGAAAAACCCTCCGCACCCGGGCGAGAGCGTTCGTTATGATTGCCTTGAGCCTTTGGGATTGACCGTAACCGAAGGTGCAAAAGCGCTTGGTGTAACCCGCCAGGCGCTCAACAACCTTGTTAACGGTAAGAGCGGGATTTCGCCGGAAATGGCGATCCGGCTTTTCAAAGCCTTCGGAAGCAGTCCGGAAACCTGGCTCAGGATGCAGCTCGATTACGATCTTGCCCAAGCGTGGCAGCACGAGGACAGGATTCAGGTTAAGAGGGTACAGCGGCCACACGATCAACCCCACTTGTAAGCGGCGGCCGATTCGTGAGAAACCAGGAAACACTTGGCGGCTATCGAGGTGGACAGGCCCATTGCTGCCCCCAAGGGTGCGTGCAAAACCTGGAGACCGGTTTCACCATGATTTGGTCATGCGGTGGTGGGCAAGGGCCTGCATAGCGGCCGGTGTGGAAGGCGTGAGCCTTTATCCAGGCACAAAACACAGTTCTGTAACTGCGCTTGGCAAGGAATTTACGCCCGAACAGATAAGGACTGCTTCTCAAATTTCCACGAACAAGGCTTTCTTGAGGTATTTTCGCCCAAGTCCAACACTTGTCAGGTCGATATACTCATCGGCTCGGGGGGATACTGGAAGGGCAGGGGGGGACACCAAAGGGAGAGTTGTCAATCTGAGGGAAACTGAAAGAAAATCAGAGAGATAATTGTTATTCTGGTACGAGATGGCTGGTTTCTCGTGAATCAGAAAGGAAGTCATCGACAATATAAACACACAACGAAGAAGGGCTGAGTTACAGTGGCTGGAGCTTTGAGCGACGACGTGCACCCTAAAACCCTGAAGAGCATTCTCATATAGGCAGGATTGGAGAGGTAAACAGATGAGGTACTCGGTTGTCATCGAAAAAGGAGAAAAGAATTACTCAGCTTATCTTCCGGACGTGCCTGGATGTATTGCTACGGGCGGCACCCCGGAAATCACCATTAAACGCCTTGCAGAGGCGCTCGAAATGCACTTGGCGGGATTAAGGGAGGACGGCCTGCCAATCCCGGAACCAAGTACACAGGTTGATTATATCACACTGGAGGAAGCCAGTTAAGGTCGATATACTCGTCGGCTCGGGGGGATACTGGAAGGGCAGGGGGGACACCAAAGGGACACCGCAAATTCAGGCAATGAAGCCTGTAAGGTAGCGTAGTTATTAGAAGTATGGCGGAAGCGCATGGGAATCGAACCCACCTGGGAACGCCTTCACGCCCCCACACCGGATTTGAAGTCCGGGAGCCCCACCAGTGAGCTTGGCGCTTCCGAGATGCTAGATATATACTGCTTCTACGAGCTTGGCAATCTTCCTCGTATGATAGACTTATTTGGCGCCCTGCCGAAAAAAATAACCACTCCGGGCCGTGCGAGCGCGTAGCGGGCAGGCCGACCGCCGCCATTCTCTACGCTATCCTTTCATGACCTGTCTATGATCACTGTCCATGACCAGAGCCGGGGCGTTCGCGGGAGGCCTTGATCAGCACTGCTCGTTTAAATCATAGATCCGGCGTGCGCTAACCTAAACCTCCACCAACTCGTATTCTCTGGATCCGATCCCGAGTTCTGAGGCGTAGATCAACTGACGCTCCCAGGCAATGTGCGGATAAACGGCCCTGATCTTGTCGGCGCACGGCTTCTCGATTCCCTTGAGACATGAGGATTCAAGATGAGGTTGGCTGTTCACCAGGTCCGCACATGCCTGGTCTATCGCAACGGGGTCCACTGAAGCGGTTATGCCGATATCGCCGACAATCGGAGCATCTGCAAAGGGATAGCAGTCGCATGCGGGGGAAATCTGGGTAAGAAAATTGATGAAAAGAGAGCGTTTTTCCTTTCCCTTGAGCGCCCCGGCAGTGTATTCGACCATTTTTTCCATGAACTTGGGCAGGCCTTTTTCCCAGTCGATGGTGAGCGCACCCTGCGGGCAGGCGTGAATGCAGCGCGCGCAACCCGCGCAAAGTTCCTGGTCGATCTTCATGACCATGGTGACAGAGGCGCTCGAGGCCGGCATATCCAGCGGCCTTTCGACCAGGACTATGGCGTCGTGGGCGCATTGCTCGAGGCAAACCCCGCAGCCTATACACTTCTCGTAAATTATTTCCGGGGCAACCTCCGAATGCTGGGCCATTTTACCTTTCCGTGAAGCTGTTCCCATTCCGACGTTTTTTATTGCGCCGCCGAAGCCTGACGCTTCGTGCAGTTTGAAATGGGCAAGCGAGACCAAAGAATCGGCGCGAACTATCGACGAGCCTATAAACACTTCCTTAAAGTGCTTAAGGTTTACCTGGACTGCCGCCTCGTCGCGTCCGTCGATGCCGTCTGCAATGATAAGGGGAGCGCCGATAACCGGGTAGGCAAAGCCGTTGAGAATGGCCGTATTCAAGTGGTCCACCGCGTTGCCGCGTGAGCCGGGATAAAGTGTCCCGGAGTCGGTAATAAACGGCCTGGCGCCTGCTTCCAAAAGCGCATCCACAACGGGACGAATGAGCAGGGGCCTGATAAAGGCAGTGTTTCCTCTTTCACCGAAGTGAACCTTGAGCGCCGTAAGTCCCTGTTTCCTGACGATTTTTTCCAACCCGGCGGCCTGCGCCAAGCGCTTAATTTTTGTCAGCAGGCTATTGTCATGTCCTGTGCGCAAACTGGTAAAATAAACCAGGCTCGCCATCACACACCTCTATTCGTGATAAATTTGCTTCCATCCAGTCTCCATCAGGAAACTCCGGATAAGGGACCAGCAGTTTCCGATGCAGAATACAGAGCCGGCTCAGCCCCCGACAGGCGCCAGCAAAACGGCAATGATCCCTGCAAGGAAAATCCCATCGAAGGTCCCGGCCCCGCCGATCGACGCCACGGGAGCACGCAGATATCTCAGCTCATCCAGGTGAAGAATGTCCGCTCCGATCAGGGTCCCCAGTGTTCCTGCGACGTATGCCGCAGGAGCGGCGAAACTATAATCGAATATCATCGCCGCAACTGCCGCTGCAAGGGGTGGAATCAGCCACGGGACCGCGATTCCAACGCCGGCGATCGGACGAGCGTTCTGATAAACGACATAAGTGACGGCCGCAAGAGCGAGCATCATTCGGATCGGATGAGGGGAGCTGATTAGAAGGTAGAGTGAAAGAACAGCAGGAATTACCGCGCCTCCTACGTTTATCGCCAGCACCATTTCATTTGGCCGATCGGAACGTGGAGGACGGAAACGCATTCCGAAAAAGGAGACTGTGTGCCAGTCGTCGACGTCCTTTTCAAGCGGGATCCTGCGCAGGGGAATGTTGATCATGCTGCCGACAATGCACAGGAACAGCAGCGTAAATAGATATTCGGGCGGGATGCCGATTTTGCTGAACGCCCATGAAAAAAGCCCGAATTGGATCAACCCGAAAGCCACCAGAAGCAGGAATACGAATATGAACAGAAAAAAAACCAGAAAAGGTGGGAAAAACATCTGACCATCCTTTCGGAAACGGCCCAGGGTTAAGTAAGGTTCAGGCAATGATTGCAGACACAGGTTATCGTTCTTTATATGCGCCGGGCGCAATAAACGGCCCGAATTCGCGCCTGATATCCTGCAGTTCCTTAATGGTCGATCTCCATATACTGAAGTACTCTTCCGGGCAATCGGGGGCAGTGCGTTTGTAGAAGCGGATGGCGCGCGAGATTTTCGCTGTCCATGCATCGATCCGGAACTTGAAGAGTTCCTGGTAGAGTTCCTTTGAAAAGTCCTCTTGGAAGATTTGCTGAAATAGAGATTTGAGGTCCTCATACTTCGGAATGAATCCAAGCGGGGTCCGGTAAGCGTCAACCTCGTTGTAGATGCGCTGCTCGGCCCAATGGAGCCATACTTTCTTGGCGAGTTTGTGAGTGAGAAAATCTCCTTTTTCATCTCTGAGGAAGTAATTGACGGCATAGATTCTCGGGACTTGCTTCATGCCCTCGACAAATCGAATATTGTTCCTGATATAGGCGCCTATCGGGTAGCTGATGAAATCCAGGTTCGCCATTGGCTGAGGCGCGAGCACACCCTCTTGCCCGATAGTGGCCGAGGTTGTCTCGGATTCCAGCGTGCAGGCTTTGAGGATAATTCCGCTCTCCCAGTCCGCAGATTCTTCTATGGGGACCGAAGTGTCACTGTCCCTGCCCCCGTAGATTACGCCCCTGACCAGCACGCCGTTCCGGTCGTTGTAAACCGGGTCGATGTTTTCGAGATATCCAAGCCTTAGCGTATAGCGGGCGTTACTGTGCGCAAAAGGAATTGGATTGTCCTGCCGGTCTGTCTTATCCTCCGACCATTCTCCCGAAAAATTCCAGCCGCGCATGGGATGATCAACCCCCATGCCCAGCCAGTAAGGTTCATTGTCCGGACCCGTGAGGACGTTTGAAAAGATCATTTCGAGCCCCGGGGTCTGAAGGGTCTTGAAAATGAGGGGGTCATCCAGCGCATTTACATCTTTTATGATACCGAATATGCCGTTTTCGACATTAACCGCTCTGAACTCCCCATCTATATTTCGGAAATAGGCGATGTCGTCCCCGATTATCTTTTCACCAGGCAGCATCGCCGTCGCAGTCTTGCCGCAGGCTGAGGGAAAAGCCCCGCAAAAGTGAGTCGAACGCGCTTTTTTCTCATTTTGGATAGACATGACGAACATATGCTCGCATAGCCAGCCCTCGGTCCCAGCGAGCTTGATCGCCAGGCGCATGGCGTGTTTTTTCAACCCCACGCTATTTCCCGCATACTGATTATTTGTGGAAAGAACTATGTAGTCCTCCATATCCTGGTAAATCCGCCGCTTTTCGAGGTCCAGGCAATTACCGTTCTCATCCAGACTGCCCGCGCTGTGCACAAACCGGAAAAATTTGTCCTTGGACGCCATCCGGAGGAAGTGCTCATATCCCCGCCGGTAGAGCAGTTCTTCGGAATGACAAACATAGAAAGAATCGGTCATCTGAGCGCATGCTATTGAAAAGGGGCTGTGGGTCGGACCTTCGCAACTAAGTTTTATGATCGCCTGTTTGCCTTTCATGATGCCTTTGAGAATGCCCCGAACTTCCGCCAGACCTTCCTCCCTCTCCTTGGCGAGAAGCGCGCCCATCAGTGGAACAAGCTCTTTTCTCACCAGGTTCTTCGTGGCGCCGGGCGCTCGGCCCTGGTCGTTAAAACCATCGTAATGGATTGTGTGGCCCTCTTTGGCCAGGGGTTTTTCCTCTTTCAGTTCCAATGATTTTTTACGGATATATTCCGCATCTTCGTCACTATCGTCACACATGTAGACGGAATCGGGTTCGCAAAGTTCGGTGTACTCGCCTACGAACTCGAATAGTGCGGGGTTGTCGAGTTCGAGGAGTTTTCGGTAATTCTCGGCGGACATCTTCTCTTTCAAAAGCGGCGCATAACGTTTGTTATCGATTGATGACATGCTTGAGCATTCCTTCCGGCTGATAGGTAGCGTTCAACTCGACGAGAAACCAGGCAGAGACTGCATCCGGATAAAGGTGGCCGAAGCAGGTCTCAATATAAGTTCGCAAAGTCTTTAATGCTCCCACTGTAGATGGATAAAACCGCATCCCACAGAGTCGTAAAACAGGGCTGTTCAGAAGCGCAGATATCTGTTTGTGCGGCATCGCCGCCGCGGCGGATTCGAATGCCGGGGCACCCCGCGTTCTCGGCGGCCCTTATATCCGACTCATGATCTCCAACGAAATACGTTTGCTCAGGGCCAATGCCGGCAAACCTGCAAGCGGCAAGTATCATGGCTGGCGCGGGTTTGCGGCACTCGCATCTTTCATCCGGACGGTGGGGGCAGTAAAAGGCGGCCAGAATGCTCCCGCCGTGCTCTTCAACGTGCCGAATGACTCCTTCATGAGTTTTCCAGAAATCGTCCGGGTGGATCAGACCTCGATTGACTCCGGACTGGTTGCTTATCACAATGACCCCTATGTCGTTGCGGTTGAGAAGCTCGAGCGCTTCGAGAGCGTCCTGATAAAAGCGAACTTCTTCAAAGCTCTTCACATAATCGGGCCGGTTCACATTCATTACGCCATCCCGGTCCAAAAGGAGGAACCGGCTGTTTTTCGGTTGGGGAGAACTGAGCCATACAAGCATTTCTACCGGTGCGTCCTATCTGAATCAAAATATACTCAAATCGAGCATGTAAATGGTGTATATTATAAACATGCCGGGGTTGAAAGTGGAAACGATCTTGATCTTTCCACCATTTTTACTTTTGACAAGGGACCATGCTCCAGACAACCGATCTAGAAAAACTGCAAGATCAACTCGGGTACCGATTCCAGGATAGGGACCTTCTTTTCCGCGCGCTTGTGCATCGTTCCTTTGCATTCGAAAATCAAGACGTTGCGGCTGATAACGAAACGCTTGAATTCCTTGGAGATTCGGTCCTTGGATTGGCGATAACCCATCTGTTGATCGAGCTTTTTCCGGACTATGATGAAGGAGAGTTGTCCCGGCTCCGCTCTTCTATCGTTAACGAGCGGGAGCTGGCGCAAATCGCATCGAGCATCGATCTGGGAGATTTTCTTCTCCTGGGAAAAGGGGAGGAACTTTCCGGAGGGCGCCAGAAGCCTTCGCTTTTGGCCAACGGACTCGAAGCGCTGCTTGCAGCCGTGTACCTCGACGGTGGTCTGGATTCATCGGTACGGCTGGTTCAAAAGATGTTTCACAGCTATCTGGAACAAAGGGAAGAGGACTATCTGCTCAAAGCTCTTGATAAAGACTACAAAACTCAGCTCCAGGAGATCACGCAGGCGAAGCTGAAGCTTACCCCCATCTATTTTCTCGAGGCCGAAGAAGGGCCTGACCACGATAAGACTTTCTTCATGAGGGTTGCAATCGCGGATCGTGTGCTCGCCCACGGTTTGGGCAAGAGCAAGAAGGAAGCGCAACAGGAAGCCGCCCAAAAGGCCATCGCCGAAATCGAAAAAGACTCCGGACTGCTCCATTCAGATGTTTTCTAAGAAAATGATCTATCCCGTTTTCCTGCCCCACGCAGGATGTCCGTTTCAGTGCGTTTACTGCAATCAGCGCGTGGTGGTCTCTCACGATCGTTGGGAAAGCGGCATTCTCGAGTTTGTAGAGTCTGGTTTGAGAGCATACTCCAACCAGATTCGCAGGTCAGGCCGCTCCGGCGAGATTGCCTTCTATGGGGGCACCTTCAGCGCGTTGCCCCTTGCGTTGATCGAAGCTATCCTTGCCGCCGCCGCTATTCACGTAAAGCAAGGGATTTTTACGGGGATTCGTTTTTCAACCCGCCCGGATTGTCTTGGCGGCGAGGTCGTGGACCTCCTTTCAAGATACCCGATCCGAGCGGTTGAACTAGGCGTTCAGAGCCTGTCGGACTCTGTGCTGCTAAAGAGCAGGAGGGGGTATTGTGCGAGACCGGTCTATGATACGGTAAAGCGGATCAGGGATGAGGGATGGAAGCTCGGCATTCAACTTATGGCCGGGTTGCCTGGAGACACTCAAGCCCTGTTTTTGGAGTCAATGCGCAAGGCGATCGAGATCTATCCCGATTTTCTTCGCATCTATCCGACCCTTGTCCTTGAAGGGACCGCTTTGGCTGACTCCTTTAGACAAGGCGTTTACGCTCCACTGAGTCTCGATGAAGCCGTAACCTGGCTTGCGCCTGCGTATGATCTGGCGCTCAGGGCCGGCATACCTGTGATCAGAATGGGCCTGCAAGCCGACCCTGCCCTGGAAAAGCCCGGAGTTGTTCTGGCCGGACCTTACCATCCGGCCTTCGGCTGCCTCGTGAAATGCCGTTGGTGGCGGGACCGCATAGATATCCATTTTGCCTCATTCCCTCGACTTTGCGGGGACGGCGTTGTTTTGCGGGTCCCACCAAATCAGGTGAGTGACGTTATTGGGCACGGAAAGTCAAACCTTCGGCACTGGAAAGCGCGATGGGGCGCAAGCGCAAAGGTTGTCGGCCAGGCCGGCCTGGCGGGGATTGAAATGATAGTCGAAAATAACTGTCAGCGTGCAGTTCTTGGCTCCGGTTAACTGCCAACCGTGTTTGACGCTTACTCGTAATGTGCAGGAGGTCTTCCATGACGCCCACTGGGGAAAAAAAAGAGTTCAAATCCGGATACATTGCTATCGTAGGGGCGCCGAACGTCGGAAAGTCCACTCTGCTCAATCAATTGCTGAAGCAAAGAATTTCCATAACGGCACCCAAGCCCCAAACGACCAGGAACCGAATTCTCGGAATAATTAATGGAGACGGCTACCAGATCGTCTTTGTGGATACCCCCGGAATACATAGAGCGCGGGATGAGTTCAACCGCGGGTTGGTGGAAACAGCGCTTTCCACGCTGAGGGAAAGCGACGCGGTGCTGTTCATGATAGAGCCCGAGTCAGACGGGCCCACAAATGAGTACATACTGGGCAACCTTCGCCGGATTCATACGCCCGTAATACTCGTGATAAACAAGGTCGATGCGCTGAGAAATAAAAGCGACTTGCTGCCCCTGATCCAGCGTTATCGGGAGCGGTTTGAGTTCAGGGCCGTAATTCCAATTTCCGCCCTGAAAGGGGAGGGGACGGGGGACATTCTGGCGGAGGTCCTTGCGCTCGTGCCTGAAGGGCCGCAATATTACCCTGGAGATTACATAACGGATCAGCCTGAACGCTTTTTTGTCGCAGAGCTTATCAGAGAGAAGATTCTTCACCTAGCTCACCAGGAGATTCCATACGCGGTCGCTGTGGTTATCGAAAAATTCAGCGAAACACCCGAAAAGGACCTCATAGAAATAGAGGCGACAATCAATGTGGAGCGTGAGTCCCAGAAACCCATCATAATAGGGAAGGGCGGGCAGATGCTCAAGGAGATCGGGAAACAGGCCCGAAGGGAAATAGAGACCTTCCTGGGATGCCACATATACCTGGGTCTTTTTGTGCGCGTTCAGAAAAACTGGAGAAAAGACCCAAAAGCCCTGCTTGAATTCGGATACCCCCAGAGGCGATGAGCACAGTGACATCAGTCAAAGCCGGCAGCCCGAATTTGATGAAGAAACTGGATTTGCTTAGAATCGGGAACGAGCTTGGAATACGTTCAATAGTTACAGGACGGCGCGCTGATGGTCCGGTAATAGCCGGGAAGATGCTCATAGCGCGCCCTTAATAAGGGGAAAGTCGAGATCAGTTCTAATGATTCTGCTCGGGATGTATTATCACTCTTCTGTTTGGTTCCCTGCCGATGCTCATGGATCTCAGGCCGCTTTGTTCGGCCAGCAAATGCTGCAGCCTGCGCACGCGGGAGTTTTGAGGCAGGAGTTCAACGGGGCGGCCGTGTGCGCCAATGGCTTCAACGGCCGTCTGGGCCTCTGATATCCCCGCCGCCTCATCTTCGTTCATCACATCTTCAATTTCAGAAGGGAAAAGCGAGCGCAGGAAGTTCTCCATCTGGGTTGTAGTGTTGCTCTTCAGAACATATCTGGGCGTTCCCCGCGCTTCGGCTTCTCGAATACTGCCCGGCTGCCGCTTCTCCTGGGATTTCAGGATGAGAATGAGGTCGGCCCTGTCGATGTCGGAAGCAATTACCGCCGGCGCCCGAAGTTTCTGGATTACACGTTCGAGCCTTATCCGGCTCACTCCATAGGAGAATATCCTGATATTTTTCAACCTCTGCCGCCTGCGCGCCAGTTTGAGAACGGATCCGACAGCGAAGGTCTCAGCAGCAGCCTTTTGGGCTGCAGGTTTGTGCACTTCGATCGTTTCAGCCCGGCTGACCTTCACCAGACCGCTTTCCGTCCTCGTTCGGATTTCGGGCGCCAGCGGGACCCCCCTCAGAAACCGGTCCACCACCTCGGCCACATTATCGTAGACAGCCAATCTGCCGCGCTCCTGGATTTCTATCATCACGTTGAAAGTTGGAGGCGCTTTGCGCTCGAGCACCGTCTTTTGAGTTCTGCGCCTTCGGGCCTCTTCATCGGAGAGGGTTACAGCCTGTATCCCGCCAACCAGGTCCATCAGGGTAGGATTTTGAAGAAGATTTTCGAGGGTCCTGCCGTGTGCGGTGGCGATGAGTTGCACGCCTCGTTCGGCAATCGTGCGCGCAGCGGTCGCTTCGGCCTCCGTCCCGATTTCGTCTATTACGATGACCTCCGGCATGTGGTTTTCGACGGCCTCGATCATAACCGCATGCTGCTTGTGTGGTGAAGGCACCTGCATGCGGCGCGCACGGCCGATGCCGGGGTGCGGAATATCTCCGTCTCCGCCGATTTCATTTGAGGTGTCCACAATGATTACCCTTTTGCCCAGATCGTCCGCTAAAACCCGCGCCGCCTCACGCAGAAGGGTCGTCTTTCCCACGCCGGGCGGCCCCACCAGCAGCAGCGATTTGCCTTCTTCAACCACGTCCCGGACAATGTCCACGGTGCCGAAGACCGCCCTTCCAACACGGCACGTCAGGCCGATGATCGACCCGGTTCTGCTCGTCATGGCCGATATCCTGTGCAGGGTGCGCTCGATTCCCGCCCGGTTGTCCTCGGAGAATTTCCCGATATGGGAAACGACGTAGGTTATATCGTCGCGTGAAACCTGCTCATTCGAAAGATATTCGATCATATTGTCGAATCGGGCTTCCGGGTTTCTTCCAAGGTCGAGAACGATTTCCATAAGAGAAGATAGGTCCTGTCTGGACTCGACCCTTTCGCGAATGTGAGGAGGGAGCACCTCCAGCAGCAATTGGAGATCGTCAGTCGCACTTGCAGCGTGATTCATTTTATTTTCTCCAGGAACTTCGTTGATCATCCACCCCGCTACGCTCGCCATACGTGGTTCAAATCTTTAAGGCGCGCCTCTCTAGATAACCAAAACGCCGGAGCCATCCATCTTGTTCTTTTTGAGGCTTAGCAGCGCCTGGTTCGCTTCGCGCAACGGGAAAATCCGGACCTCGGGCCTGATGGGGATTTCGGCGGCGATCTGAAGAAATTCCATGCCGTCCTGGCGAGTATTCGCCGTTACGCTGTGGATGTTTTTTTCGTAGAAAAGGTGATTTTCGTAATCCATCTGAGGGATGTCGGACATATAGATACCCGCAACGGCCAAAGCGCCGCCTTTTCTTAGATGCTCCAGGGCTTTGGGGACCAACTCCCCGGCCGGTGCAAAAATGATCGCGCTGTCCGTCAGGGCCGGCATCTCTTCGGGTTTTTCACCGACCCATTCTGCGCCCAGCCTTGCCGCCAGCTCTCTATGTTTTTTGCCTCGCGTGCACACGTAAACTTTGCAACCCATATGCAGAGCGACCTGAATCACGATATGGGCCGAAGACCCGAACCCGTATATCGCCAGGCTTTGACCGCGACGGAGCCCGCTGCGTTTCAGACTGCGGTGTCCAATAATGCCTGCGCAGAGCAGGGGCGGGGCCTGTTGGTCGGAAAAGATATCCGGGATAGGATATGCGAATTGCTCATTTACAACAGCGAGCTCAGCGTACCCGCCGGGCTCGTGATAGCCGGTAAACCGAGCGCTTTCGCACAGGTTCTCCTGACCGCTCCGGCAGTAAACGCATTCCCCGCACGTATGGCGCAGCCATGCTATGCCGATTCTTTGGCCGATCTCAAATCGCTTCGATCCTGCCCCGAGCTGATCGACTATCCCCACGATCTGATGTCCAGGGATGACCGGATGTCCAGGGAAGGGCAGCTCACATTCGACAACGTGAAGGTCCGTGCGGCAGACGCCGCAGGTCCTTACCCGGACCCTGACTTCCGCAGGGCCGGGGGAAGGATCGGGAAGCTCCATCCACTTAAGAGGGGCTGATTCAACAGGCGCGCATTGCTCAAGCACCATCGCTTTCATGATCTCCCCTTTCTGCAAGGAAATTTATTGCCGGTTGATTTGTTTGCGCAAATTCTTCATAATTGCCCAAGCCTAAGGGACGCAAGGGAGTTTAATTGTCCAACGAAAACAATACCAAAAGAACGCGGCCTCACAAAGCGCCATTTATTATCCGGCTGGCGGCATGGGGGACCGCAGTCTTGCTTTCTTTAGCGCTGTCGGCGATCATCGCTCTGCACGTACCTGCGATCCAGAAGGAAATCATACTCAGGGGCGTCACCCGGATAGAGGCCGCCACGAACTTCAGGGTGGCGATCCGCTCCTATCAGTGGTGGCCCTTTTCAGGCATATATTTGACCGATGTAAAGATCGAGTCGCAAGGAAAGCAGATCCTCGAGTGCGACAAAGTTCGCCTCAACTACAAGTTATCAATACGGCGGCCCTACATCATCGTTGAAGAAGTTTATCTTGAAAAGCCGTTTCTACAGCTCGAAAGAAGCGCGGACGGCAAATGGCTCATCCCGGTCACCCCTGGAGGAATATGGCAAAGAAGGGAAGCCGAGACTGGAGGTGAGCCATCTGAGCCATTATGGGCTTTAATTCAACTTCCCAGGATTCTGATTGTTGCGGGCACAATTGAAGCCAGGCAGCAGGGGAACACAATTCTTTCCGTTAAAGATATTTCCGGGGCCGTTCATCTCAAGGCGGCACCGGGCGCCGAAGGCCCCAAGATTCAGATTAATTTCGAAAATCTTCATGCCAGGGCGCAGATCGGCGAATCGGCAGCATGGGACATCGATGGCTCCGGAGTGCTCGATGGACAAGAGTTGGAGGTTGGAAGCATGCTTCTGTCCGGCCCGAATAACTGCCGGATAGAGGCAGCGGGACAATGGGACATTGGAAAACTTGATAATGGCAGAGCAAATCTGGTCATCACCAACTTGCCGGCGGACGCCATCCCGTTTCTTCAGCCGAACCTCAGCCAACTTTCGGCCCTTTCCGGAAGCATTGCCGTAACGCGTTCCGAAGGCAGGTGGTCTTTCGACTACGATATGTCAACCGATCCGGGTTCGGTAAGAGGCGTTCTCCAGATCGAAAAAACGCCCGGTGGTCCGCACTCTGTCAGACTTGATTCGCGCTTCACCGATTTGAAGGTCCATTTGTCGTCCAATTTGCCAGAATCCAGACTGAACGGTCGTATGGAGATCAAAGCGTCAATCGAAGGAGTAGACCTTCTGGATGCTAAATTCACGGCTCATCTCGACCCATGCTCGGTCGGCGCCGAGACTGTTCAAGTATGCGAACTCGATGGGACATTTGCGCAAAGTGTTCTCAACGTCAGGAGCAGCGCAGTCAAATGCTCTCTAGGCGATTTCAGGTTCACCTTGATCGCCGATCTGCGCGGTCTGTCAGATGTCAGGCACAAAGGCGGGATCAAGGCGGAGGTCAGTCTGGAAAAGGGAAACCTGGAGAAAATACATGCCGGGCTCCAGCAAAAGGTCGCGGGCCAGATCTCCGTCGAAGCCAACTACGATCCGGGTAATTTTACAAACCCCGGACTCTGGCAGGCAAAAATAGGCGCCAGGCTGAACATTCCGGAAACCATCTCTCTCAAAGGCTCTGGAACTTATAACAATCAACAGCTCAAAGCCGATTATGACCTCGATTTGGTGGATGCCCAAAAAATCCGCCTGCTGTTTCCTCAATGGCAGGGGAAGGGTAGGGTGGTTTCGCGAGGGGTGTTGAACGGTAAATGGCCTGATTTGTTCTGGGATGGTGAAATTAATTGGCCACGTTTTCAGTATTCAAATTATCAGGCCGATCAGCTTTCCATTAGAGGAAAGGGAAGACTCGCCGGGCAGGAAGAGCGGCGCGAAATTTCTCTGAAAGCTCACAATGTGGTTTTCGACGGCAAAAGGATCGCTTCTCTCAACATAGATCTCGAACAGCAGAAGGACTCGTGCGCTTTCCAGTTTAAGGGAGATGGACTTCTGAGTCACGTCTCCGCCCGGCTTTCCGGGAAGCTGGACAGGATTTGGGAATTCCCGCTCATGTCCGTTTCGACCCAGGGTCAGCTCGACTGGAAGGACCTGAGCGGGACCGTAGATGCAAGGTTCGACATCGAAAAAGATGGAATAAGAATCCATTCGGCATCCTTCCAGCATGGCATTCAGAAAATATTGATTTCCGGCGGCGCTATATCGGAGTCCAGGGTGGAACTTTTGCTTTCCATCGAGTCGATCGACGCTGTAAAGATATCTGAGTTGCTTGATCTGAAGGACCGCATGAGCGGCGCAATTTCCGGGCAGATACATGTGAGCGGCAGACCCGATGAGCCGGAATGCAGACTCAGTATTGAGGGGAAAGACTGTATCATCAATGACGAACAGCACATCGAGACCCTCGTTTTGCAGGGAAATTATTCGAAGGAAATCCTTGCCGTCCAAGGGACGGCAAGGACTGCTGCAGTCCGAAATCCAGTGCTGATTTCGGCCAGGATCCCCATCCGGCTCAGCTTTAAGCCACCCCAATTTGACGTGAGACTTTCTGAAGAATTCCATTCAGACGTCAAGATTTCAGGTCTCAACGCTGAGTCGATTCTGCCTTCTTTGGACTTTTTATCGAAAGCAGGCGGACAACTGGAGGGGGACATACACATTGCGGGAAGTCTTAAGCAACCGGTTGTGAGCGGCGCCGGGACGTGGAAAGACGGCTCCTTTCAGGAAAAAAGATGGCCCCATGCGGCTGAAAATATTCAAGCCGAGTGGCAGCTTGACTCTAAGAACCTTTACGTCAGAAAGGCCGAGGTCTCTCACCTCGGTGGAACTGTCCTGGTGACGGGCCAGATAGATTACCCGCAATTCAGGACGCTTAATTTCAAAGCCGAGGGCAAGGATCTCCAGGTGCGCGATATTTATGGAATAGAGGGAAAAGTATCGGGCCATGCCGAGATAAAGGACAGCCCCCAGGCGGCCGAACTGACCGGAAAACTGCTCTTCTCAAAGGCGCAGATGAGCCTTGGCAAACTGGAAACGAATATCGCGCAGAATATCCAGATCATCGAGCCGAACGCCAGCGGAGATTTGCTTGAACTCAGAATCTCGAAGCATCCGAGCCAGTTTGACGGCAGACTCACTATGGACGTCTTGCTCGAATTGCCGCAAAGCGGGACATGGGTGACCGGAAAGGGCCTTAAAGCTGAGATAAACGGCACTCTAGAGCTGAAAAAGACCCCCGAGGGTCCTGTCTGTCTCGCCGGAGAATTGCAGGCGCTGAGGGGCGCCTATAGTTTTCAGGGAAAAGAACTCAAGATAGTCGAAGGCTCACTGGTATTCCCCGGCACGCCCGAGGCTGAGCCACGACTCCGCATACTATGCCGCAAAGACATAAGGGACGTTACTGTTCAGGCGTTGGTTTCGGGACCTTTAGGCCACCCGAAGATGGTGCTTAGCAGCATACCTGCTATGAACCAGGTCGATATTCTATCTTATTTCATGTTCGAACGTCCTGCGGGAGACCTCAGTGTAGGCCAAAGTTCCCAGTTGCAGAGCGGGGCTGCTTCCTGGCTTGGTTCCGAAGGCTCCGACATGATCAAAAGCGTTCTGGGAAAGAGCGTTGTTGCTCCGGATGCAGTAGGCTACAGGAGTTATAATGGAAAATACGATCATAGATTCAGCTATGACGAGAGCCAAACGGCCATCGGCAGGGAGACAGGCATAGTTGAAATTGGGAAGGACATAACTCCCGACCTCCATGTCGTGTACGGAAGGGAAGTGAAGGGAAATGAAGGCAACGAAGTCCAACTTGAGTATAGAATAAATAGAGGCTTCTCACTCAGAACACAGGTTGGCGCCGAGCAGAGCGGGGCCGACATCTTCTGGAGCCACGATTTCGGTAAATAATGCTTCGGCAAAAGGAGTTTTCCTATGAAAATGAATGAGATACGCGTCATCGCCAAGAGTTTGGGAATAAATTCTTTCGGAAAGAACAAGGCTGATCTTATAAAAGAGATTCAAAGAAAACAGGGCAATTTCGATTGCTACGGGAGCGCTACGGACTATTGCGATCAACTCGACTGCCTTTTTCGCTCATCCTGCCTCTCAGAAAAACATTAAGAAAGGAAGGACGGCAGCTTGGAAATCTTCAGCAAGCCTGACACCGACAATGCCGTTTTCTTGCAGATCCAGAACAGCAAGAAACCGCAGCAGATAATCAACGTTATCATGACCGATCCGGATGCGCATTTCGAGACTCGGGGCCTGAAGGGGTTTTTCGACCTGGACGAGATATGGATAGAACGGAACGAATTTCTCGTGTCAATGGAGGAATACGCCATGTTGTTGTCCTTTCTCCTGGAGACCATGTCGGAGGCGCAGGACCTTAATCTTCCTTACAGCTACATGGAGGATTTCGAATATAAAGGCCAGCGATATTCGCTCGTCAGGCAAGACAGCCACAGGGTCCTTAAAAAGAAAGGGCAGCTCTGAGGAGCTGCAAGGTTCTTATTCCAGTTTTGTTCCCTCAAGAGGTGCGAATCCTCTGCGAACCGTATTTTCAACTATGTTTCGGGCAATCATGAAGTGCTGGAGATAGTCCGGGCCACCAGCCTTGGATCCAATACCTGACATTTTAAACCCCCCGAACGGATGGCGTCCCACAACGGCGCCGGTGCATCCCCTGTTTATATAGAGGTTCCCGGTCCTGAAACTCTCCCGGGCCTTGCGGATATTTGCGGGGCTTCTGGAAAACACTCCTCCGGTCAACGCGTATTGTGTCCCGTTCGCCACACGAAGCGCTTCATCAAAGTCTTTCACTTTTATTACAGCAATCACAGGCCCGAAAATTTCCTCCTGGGCCAGTTTACTTTCAGGGTCAACGTCAGTGAAAATGGACAGGGGGACGAAATAGCCGTTTTCCAGTTCGATTTTGCGTTCGAACAGCGGGTACCCGGCATTTTTGCCGATCTCGATGTATCTCAGCACCTTATCGCGCGCGGCCGATTCTATGAGCGCCCCCATGAAATTCTGCGGGAATTCGACAGGTCCGATGTTGACGCTCTGCGCGGCTGCTTTCAACCGCTTCACAAAACGGTCATAAATGCCCTCGATAACCACCAGCCGGGAGCATGCGGAGCATTTCTGCCCCTGGTATCCGAAAGCCGACTGAAGCACATAAATGACGGCTTCGTCCAAATCGGCGTCCGAATCAAGTAATAATGGCGTTCTTGCCGCCCATCTCGACGATGACGTTTTTTACGACTGAAGATCCCGTTTGGATTTCGTGCGCTTTTGCCAGAATATGGAGACCCACGTCCCTGCTGCCCGTAAAAGCGACCATAGCGACGTCGGGATGTCCTGTCAGGGCGTCTCCCATTGCGCCCCCCGGGCCGGGAAGGAAATTGAAAACCCCGGCAGGCAACCCCGCCTCTTCGAAAATGCCGTTCAGCATATACCCCGTGACCGGTGACTGGGATGCGGGTTTATAGACCACAGTATTCCCGGTGACTATGGCCGCAGAACTCATCCCGGCAGAAATGGCCAAAGGAAAGTTCCAGGGAGCGATAACCACCGTCACCCCGCGCGGTTCATACAGCAGAAGGCTCGTTTCACCCAGCACGTGTCCCATCGGTATTTGACGGTTGTGCCGGAGCATCTCCCGGCCGTAGTACTCAAGGTAATCGATTGCTTCGCAAACGTCCCCATCCGATTCGCTCCACGATTTGCCTACCTCAAAGACCTGAAGCGCCGCTAGTTCGTAGCGTTTGAGCCGGGCCAAAGCCGCTGCTTTGAAAAGATATTCCGCTCTCTTTTCCGCCGGGGTGTCCCGCCATGCCGGGAAGGCGGACCTTGCGGCCTCAATTGCCGATTCAGCTTCTTTAATGCCTGCCGCAGAGATAACTCCAACTGTTTCATCGGCTCGATCGGGGTTCAAAGACGCAAACCGGGATGCAGTTTTAATCTCCTTGCCGCCTATTTGCAGCGGTACCTGTATCGGAAAGCTGTCGCGCGTTCTCCTTTAGGGCGTCGGCAAATCGAGCGCGATGCTCTGCGCGTGACCAGTCGAAAACGGGTTCTATCCTGTAAGCAGCGATGCCGCCGGGCCCGGTGGTTCTTTGAGGCTCTCCGCGAATTGTTTTCACTCTGTCAGCCGGGTTGCTCAACAGGTCCGCCTTAGGCATTTTCTGTGAAAAGGCCTGCATCAGAAAGGATTCGTTGGCCGTGTTTTCGAGCAGCCTTCTGACCAGGTAGGACATCCCCTGCAACATCTCACCCACAGGGCAGTAAACGCGAACGTGCAGACCGGCTTTGCGAAGAGCGCTGCGAACCGGCTCACCCATACCGTAGAGCACCTGGAATTCGAGATCTTCGCCGGTTGCGCCGACTTCTTTGGCCGTCTCGACAACAGCCGCTATCGACCGCAGGTTATGAGAAGCGCACGCGAGCTTTATGCGGCCCCTGTTTTCAAGTATGGTCCCGGCCAGGCGCTCGAAATTGGCGTCTGTTTCAGATTTGTCGGTGAACACGGGCGAAGGCCAGTTCCTCTGGCTCGCAGCGATGAGTTCCTGGTCCCAGTACGCGCCTTTGACCAGTCGGATGGTGAAATGCAAGCCGCGCTGAGCAGCCCAGTCAATCATTTGATCGAGGTCTCTTTGGCTTTCGCGCAAATAAGCCTGAATGACTATCCCGGTATGCGGGTAGTTTCTGAACTCCGGCTCTTCCATAAGACTCCGGTAAAGCCCAAGCGTCAGGTCCTTTATCCCATGGCTTTCCATATCAAGGCATACGAAGGCTCCGGCCTGCATTGCCTTGCGCAGGACCGGACGGAAACGCTCCTTGGATTTTTCGATGGAGTGTTCGAAAGCGCAGGCGTTGATCTGTGAGTACATGGCGGACGGCTTGAATGACACATTCACCATGGGAGAACGACCCCAATCGAGGCTGCCCAAGACCCCGCCAAGGGGACGCCATTTGCGCTGAGCGCTGTTGAGGAAGTCAAACAATTGGATATAACGCTCCAGATAGACCTGGGCTTCATTTTCCGATACGACGGCTTCGCCCAGAAGGTCTATCGAGAACGCCATGCCCCTGGAACGCAGTTTTTCAAGCACCGGCAGGCCGTCTTCAGGAGAACTCCCGGCAATGAACTGCCTGGCCACCCTGCCGATGTTTCTTGCGATTCCCCTGGAAATAATCCTGGAAGTCATCCATGAGGGGGCGACATATTTGATTCCCCAGTTCACAGCGGAGGAGAAGTTCAGGGCAGGATCGGAAAAATATTGCTGTATGTGGCTGATTACCGAATCAGTATCCTTGAGGCAGGGAAACACATCGATGAAGCGAAACATCTGGACCTTAAAGGCTTCGTTGTGCATGCACCACTCGAAAAGTTTGCCCACCCAGTACCGCTTGCTGAAGATGGATCCCGATTCTTCCTCCATAAGATCGTAGAGGCGATATCCCGTTTCGCGAATCCTGCCTTCGATATCGGAACTCATGCGCAAACTCCTGCCATCCATCTGTGTTTTCGAACTAACGCTACATATCTCTTTTATGCCTCTCTTTTCGTCCCTCTTTTTTCCACCCGGCTTTTGCGTCCTTCTTTGCAGCTTTCTTAATTGGTTTCCCAGCGCCAGGAGCTTCAAGATGGTGGGTCTGAACGATAAACGAGCCGGGAGCGGCAGGAGGGCAGGGCTGAGCCTCCGGCTTCCGGGCCGGAGCAGCGAGTCTTTCCGCCAAGTCCTGCCGGACTTTTGGAAAAAGGATAAATTCCGCCGGGATGGATTCGACAAGGTATAAATGCAGCCCGGCCGTAAAAAACGATAGGCCGCTCTCAGAAGCTTCCCGAGCCAGTATTTCAATCGGGATGGGTGCCTTTTCATCTCTTCGGGCGATGCGCAAGGCAAGTTCGCGCTCGCTGCAAACCGGCACGAACCTCCGACGGGCGCTCTTTAAACCACTTTTTTGGGCATAAACCATATTTTTGGGTTTCAAGCCAAAATAAAGCCTCATGGGCACATCAGAGGCAGGTGGATAGGCCGGCAAGGCAAACTCAGGACGAAGACGCAACAGGTTCCCATCGAGTGCAAATGGAAGCTCGATTCCAAGCAGCATAAGTTCTTGAATGGTGGATTGACGAACAAAACGCAATGAAACATCTTCCTGCAGAGCCCAGTAGAATTCCTTCCAGGGCATGGCGCCCTCAGGGTCCCAGAAGAGTCCGTATTCGCCGGGCGAGCGCCTGGCGATATAGTCGAGGGTTTTGGCGAGAGTTTTAGGTTGATGCTTCAGCATGTTTCGGGCTCGAGCTTTTGAGTGTCAATTTTTTATTATAAGGTATCCGAGGGATAGTTCAATCTGGAACTCGGCGCCGCAGCGCCGTGTGGTGTGGCGCGTCTCTGGCTGTTGGAGGATCGACTGCGTGGGGCGGTTCGGGGTTAGACATTAGTTTACATAATATATATTATCAGACATAGGCGATGGAATATTCTTTTTCCGCTTGACTTGAAATCGCCCTTCCAGTATTTTACTAAAGCTTTACGCGGGAATAACTCAGTGGTAGAGNNATGGTGGCGCCCACACCCTATTTCGCGGATAGGGGCTGCCACGTGCGCATCTACGAGGAGGCGCGCGCCCTGCGCAGCCTGGGCCACGACGTCCGGATCGCCACCTACCACATCGGCCGGGACATGCGCGGCATCCCGGTGGTGCGCATCCCGCGGATACCGTGGTACAACCGGCTGGAGGCCGGCCCTTCCTGGCACAAACTATACCTCGACTTGCTGCTCCTTTGCCGGGCCGCCGCCTTTAGTCTCAGCTTCCGGCCCCACGTCATCCATGCCCATCTCCACGAAGGGGCCGGAATCGGCTGCTTGCTCAAGCTCATGACCCGCATCCCCCTGGTCTTCGATTACCAGGGGAGCCTTTCCGGCGAATGCATCGACCACGGCTTCTTCAAGGCCGGCTCCCTGACGGCCCGCATCTTCGGGCGGATCGAGCGGGCCATCAACGGCTGCGCCGACCGGATCGTCACCAGTTCCAGCGCCGGATACAACGAACTCATTGACACCTGGGGGGTGGCCCCCGGCCGCGTCGTCTCCGTCATAGACGGCGTGGATACGAAGCAGTTTTGTCCCCATGACCGGCAGGATGCGCGGAAACACCTGGGGATTGCCCCGGATGTCCCGGTCGTGGCCTACCTGGGCATCATGAACGCCTACCAGGGCACGGACCTTTTGCTGGACGCCATAGCGATCCTGAAGACGCGAGGGGTGCGCGTCCATTTCCTGGTCATGGGCTTCCCGCATGAACGCTACCAAGTTGCGGCCGAGGCGAAGGGGATCAGCGATATGACCACCTTCACCGGCAAGATCGACTATAACGATGCGCCGCTTTTCCTCTCGGCGGCGGACTTGGCGGTATCACCCAAGCTGTCGTTGACCGAGGCCAACGGCAAGCTCTTCAACTACATGGCCTGCGCCCTGCCGGTGGTGGTCTTCGACACGCCGGTCAACCGGGAGATCCTGGGGGATACCGGCAACTATGCGCGCCTGGGCGACAGCGCGGACTTTGCGGAGAGGATAGCGGCCCTGCTTGCGGACCGGGGCGGGCTGAAGGGGCAGGGGGAGCGGGTGCGGGTCAAGGCGGTCAGCGAGCATTCCTGGCAGGCCAGGGGGGCACAATTGACGGAGGTCTACCGGACTGTTGTCGGCACGCCTGCGGCCTGACGGCGGATAAAAGGCATTTAGTTGAAAAAAATGAACAATAATGTTGACACGCGACTCCTATTTTGGTAGAAAACAAAACTCACCAAGCGGGAATAACTCAGTGGTAGAGTGCAACCTTGCCAAGGTTGAAGTCGCGGGTTCAAATCCCGTTTCCCGCTCCATGGCAAATTCAGGGTGGTTTCGAAACCGCCCTTTTTTTGTGTGGACTTCGAGCCATTTCTGCCTATATTTTTAAATCATGAAACAAACTGAACTCGTTCAGCAAATTCATGCCCTCAAAAGAAAAAGCTGGGAAACCCAGCTTGATGAATTTTATTCCTTCTTCGCCTCCAAGGATTCTGTCCTCGTCACGATAGACCCCGACCCGGACGCCATCGGTTCGGCCCTTGCCGTCAAAAGGCTCCTCTGGCATAAAGTGGCGTCGACTTCAATAGGAATGATCCGGCCTATAAGAAGATTGAACAACCTCGCAATGGTCAGGTTGCTCCGCCTTCCGTTGTTTCTCTTAAAGACGTCCGATGCCCGCAAGTCAGACAAGGTGGTCCTGGTCGACGCCCAGCCATGTCACAATGATCTTTTTAATCGTTTTCATTATACGGCGGTGATCGACCATCATCCGCAAACCGAGACAGTCAATGCCCCCTTCTGTGATGTGCGCCCGGAGTACGGGTCCACATCCACGATAATGACGCAATATCTCGGGGCCGCAAAGATCAAACCATCCCAAGCCCTTGCCACCGCTCTTCTTTATGGGATAAAAACCGATACCCGCAACTTTGAACGCCATACGTTAGTCGAAGACATTGAGGCATTCAGACGCCTTTTCGAATATGCCGACCACAATACCCTAAGAAAGATTGAGATTTCAGACCTTTCGCTCAGTGACACCAAAATTTTTCATAAGGCTCTGGAAAGAAAGCATGTAGTGAAGGACCGGATTTTTGTATACCTTGACCAGACGCCGTCTTCCGACATTTTGGTCGAGGTCGCCGAATTTATGCTCAAGATTCGCGACATCTCATGGAGCATTGTGTCCGGCATCTATCACGATAACCTCATAATAGTCGTTCGGAACAACGGAAATCGAAAGGATGCAGGCAGGCTGGTCAGGCGCGCGTTCGGACCTCTGGGATGCGCAGGCGGACATCAGGCGATGGCCCGCGCGGAGATTCCGCTAAACCGGCTCTCTGAGCTTATTGGGACTTTATCATCCACCTCGATCGAGCGTTTCGTTCAGCAGAGCCTCTCACCTTTTAGGAAATATTAGCGTATAGCGTGCAACCTTCTGATTTAAATGATAATACTGTCGATAGTACTACGATTGGGGAAAGTCCGAGTCCGCTCAAGATTGTGGATATCTACACGGATGGCGCTTGTGCGCGAAACCCTGGGCCAGGCGGGTGGGCCGCTATTTTACGCTATAAGGGATCTGAGAAGGTCATTTCCGGCTTTGAGAGTCAAACCACCAACAACAGAATGGAAATGAAAGCGGCGATCGAGGCCCTTGGCAAGCTCAAAGAACCTTGCAGGGTGAGGCTCCATACCGACTCTCAATTTCTGCGCAAAGGGATTACCGTCTGGATACATGGATGGAAGCGCAATGGTTGGAGGACCACGGGCAGGCAGCCGGTGAAGAACCGTGAACTTTGGGAAGCTATCGACGAGCTTTCACAAAAGCACTGGATTGAATGGGTCTGGGTGCAGGGACACGCAGGCCATCCTGAAAACGAGCGTTGCGACGAGCTTGCCCGCCAGGAGATCATCAAGAATGCCAGGTGATATAAGGGATGAGGCCGAAACCCCATAGAGCTTTGCCGGGCAAGGGCTGCTGCACTGGGAGGCCTGTTATCCCTGACGGCCTTCGATTATCTTTTTCAAATCGGGTTTGGAAACCTTTCCCATGGCATTCCTGGGCAACTCCTGAAACTCAAACGCATCTCTGGGGACCTTGTAGGGAGCGAGCCGTTCCTTAGCCCAGGCCCTTAGTGCATCGAGATCCAAGCTGGCGCCTTCGCGCATCACAAGCCCAGCGACGACCCGCTCACCCCAGACCGGGTCCGGTATTCCCACTACCGCGCATTCCTTGATGTGTGGGTGGGTAAGGAGGATTTCTTCGATTTCCAGGGCCGAGACTTTGTAGCCGCCAGTCTTGATGATGTCCACACTGCTGCGCCCGAAAATGCGATAGATCCCGTTCTCCTGCACGGCTAGGTCGCCGGTTAAGAACCAACCATCCCGGAAAGCTTTTTTGGTTTCCTCGGGTCTTTTCCAGTATTCCAGAAAGACCGTCTTGCCTCGCACGACGATCTCCGCCGGAGTTCCGGGCCCTGCGGGCACCCCTGTTTCATCGGTTAACCTGACTTCCACCCCTGGCAAGGGGGTCCCGACAGATCCGGGAAACCGCTTCCCATGCAACAAGTTTGAAAGACACATGCCGATCTCGGTCATCCCGTATCTCTCCAACAGGACATGTCCGGAAATCTCTTTCCACCTCTCCAGGGTAGGGACCGGCAAGGCCGCTGAACCGGACACCATGAGCCGCATGCGGCGGCAGCCAAGGGACATGCGTTCCCGTTCGGCAGGAGATGCTTTCTCCCAGGCGTCTATGAGCTTTACGTAGATGGTAGGCACTGCCATGAAGAGCGTCAGACCGCCTTGGGCTATGCGGTCCCAGACTTTCCTGGCGTCGAATGCGGGAAAGATCTCGCACACTGCTCCCACCCAAAGGGCGCAGGCGATGACGTTTACAATCCCGTGGACATGATGCAGCGGCAAAACTTCCAATATCCGATCATCCCCGGTCCATCCCCAGGCCTCAACCAGACTGGTCATCTGGGCGGCGATGTTTTCATGGGTGGTCACCACTCCTTTGGGCTTGCCCGTTGTGCCGCTGGTGTAAAGGATCATGGCCCGCTGCGACTGCGCCACCGAGGGCAGAGGACCTTCCGCATGGCGCAGCGCCTCGGTGCTCAGTGCGAATCTAATGTTGCGCTCCCCGGCCAGGGGATCGAGCCGGTTGACAAAGTCCGGATGCGCCACGACCGCTGCTGGGGTTGTGTCATCAAGCACGTATTCCAATTCCGGCCGCGGGTGGAACACAGACAACGGGACGGCAATCCCCCCGGCCCGCCAGATACCCCACTGCAAGGCTACGTAATGGAACCCCGGAGGGGCCAAAAAAGCCACCGGTCTTTGCTGCAAATCTATGGGTCCGTCCAGGAGAAAGGACGCAACTTTGCCCGACGCATCCAGGAGTTGCCGGTAGGTAAAACTGCCTTCCGGCGCGATGATCGCCGTCCGCTCGCCATACTGTTCGGCTCGTCGTGTGAGAAGTATGGACATGGCTGGCCCTCCGGTGAAATATGATCGCAGCCCGGCGGAACAGTTAGATTCCGGCCGATGCGCTCAGTACATAACGACAGGCCCTTCCCTTCCCTACCCTTACGAGCCGGCCTAAGTCGACCAGTTCGCTCAGTTCGCGCAAGGCCTGACGCTCTGAAATCCCGGCAAGTTGTGAGTAATACTTATTGGTGATGAACCCGTGAGTTTTTATGAATTCCATTGCCCGCATCTGCCGCACCTTAAGGCCCGAATCGCTTAGACGGTCAGCCGGGTTGAGCCCGGGAATCGGCAAAACGCCGGCATCATGAATTTGGCTTTCTGCGGTGGCGGTTGCAGTTACTTCCATGCTGGGCTCTCTTACTTCGGAGGGCAGGTCCTTGACCAAAACTTCATGTCCGTCCGAAAGAATAATCGCCCTCTCGATCACGTTTTCCAACTCCCGCACGTTCCCCGGCCAGTGATAATCGAGGATGCGTTCCATAGCGCCCGAAGAGATGGAGATCGACTCCCGATGGTTTTCCTTCGCGTACTTGGCAAGGAAGTGATTTATGAGAAGAGGCAGATCGTCTTTCCTCTCGCGTAGCGAAGGCAAATGGACATGGACCACGTTCAGGCGGTAATAGAGATCGCTGCGGAACTGCCCGCTTGAAGCTTCCTCCTTGAGATTTCGGTTAGATGCCGCCACTACCCGGACATCGACCTTGAGGGTGTGGCTGCCCCCTACCCTTTCGAACTCCATTTCCTGAAGAACTCGAAGCAATTTAACCTGGAGCGGAGGAGACATTTCGCTGATTTCGTCGAGAAAGAGAGTCCCTTCGTGAGCGAGTTCGAACCTCCCCTTGCGCTGGCTGACGGCGCCGCTGAACGCGCCCTTTTCATGCCCGAAAAGCTCGCTCTCAAGCAGTGTTTCAGGTAAGGCCCCGCAATTTACTGAAATGAACGGCTGGCCTTGTCGGGGGCTGTTGTAGTGTATTGCCCTGGCGATCAACTCCTTGCCGGTGCCCGAGTCACCCGTTATCAGAACGGTCGCCTTGGTTGGCGCCACTTTTTCAATCAGGTCGAATATGCGCTGCATCTGCACGCTCTTGCCGATTATATTTCCGAAGTGATACTTGCCCTGCAGCTCGCGGGCCATCTGCCGATTCTGCCTGACCAAGCGATAATGACCGATCGCCTTGCCAATGGTGAGTTTCAATTCCTCGTTTTTGAAAGGCTTTAAGATATAGTCGAAAGCACCCTTTCGCATCGCTTCCACAGCCTTCTCCACGCTCCCGAAGGCGGTCATCATGATAACCGGAAGATCGGGCTGGCGCAGCCCAATGCGTTCCATGAACTCCATACCGTCCATTCCGGGCATTTTCATATCCGTGATCACCACGTCGAGGTCGTTTTCCTCGATACACTCGAGGCCGCGCCGGGCGCTTTCGGCGGTGATGACCTGATAGCCTTCTTCAGAAAGCAGCGCCTCCAAAACGAGCAGGTAATTTCTTTCGTCATCGACGATGAGAATTGTATCCATTCTATTCCGAAGCCTCCTCTTCGGCCTCAGATTTCGGTTGCGCAAGCGGGAGTCGTATGATGATGGTGGCGCCCTGCCCTTGCGGGCTTACCACTTCAATTTCGCCGCTGTGGTTATCGATAATGGTCTGAACGATGGCAAGCCCCAGCCCCGATCCCTTTTCGCGCGTGGTGAAAAATGGATTGAAAATCTTTTTCATTGTCTCTCTGGGAATGCCCGTCCCGGTGTCCTGGACCTGGACTTCCACAAGAGAGACGCCATCTCTTCCGTTGGTGATCGAGGTCCGTATGGTTAGTGTTCCTCCTTCCGGCATCGCCTGGAGCGAATTGGCGAAGATGTTGACAAAGGCGCGGTAGAGCAAGTCCTGATCGGCCTCCAGGCAACAGTCCCCTGTCTCGTAACACCTTTGGACCTCGATTCCGAGCCGATGACACTCAGCTTCCATTACCGAAAGATTCCTGTCCAGAATGTCTTCAATCCTGCACGTGGCAGGACGCAGCCTATTGGGCCTGGCGAAATCAAGAAACTCGGTCAGGATATCGTTCAGGCGTGTGGATTCCTCGACGATAATCGATGAAAACTGCTTTTGTTTATCGTCCTGCATGCGGCAATCGAGAAACTCTGCGGTGCTTCTTATGATTCCCAGGGGATTGCGGATTTCATGGGAGACGCCGGCAATCATTTCGCCAAGCGCAGCAAGCCGCTCCGACTGATGAAGCTGCTCTTCGAGCTTGTATTTCTCCTGGCTTCTTGCCGTGATTATCCGCTCGGCGCGCCGGGCGATAAACAGAATAGTCACAAAGAGGATGCCGACGAAGAGGAGAAAACTGAATGCGACTATCCACTGAAACCGGTGTATGGCTTCATAATCATGACTTATGTCCTGTGTTATTTCAAAGACGCCGAGGACCTTTCCCTTTCTCCAGCTAAGCGGCCTCTCCTCCCACATCGGCAGATAGGTAATAAGCCTTCTGGCGCCGCCTTTGAGTGAGAATCCGAGAAAATTGGTCTCATCGGCCAACATTACCGAAACGGATTCTTCGTTCAAAGCTCGATCAAAAGATTCGCCAAGGTCGCCCTTAGTGCCTATCAATTCCTTATTCGTACTGTTGTAGGTGAGTATCTGATCCAAATCGTAGATGTTCACATGCGCAACCGACAGTCCGTGGATTGTGTTTCTTACGACCCTGTCGAGCCTTTCATACTGGCTTTCACGGCTAAGGCGGATTTCCCCCTCGGAGACGAGTGTAGGCAAGGTGAACTGGAAAAAGACCTGGTGATTGAGGTTTTCGGCAACAATTAGCGCGTATTGTTCGCTTTTCTTCAGCAGAATGGCCTTTGCTTTTTGTGAAATAAACCCGGACAGAACGATGGTGCAAACCAGAATCACCAACAGACTTGAAAGCGCAAGATACTTGACCAGTTGAAACGGCTTGACGCTTTCCAGAACTCTTTTCTTGGCCTGAATAGATCTCATGTTCCCGAGCCGTGTTTTTTGTCCGGTAGTTGCTTCACCATTGCGCGCCTTTGCTCGAGCCGGTCTTTGAATCCGCCTTCCCATCCGGTGCTTTTGGGATCATAGAAAAGCGCCCCGGCAAGTTCCCCTGGCAAGTAGAGCTCGGGGAGCCAGCCCTCTTCGAAATCGTGAGGGTATTTGTATTCTCTGCCGTAGCCGAGTTCTTTCATAAGTCCGGTGGGCGCGTTGCGCAGGTGCAAGGGCGCCCGGGCGGCGCCGCTGTTTTTAGCCGCTTCCAGAGCGCGGTCCAGAGCGACGTACAGCGAATTGCTCTTGGGCGCGAGGCAAAGATACACGACAGCCTGGGCAAGGGCAAGCTCGCCTTCGGGACTGCCGAGGAAATGATAGGCCTGGAAAGCGTTTACAGCCTGAACAAGAGCGGCTGGATCGGCAAGCCCGATGTCTTCTGAGGCCATTCTTATGATGCGCCGGGCGAGGTAGAGGGGGTCCTCGCCTGCGTCAAGCATCCGGGCCAGCCAGTAGAGGGCCGCGTCCGGATCGCTTCCCCTGACGCTTTTATGAAGGGCTGAAATGAGGTTGAAGTGCTCCTCGCCCGCCTTGTCGTAATGCACGGACTTGCGCAGCAGAGCTTGCTGTGCGGCTTCAAGATCTACCGTGCGTATGCCTTCGGCATCCGGCGCAGTAGTCAGGACACCAATTTCCAGGGCGTTCAGAATGACTCGTGCATCTCCTCCGGAGGCCGCAAGCAAATAATCTTGGGCTTCCTCGGCCAGGCGCGCCGGGAACTTCCCCAGTCCCCTGTACGCATCGCGGAGAGCACGGTCGATTATTTGTTTCAAATCAGCCTCTTCGAGCGGTTCCAAAACGGCAACCTGAGCCCGCGACAGCAGTGGACGTATAATTTCGAACGATGGATTTTCCGTAGTGGCCCCGAGCAGAAGCACCGTTCCATTTTCAACGTGTGGCAGAAGGGTGTCCTGCTGCGCCTTGTTCAGCCTGTGGATTTCGTCCATGAGCAGCCATGTTCTCATTTTCCTTTTGGCGAAGACTTCTTTCGCCTCCTGAACGGCGGCCCGTATTTCCCTGGCCCCCGCCATGACCGCAGACAAATAGACAAGGTGGCTTTCAGTATGGGTTGCTATAATTTTGGCCAAAGTGGTCTTGCCGCAACCTGGAGGTCCCCAAAGGATAAGGGAGTGGAATCGCCGGTTGCGCAGAACCCGGTCAAGTATCTTTCCAGGCCCGAGCAGGTGCGGCTGCCCGATGAACTCACCAAGGTTCCGGGGACGCATTCGTTCGGCCAGAGGCGCCTGTCCACCGGTTTCATCACCGGAACGGTTATCGAATATATTTAACTGGTCCATTGGCTTTTGGTCTTGCCTGATCGATTTCATGCCCTTCGCCACCCTTTGAGCGAAAAGCCGCATCTTTCCCCTCGAAAAATGGAGCCCCCAAAGAATAAACCTAATTCTAACGAAAACGTACGAATATTCCAGTTTTTTGCCGCGACAGGCGCAGTTTTGTGGTTTGATCGCCGGCTGCAGCCAGTCGCTTGAGGGAGCGATAATCGAACCTTGGGCAAATTTGTCCATTGTTCATTTTTTATTATGCGTGGTATAAGAATTTTACCTTTTTGAGAGTCGGTCCATATGAACCACAAGACAGTTAACAAAATTGTGCTCGTCATGGTTGATGATGATGAGGATGATTGTTTGCTAGTGGAGGCGGCCCTCTACGAAGCCTACTTAAAATGCGATTTTCACTGCGTAAAGGACGGCCTGCACGTGCTCGACTACCTCAATCGGCGCGGCGGCTATCAGGACCCTGAGACTTCACCGCGTCCCGACCTTATCTTGCTTGACCTCAACCTGCCCAGCATGAGCGGCCGCGAAGTGCTTCGGAAGTTAAAGGAGGACCAACGCTTTCGCGCCATCCCCGTTATCATCCTGACGACCTCAAGTGATGAGGAGGACATAGCTTTTTGCTACGATGCCGGCGCCAACACATATATTATCAAGGAGCCTTCGTTTGCGGGGCTGCTTGCCGCCGTTAAGGTGGTGAAAGAGTACTGGTTGGAGACAGCTACACTTCCCCCAAGGGGAGATATCCCAACCCGGAAAAAGGATAGGGAAACCTCTTAGCCCGTTGAAAGGATAAGACCCAAACTCTATCCCGGTACCGGGGGACAGCGGCATATGAAGCATGAACGCGGAGAACAGTTGGTCGAAGATCCCAAGAGTCTAATCGAGCAAAGGGCGCGGTTAAAATCCGAGTTGGCCGAGGTCAAGGGATTTCTCGAGGCCATCGTGGAGCATATTCCCGAAGCAATTGCTATCGTCGATGGCCGGGACTTCACTGTTCGAATGGTGAGCAAATTCGGCAGGGAGCTTCTCGGCCATGCAAAGGAGAAGGTCGAGGGAATCACGTACCAGGAGTACAGCAAACTCCAGGACATTGTTAATGCTGAGGGCGCTCCAACCCCTTGTGAGGAGTTGCCGTTGATTCGAGCCATTCTCAAAGGCGAGATTGTCACAAATGAGGAATTGCTGCTGAGGCGGTCCGACGGAAAGAATCTGAACCTGCTTTGCAATTCAGGACCCATCCTTGATCTGAATGGCAATGTGACCGCAGGAATTGCCGTCTGGCGCGACGTCACTGAGCACAAACGGGCAGAAGAGGAACTGCGCATCAAGAATATCGCGGCGCGCAAGAATATGGAGCAGGAGCTACAGGCAAAATCCTATCGTCTCCAGGAAGTCAACGCCGCATTGAAGGCTTTATTGCGGCAAAGGGACGAGGACAGGAAGGAGTTCGAGGAAGCTCTTCTGACCAATATCGAAAATCTTATTCTGCCCTACATCAAGCGACTGAAAAACGGCCCCCTGAGCGGCGCTCAGGCTTCATTGCTTGAAATCCTGGAATCTCATCTAAAAGAACTAACCTCTAAGTTCGGCAAGACGCTTGCGCTCGAATACAGGGTCCTCACGCCTACCGAAATGAGGGTCGCAGCCCTTGTAAGAGATGGCAAAACCAGCAAGGAAATCGCTGACCTGCTATGCATCTCCGAGAAAACAGCCTCATTCCACAGGAATAATATCAGGACCAAGCTTGGAATGAGAGGAACGGGAGCAAATCTGAGGAGTCATCTTTTGAGCCTGACCTAATATGCCAGTTTTCACCCCATATTTACCCCTCAAATTCTTGGGCTTTCAATCCTGCCCAAAATAAGTACCTTAAGGCCATTGAAAAAAAACAGCAGGAAGGAACCGTTTTCCTGCATGCTCAAACTCAAGCCTGACCATGTCCGGCGATAGACCCTCGAGGGAAACCTTGCTAACAAAGCCATCACCCGTTGTCGCCATAATGGATGAAGATGCCGACGATCGCCTTCTGTTGGAGGATGCATTCGAGCATTGCCGACAGGATATAGAGGTCCATTGTTTTAAAAATGGTGGAGACCTCCTTGATTACTTGAACCGAGGCAAGGGCGGCCACGGCAAAAATAACGGCGCAGCCGACCTGATCATCCTGGGTCTGGACCTGCCGTGGGAAAACACATTTGAGATTATAGCGACGATTAAATCCAATGCCGGTTTGAGGCAAATACCCATTATCGTCCTCATTGGGCTTGCACCGGACGCTTTAATAAAGAGATTCTACGACATTGGTGCAAATACTGTGATCGTCAGGCCGGTTCTGTGGGATGAACTGGTCAACGTTGTGAAGAAAACATGTGATTATTGGTTTGGGCCCTTGAAAATGTGATCGCCCCCAGAGCCAGGATGCGGTCATTTTTCGAGGCTTTCATCTCTTTTATTGTAACCCGTCGAAAATATCCTCTCCCTAGAGTCAAAATATCAGTGGCCTCTTTTTTCAATAGATGATAATTATAAAAACCTAACAACTATTATCCAGATAGTAAAGCAACCGTTGTAAATCGCCAAAGTCGGGAGTGGGGATTGAGTGATGAATGATCCGGTGGTCCCCGAAAGGCAAGAAGGGAGCGCAATGCCAAAGACCTCTCAATGTTCGGACAATCTTTCCGAGAAACCCGAAACCCCTTGTGCCGGCCTCTCTTTTCAACAGGTTTTGAGCAAACGCGGTGACCGGGACCGGGTGCTTCTAGTGATGGCTGATGATGATGAAGACGACTGTCTTGTTGTAAGCGAAGCCCTGAATGTGGCCTGTACCCATTGCACTTTTCGCTGCGTTCGGGACGGCGCCGAAATGATGGACTATCTAAATCGAATCGGACGTTACAGGCATCCTGAATCATCCCCTGTTCCGGATATCATCCTGTTAGACCTCAACATGCCAAGGATGGGCGGCCGTGAGGTCCTGAAAAGATTGAAGACGGACGCGCGCTATCGGGCCATTCCGGTGATCATTCTGACAACTTCGAGGGAATTGGAGGACGTAAAGATTTGCTACGATCTGGGCACCAATTCGTACATTACCAAGCAGTCCAGCTTCGATGAGGTGGTTGCCGCGATGAAAACGCTCACCGAATACTGGATCGAGATTGCAACCCTTCCTCCCAGGAAAACTCATACCCGGGAACCCATTGAGCCGGATATACTTTCCTGACGCGGCCCAATGTTTAAGTCGAACAAGTCTGCGAAGCAGGTCTCTTAACGTCGTGCTAATCGCCCAGGTAGGCTTTTCGCACCCTTTCATCTTTGAGCAGTTCCACGCCCGGGCCTTCGAGGACTACCGAACCGGTCTCGAGTACGTATCCGTAATGCGCTATACTGAGGGCGGCTACTGCGTTCTGCTCGATCAGAAGGATGGTGGCGCCCTCACCGTTGATCTGCTGAATGGCTCTGAAGACCTCTTCCACCATCAGGGGCGCAAGCCCCAGCGACGGTTCGTCCAGCAGAATCAGCTTCGGTTTGCTCATGAGCGCACGGCCAAACGCCAGCATTTGCTGCTCACCGCCGCTGAGCGTCCCTGCCGGCTGCGTGCGCCTCTCTGAAAGCCGTGGAAAAATTGAAAGCACCCATTCGAGTCCCCTTTTAAATTCGGCGGAAGTGCGGTTGTAGGCGCCAAGCTCAAGGTTTTCAGCAACGGTCAGGTTTGCAAATATCCGCCTTCCTTCAGGGCTGACCGCGATACCCAGTTGAATGATACGGTGAGTGGTGAGCCGCGTTAATTCAGTTCCGAGAAAATAGACCCCGCCTGAACGCGGCCTGAGGAGTCCGACAATGACTCTGAAGACGGTAGTTTTGCCAGCGCCGTTGGCGCCGATCAAAGAGACTATCCGCCCCCGGCCGATTTTGAGGCTGACCCCTTTGAGAGCGTGTATTCCTCCGTAGTATACATGGAGGTCCTCAGCCCTGAGCATGAGAAGCGCCCCCGAGATAAGCCGAGATAACCTCCGGGTCGCTCCTGATTTTATCAGGCGCGCCTTCGGCGATCGACTGGCCGTAGTTGATGACCTTTATGCGCTCGCAAATGTTCATGACGAACTTCATGTCGTGCTCGATCAAGAAAATCGTAATCCCGCTCTTTTCCCGTATCCGGCGAATGAAGGCGGCAAGCTCCATTTTTTCCATCGGATTCATCCCGGCGGCCGGTTCGTCCAGTAAGAGCATACCTGGTTCGGTGGCAAGCGCCCGGGCAATTTCGAGCTTCCGCTGAAGCCCGTAAGGAAGGTTTTGAGCCTTTTCATAAGCAAGGGGCGCAAGGCCTGCTTCTTCAAGGTGTTTCAGCGAGTGCTTCCGGATCCTTTTTTCTTCCCTTCCGTGTTTGGGCAGCCCGAGCATTGCGGCCAGGAAGGACGAATGGATCGAATAATGGCAGGACACCATAACATTTTCGAGCACGCTCATATCGGAGAACAGCTTTATATTCTGGAAAGTGCGCGCAATGCCCCTGGCCGTTATCATGTGAGAGGGAAGCCGTGTGATATTTTCTCCATTCCAGGTTATATCGCCCGCAGTGGGCCTCAGCATGCCGGTTATCATGTTGAAAACGGTAGTTTTGCCTGCGCCGTTGGGACCTATGAGGCCGGTGAGTTCACCCCGCTCGAGCGTGATGGAGAAATCGCTTACCGCCTTGAGCCCTCCGAACTCCCTGGTCACATGGCGCATCTCGAAAGGCGGGCTCATGGCGGTGTTTGAGTCCTCCTCCACACGGCTAACATCGATTCCACAGAATTCCAACTGATTTCGCTGCGCCCCATGATTCCCTTTCTGAGGAACAGAATAACCAGCATCAAAATCAGGCTGAAGATAACCATCCTCATTCCGGGAATTCCCGGAATCGTCAAAGGGCCGATCTCCATGGGCTGTTCCACTATTCTCAGCGCCTCTCCCCCCCAGGCGAAAAGCACCGCCCCGATTACTGCTCCGGTCGTACTCCCAAGGCCTCCCACGACTATCATGATGAGAAGGTTGAAGGTAAGGAGAAAAGTGAAAAGACCGGGCGAAATCGTCGTTATCAGGTGAGCCAGCAACCCCCCGGCGATTCCCGAAAAAAAGGCGCTTACCAGGAAAGCAAGCATAAGGCGCCGAAACGGATCGACTCCCATCGCCCTGGCAGCGGTCTCGTCCTCCCGGATCGCCTTCATCGCCAGGCCGTAATTGCTGTTGATCAACCGCTGAATGACGACCACCGCCAGGGCCGCCACACCCCATGACCACCAGAGGTTTGTATGCGGATAGAGGCCTTTTAGTCCAAGCGGCCCGTTAGTGACGCTCTGAGCGGCATTGCAGAGCACCCGGACGACCTCCCCGAACCCCAGGGTTACGATGGCCAGATAATCGCCCCGCACGCGCAGGACAGGAAAGCTGATGAGAAAGGCGAAACAAGCGGCCACAACTCCTGCCGCGATGAGCGATACGACGAAAGGGACCTGGATCACGTCTATCGGCCAGATTGCATGATCGAGAATGAAATTGATCTGCTTTTCCGCAGGGGTCATCGACAACAGCGCGGAGGTGTAAGCGCCTATGGCTATGAAACCGTTTGGTCCCAAATGAAGAAGGCCGCAGACGCCGTTTATCAGGTTGTAGCTGACCGCCATAGTGATGAAAATGGCTATGTTATTGAGTATTCTGACTTGATAGCCGGAACCGTAACGGCTGAATAGAAAAAGAACGCCGAACAGGAGAATAAGTGAGGCAACATTAAACCGGAATTTCAGTTTTTCGCTCATGACCCCAATCCCGCGTTACTCAATTAAAGGCTCACCCATAATCCCGGTCGGTCTGAAAAGCAGCACGCCTATAAGAAGCAAAAAAGCGAACGCATCCCGGTACTCGGCCAGACTGGGCAAAAGGGCCACGATGAGAATTTCGCAAAGTCCAAGCAGAAAACCACCCAAAACAGCGCCGACGATGTTTCCGATCCCTCCGATAACCGCAGCAATGAAAGCTTTCAGACCGGGTATGACCCCCATGAACGGATTTATCTGAGGGTATTTCATCGCCCACATTATCCCGCTTGCCGCCGCCAGGCTCGAGCCGAGAAGGAAAGTAAGGGCAATGATCCTGTCGAGGTTGATTCCCATGAGCCGGGTCGTCTCGAAATCCCGCGAAGCTGCGCGCATCGCCATGCCCGCCCTGGTCTTGAAAACGATATAAAGCAGTCCCAGAACCAGGAGCAGTGTTATGATCGGCGAGTAAATAGTGAGCACCATGATGTGGAGGTCTCCAACCTTGAACACGTAGCCGAAAAAATCTGGCCTGGGAAAGGGTTTCGGAACGCCCCCAATGAACACAAGGGCAAGATTTTCCATCAGGAAAGAGGCCCCGATCGCCGAGATCAGCAATGAAATACGCGGGGCCTGCCTCAAAGGCTTGTAGGCTGCACGATCCAGCAGAATACCGATTGCTCCGGTTGCGATGACTGCGAGTGGAAAACTGACAAACCAGGGGAGTGAGAAGAGCAAAACCCCATACATGGCGGCATAGGCTGTAACCATCAACAGATCGCCGTGAGCGAAGTTGATGAGCCTCAGAATTCCGTAAACCATCGTATATCCGATGGCGATCAGGGCATAGAGGCTCCCCAGCGAAACGCCGTTTATGAGTTGTTGCAGCAAAAGCGTAAGGCTCACTTTGGGCCGCCTTCCATATCGAGGTTGGAAGCAAGTGATTCACATAATGAATCGGGACCTGAAATGAGCCTTTAATACACCTTCTAAGATAGACTGTAAGTAGTAAAATAAAATGGACAATAAATACCCTGTAACGTGCGGAAAACACATCGGCGCCGGGGGGATGCGGAGCGCATCAGAGACCCTTGGCGCAAGCCTCCCTGATGCGTTTGACCAGTTCGGAAAGATCACAGGGCTTGACAAGGTAATCGAACGCCCCGTGTTCCATTCCCTCTCGGGCCGCTGTTTCAGACCCATGCCCCGTGAGGAGGATAACCGGCATTTCCGGCGCCATTACCTTAAATATTTTCAAAACCTCAATGCCGTCCATACCTTCCATCTTAAAGTCCAGGACAGCGAGATCGAAGGATTCTTTGCGCAAAATGTGAATCGCCTCGGTTCCGGAGAGGGCGGTTTTCACCCGGTAATTGCGTTTGGAGAGCCTTTTCGCCAAGACTGAAACATAGCTCTCTTCATCATCGACAAGCAGGAGTTTCATCCCCTTGCTTTCGCCTTGTTCAGAGTCAATGGGGTCTCCAGACGACATATAATATCACCCATCCGGCCGCATTATCTTTTGGAGGCAGCCCATCTTTGCAAACAATGCATCACGACTTTCCTCCGTGAATGGGAATGTTTACATGGAAAGTCGTGCCGAGCCCAACCGAACTGTCTACGGTGAGATTTCCTCCGAGTTTTTTAATGATTCCATAGCATATCGACAGTCCCAGCCCGGTGCCTTTTCCGACAGGCTTGGTGGTAAAAAAAGGATCGAATATGCGCGCCATAACACTCTTTGAGATTCCGTGCCCAGTGTCCGCAATGTCCACTACTACCTTGTCGCCTTCCACCCTGCTCCGTATTTCGAGCAATCCGCCTCCCGAACCAATCGCGTCAATCGCATTATTGATGAGATTCATGAAAACCTGCTGCATTTCAGTAGGGGAAGCCGAAATAAGCGGCAGGCGCCGATCTAATTCGGTTTGAACTCTTATGTTGTTGAATTTTGAGCGCTCCCCGCAAAGGCTCAGAATTTCTTCAATTGTATCGTTGACTTGAATTTCGTGTTGGACGGGGTCCGTTTTGCGGGCAAAACTAAGCAGTTTATGAGTTATCTCTTTGCACCGCACTCCCTGAATGCCTATCTGCTTGAGGGAGCGACTGAACTCATCGACGTTTTTGCTCTGCTGGAGCTCTTGCTCCTCAAGCAGGTCTTCCATCCACCCGGCTTCCTCGACCATAATGGCCACCGGATTATTTATCTCGTGAGCTATCCCCGCAGCAAGCTCGCCGATTGAGGCGAGCTTGCCCGCTTCTATCACCTGCTCGTTCATCATTTCCTTTTCCAGGTCGGCCCTTTTGATCTGCCCAACCACCTTGCCGGAGATGAAAAGGGCAACCAGCACAATCGCCAGGCAGCCGAAGATAAAAATAGCCAGAGCGATAACCCGAGCGCGATTGACCTCGGCGAACGCGTCAGCCTGGTCCTGCAGGTAGGCCAGCGTCCACTCGCCTGACTTGAGAGGCATGAGAATGTAGATGATGTTTCCGTTCCGGCTCTTAACTATTCCCGATATGACGTTGCTGCCCGATGAAGACGTTTTGACCTCATCGCTACTGGAACCAACAGCTTCGGCGTTTCCCGCCCCTGCCATCCTGGCCCATGAAATCCTGCTCAGCAGGCTTGTAATGTTGGGCGCCAATTCAACGCCGGGGCGTGTCTGAAGCTCTCCTGCACTGTTCACTATGAAAGCTGACCCCGTTTTACCGATATGAATTTGTTCAACCAGCGAGTTGAAGGCCACGAAATCTATAGTCGCCCTCAAGAGCCATTCGGTGTCTCCCCGTCTTTTTTTTACAGAGATGATAAAGTGGGGGGTACGGCGGAGACCCAGGAAAACGTCTGTCAGGTAATAATCTCTCTTTATGGCTTCCCGGAACCATTCTGCTTTGGAGTAGTCGGCGTTCAGGAGCTTGAGGCTCCCAGCGTATGAAATCTGCACACCCGCCGAGTTTACTACCCCTAAATCGACGAAAACACCCGAATAGGCATTTTGAAGAATAACCAGTTTGTTTTGGAGAAATATTTCGTCAGTCAATTCATCGTAGGTGTAAGAATCGGCGAGGACCTTTATGTAGGAAAGCTTTTCATCGAGAAACGAATTTATGAGCTGCTGATGTTTTTCCACCAGTTCGTGGAGATGCTCCATGACCTTTTCCCGGTAAGAGGTCTCAAAATAGTAGCCGATCAGACCTGCTATCAGGATGAGCGGTGTAAAGGAGACCACGATCACAATCAGGGTCATGTTCCTGGTCAAAGATGTGTAGTAATGCTTTTCCATCATATCGGATTTCAGGCGGATGGGTTCATCGAGCCCTCGGAATTCGTTAAACGGCCCTGCCTGCCAGCAGCTTCTCGGCCTTCTTGACAGCTTCCAGAATATCGCCTATGTCGGCTGGTTTTCTCAGGTAAGCGAATGCGCCAAGATTGCGGCCATAGGCCTCATCCATTTCGGACCCATGGCCCGAAAGCATTATCACTTCGACCCCGGGATGACTTTTTTTTACGCGGCGCAAGACCTCTAAGCCATCCATTCCGGGCATTTTGAGATCGAGCACCATGATTTTTACTGCGCTCTCGTCAAGAATCCGCAGCGCCTGCTCACCATTGAAGGCTATATGAGCGGTGAACCCCCTTAACTGAAGGCGTTCCGCAAAAGCCTCAGCAAATTCCACTTCGTCGTCAACAATAAGAATCTCGAGTCCCATTTGGATCAAACCTTCTCAGAAAGAAATCACAAGACCCGTGAAGCCAATCGGGCCGGTGCGAAAAATCATTTCGGCGGGGCGGTCGGTTCAGGGGTTGGTCCGCCGGGGAAAAAGAGCACAAAGTCCCCATCAGAGGTCCGCCAATCATAACGCATACCCAAACTGGAGGCCAACTCCTCGAACTCCTGCCATTCGCCGAAGTTGGCGACAGCTTCTTCTTGAACTCTTTCACAGGATTCGCCCCCGAAATGAAAAGTCAGACATGGAGAACCGAGATCGTCCCTTACGAGCGTCAAAATTGAGCCACTGGCGCTCATACATCCTATAAAGGCCTCGATGGCCATGGTCAAAGCCATCTGGATTCTAAACCCGTTGGTAAAAAGCATAACCGGGTGATCGCAAACCGCTCCCTTGAGTTCCACATTCCGGAGTGCGGCAAGTCTTTGCGCCAGCGAAACTGTCTGGGTTACGATCGCATTCAGATCGATATCGGCGCAGGCATGGTCCACGCTGTGAGCGAAGCGATTGAACCTGGAAGTGATTTCGACCCCTCTTCGAACCTGCTCTTCGATCTTTTGCACTGAGCGCTGAAACTTCTCCCGATGTGGAAACGGGGCCTCCCTCGTCATCGCAAGGAAGTCAGCCATCAGCCCATTTGATTCGTTAATTACGGCCAGAACGTTTCTTAGCTCGTGAGTCACACTGGCGGCTATTTTACCGAAAAAAGCAAGCTCGTTTGCTTTCACCCCGATTCCCCTTGCGCGATTTGCTCAAAGTGGAGCTCGTTCAGTCAACTTTGGCGTTGGCTTTTGATTGTCTAACCTTTCGATGGGCCTTCTGCAACGCCTCAGTGAGTTTTTCGATATCAACGGGCTTTTCCAGGTAGGCGCATGCCCCAAGCTCTGCACAAAGCTTCGCTGCATCCTCCGAACCATGACCCGTAAGCACAATCACCTCGACGTTGGGATGTTTTTCTTTCACCCGGCGCAAAACTTCCAAACCGTCTATGCCCGGCATCTTGAGGTCCAGGACCATCACCTCGGGCTCATCTTCTTCTACGATCGAGAGGGCTTCCTCTCCACCGTAAACCACAGCCGCAGAGTAATCCCGCATCTGAAGGCGTTCCGACAGGGCCTCGACAAAGTCTCTTTCGTCATCGACGAGCAGCACCTTTGAAGGCTGGGGAAGGTCGAAATCGAACTTTCGGTAGACATCTGTCTGGTAGTATCCAGGCCCCACTTTGGTCTCTGCGCCCTGCACGCCCGGAACAGCCAATGCAAGCCTTTTGAGCTCTTCTTCGAGTGAAGCGAGCATCATCACGTGCTTGTTAATTTCCATGACAACTATGCCGTCCCTTGCCGAAACCGAAACATCATGACCTTCCATGGCCAGCTTGAGACTTACTTCGGAAGCCAGCGCAAAATCGGCCACCGCCTTTAGCGAGTCCTCCGATACCGTCAGAACGCTGATCTTCAGATTGTCGCATATAAGGCGGACCGCGTCATCGTGAGCTATTTTATTCATCGGTATTACAATATCATACAGCCCGGCGGCCCAGGGGTCTTTTTGCCCCGAAATATGTTCAACCCCGAGAACAAGGGACTCGTCATCCTTGTGGATTTTTTTCAACGCATCCTTAATGGAAATCTTCTCCATGCGGCAGGCCAGGTTGGAACGATATTCGGCGTCCGCGATCATGCACACGTTGAGTACGTGAGATATTGTCCTTGGGACCATCAGACTGCAGAGCCCGAAAAACACGAGATCATCGCCCTTCAGGGAATCGGCGACCGCCTGTCTCAGGCAGGCCAGGCTTCGCTCCCTTTCATGGGTGAACTTATTGAAAAGGGAGGTCTTCCCTCTGATGGCTTTCCAGATTTTGCTATCTTCAATATTGAACCTCTTGCTCGCAGCAGCCACCACAGCGGCATCGTCAAGGCGCGTGTAACCCGTTTTCTCTATAACGCTGCGTACGACTTCCTCAGCTCCGCAATAAGAACAACAAAAGACATTGACAACCGGCATGATTGATTATCCCTTCTTTGCGAGATGTGGCGCGTCATCCACAAGGCGGACCGAAAGGAGCGGACAGCTTTCCAGACACTGTGTCAGCGCGTTGGAGTGTATTGCATCGACTGCATGGGAGACCGTCGAATAGATATTGTTTCCTCCGATTTTGGCCGATAGATGGGTGCGCTTCATAACTGCAAGCACTTTTTCGTTCAGCCCGGCGAAAGATATCCCGTAGCCTGCGCTTCTCACCCGATCCACAATGAGCGAAAGCATTTCCTCCCCCGAGGCGTCCATATCGTTTATACCGTTGGAGACAATGAGAATGTGTTTGAGTTCAGGCATTGAACGAATTCGCTCTGTAACCTTTTCTTCCAGATAGCCGGCATTGGCGTAAAACAGCGGCCCGTCGAAGCGTATCATCGCAATATGCCGGCACTCCTTTAGGCCGTGATCGCTGGCGCTCTGAAAAGAACTGTCCTCATGCATCGAAAGGGTGGTCACCTTGGGGCGCATGCTCTTGTAGAGAAACATGCCGACCGAGAGCAGAACGCCGATCATTATTCCCTTGTCGAGATGCGGGGCGGTAATAAGCGTCGCCAGGAAGGTTATGATCGAGAACAGCCCGTCGTACCATTGCGCCTTCCAGGCGTGAATGAAGCCCGAGACATTTATCAGGCCGATGACCGCCATCATGATAACTGCGGCAAGCACCGACTGAGGCAGGTAGTAGAGAAGCGGGGTAAAGAAAAGAAGCACTATGGCTACTGTAATGCTGGTTACTACGCTTGATAAGCCGGTTAGCGCACCCGACTGGATATTTACTGCCGATCTGGAGAAAGATCCCGATACCGGAAAACTTCTTGTGAAAGCCCCCATAATGTTGGCAATACCCTGACCGATAAGTTCCTGATTGGCGTCGAGCCTTTGTCCTGTTTTAGCGGCCATCGCCTTGGCGATCGAAATTGCTTCCATGAATCCGAGAAGAGAGATGATAGCCGCTATCGGGAGCAACTTTAGCAGGACATTCAAATCCAGCCTGGGGACCCCAAAACTTGGCAACCCCCGGGGAATAGTTCCAACGACGCTTCCTCCGCCCATCAGTACGACAGCTTTCTCATCGATCGAAGAGTTGCCGATCTTTACCCTCCAGGTCGAACCGTCTCCCTTTGGAGTGCTGCCAAATTTGCCCGAGGGAAGGTAAATCTTTTCGCCATCGGAGTCAGTAGCGGCAGTAAAGATATAATATCTAATCGCCGAGCGCCTTCGGGACATCGTCTCCTTGAGATCGGAGAGTCTTAAATCGACCAGGTCGCATTCATGCTTTATCGCCAGCGCTTCCCTGGAGTGGCTGCCGTATTTTTCCTCAGCCTCTGTAAGGCGGGGAGTGAGTTGGGCCCGGGTTTCCGCCAGCTCCCTTGACTCCTTGGCGGCGGCGTTGAATCTGACGATCAGATCCCGGCAGTCATTTGAGGCAATCATATCAATAGGGACCCGGACGTTGTTTTCATATCCAACTGCCCAGGAAATCAGCGTTGTGAGCGCCACGGCGACAAGCACGTATGGAATGCGCTTGTTTATACCCCTCAGCCCGTACATTATCACAAAAGCGGCTATTCCCAGCGCCAGGGTCTGCCAGTGTGTATAACGCAGAGCAGCTTTGATGACCAGGTATATGGTCTCATAGTGATGCTCGGCGTCGTCCACATAGACGTTGAACATCTTCGATAGCTGGGATGTGGCGATGATGATTGCGCCGGCATTGGTGAATCCGTTTACCACAGGATGCGAAAGAAAATTCACAACCAGTCCCAGCCTTAGAATTCCCAGGGCAAGCTGGAAAACTCCCACAATGAGCGCGAGCAGGATGGCATAGGCTATAAAACCCTCGGTTCCGGCAGTGGCGAAAGGCGACAGGGCCGCTGAAGTCATGAGGGATACGATCGCCACCGGACCCGTTGCAAGCTGCTGGCTCGATCCGAACATGGCGGCAAGCATGGGAGGAAGAAAGGAGGCGTAAAGTCCATAGTGGACCGGCATTCCGGCGAGCTGCGCATAAGCCATGGATTGTGGAATCAGCACAAGGGCGACGGTCAAACCTGAAACGATGTCCAGTTTGAGGGAGGAGAGATTTGAAACCCTCATCCAGTCAACAAATGGAAAAACCTTACGCAGCATAAACACATTCCCTTGCCGCATCTGGAAAACGAAAATCCGTCAGCGCCCAAAAGATCAGCAATGGTTCAACGCGAAGATCACCCCGTGAGGTTTTCTCCGCTGCTTTGTCGACACCACTGTGATTTTTCATCCGGGATTACCCTGTTTGCTGTGCCTGGAGCCTTTTAGGCAGATAAACAGTGACCGTAGTCCCCTGCCCTTCCTTGCTCTTGGCCTCAATACGCCCACCAAGCCTCTTGATGATGCCGTAGGTAATGAACATACCAAGCCCGGTTCCATGCCCCTTCTTTTTTGTAGAAAAAAAAGGTTCGTAAAATCGATTCAGCGTTTCCTCCGACATCCCGCAGCCGTTGTCCTCAACTGAAACCGCAAGAACCTCACCACAGTCACAGGTGCATATGGAGATCGTTCCCCTGTCCTCCACAGCCGCAAAAGCATTGCTCAGCAAATTGAGAAAGACCTGCTGAAGCTGGCCGCGATCCGAGGCTATTTCAGGGAGGTTGTCCGCGAGTTGAAGCCGAAGGTCAAGATTTCGGTAGCGGGCTTCCTTTTCAACGAAACCCAAGGTTTCGCTAACCACCTCATTTATGTCAAGATTCTCGATATGAGGCTCCATCCTGCGCGCGAACCCGAGCAGGCGGTGGGTAATCGAGCGGCAGCGCTCGACAGAGTTGATAATCGCATCGGTCAGGGCGAGAAATTTTTTCTTGTCTTTAAAATCACTGTCGAGTTCGATCAGGTCCTTCATCAGGCCGGCTTTCTCATTTATAACCGCCATCGGATTGTTTATTTCATGCGCGACCCCTGCGGCAAGTCTTCCGATGGAGGAGAGTTTGTGGCTGTGCTCGACTTCCCGGAAAACGGCCTCACGCCTTTCGTCGCTTTCCTGGAGCCTGTGAATCAGAGAGCCGGTCAGCTTGAATACAACGAGAACAATTATCAGTACCCCTGCAATAAACACATAAAATATTTCGCCCTTTAGGGTGCGCCAGGACCGGAAAAGTTCGCCCATGGGTTTGACGACCACGAGTATGAAGGGAGAGTTCTGAAAATAGGCGTATGCCACCAGAACTTCACGGCCGAGTGAATCGGTCGTCTCCGTGTAGTTCGGCTCGCTTGAAAAGGACGGGAGGCCAACGGGGAAATGGTCCAGAACGCCTCCGTAATTCCTGGTGGCCGTTTGCAGCGCGCCGTCCTTGTTTACAAGAAATCCATCGCTCTTTGCGTCCAGCCGCATCGAAGCAATCAGTTCATCTATCGTGTGAGTATCGATAGTGGCCCGCAGAGTCCAGGATTTTCCGCCTTCGATTTTTCTTTGCACAGCCATTGCGATATGCGGAAACCTGCGGAAACCCATGAAGACATCACTAATGTAGGCGCCACGTGAACAAACCTCATGAAACCAGGGCTGCTCGCTGTAGTTGCGGCCCTCGAGATCGTATGGCCCTACATAGCTCACCTGCATGCCGTTTTCATCTATAAGGCCCAAGTCTACAAACCCGCCGAACTCCTGTTTCATGACATGAAATATGCGGTTAAGGTTTCCCTGGTCAGCCAGTTCCTCAAACGTATGCTCGGAACCGACGAAACTTACGACCGAAAGTCGTTCGGCAAGGAATAGCTCCATGGAATGCTTGCTCTTGCTCACCAGGACGAGCAGCGGGTTAACGATCTCCTGCCTGAGCGTTTTCCGGTACTGGTGAGAGTTTATCATTGCCATGGAAAAAAGCGGAATAACCGTGATCAGGACCATCAGGACAATGATGCGTCTGCGAAGCAGGCGGTAAATTTCAGGGGACCCGCCATCATCCGGAAAATCGAACAAACTCAGATTCTTGAGCCAACCAGACAAAGACACCTCAAGCCTTCCGTTCTCTTAAAGGTATGTCCCCGGACTTGAGAGCTCCCTTCGTGGCGAAGGCGAAGTTGGGGATTGCGCATTGAGGCCGGCAATATTTTGGGTTAGATACGCCGGCAGCCCTCCAAGTTCGATCCGTTCCGCCTGGCTTAAACTGACTACATATTCGACTATATGCCTGAGTGCGAGGATATTTCCCGGATAATCATATTCAAGGGGTCTTTTGAGACATGCGTCGGAGAAGCCGGTAATCAGAACAGGCATTTATGTAACGCTATGTTTCGTATCGCGCCGATAGTACGGCTATCAGGGGATTGAACTTACAATTCTGTGGAAGACAAGTCAATAGAAAACGTGTCATATCGACTCATACGCAGGGTTATCCTTCCCCTTCGAGATTCAATTCCCGTGTGGGCTAAAAGATTTTTCTCGCCGAGAGCAAATCCCTTGCGACGGTGCTAAGGGATTGGATTATATTTAGAATTCTCGGATCGCTCAGTTCATAGTAAATAAATGGCCCGTTGCGCTCGATTTTGACAAGAAGAGAGCGTTTCAGCTCCCTCAAGTGATGGGATACAAGCGGCTGTGAAAGATTCAGTTCCTCGACCATACTGGTGACCGATCTCTTCCCGCCGCTGATGTACTCAAGAATTCGCAGCCGGTTTTCGTCCGAAAGACTCCTGGCCAAAAAGGCTACCGGCTGGAGATATTGCGGCGCTGCCGTCAAATGCTCCGGCATCAGTCCGTTCACCAGTTCCCCGCCCTCTTTCAGCCCGTCGCCAGGGCTTGATGGCTTAGTTTCAATTATCTTTTGCATCGCAACCACCCTGCGTCATCGGGAAGCATTGGCCGGTTCAGGCTGGACGGCCGCAGGCCTTACCTGCGGCTTTTTAGCTTCTACGTAACGAGCCGCAGCCAATGCGGCGATGCAGCCTTCGGAAGCTGCAATTACTATCTGTTTGGCGTAATTTTGTCTCAGATCCCCGACGGCAAAGATTCCGGGAATATTCGTCTCGCACTTGTCATCGGTCAGCACGTAACCTGTTGTGCTCGTCTTTACTCCTATGGGCGCCAATGAGCTATGTGGCGAAAAACCGACAAAAATAAAAACACCCTCGACTTCAAGCTCTTTTTCTTCGCTCGTCTGAGTGTTTCTTAAGGCGACCGACCGGACACCCTGCTCACCGGACTTAATCTCGGTGACAACTGTATCCAAAATGATTTCAATCTTGGGTTCCAACAGGATGCGCTGTTGTAGAATCCTGCTGGCCCGGAACTCATCACGCCGATGGATCAGATAAACGCGCTCAGTTATCTTTGCCAAATAGAGCGCATCCTCGAGGGCCGTATCACCCCCACCCACCACACAAACGGTTTTATTGCGAAAGAAAAAGCCATCGCACGTAGCGCAATAGGAAACTCCTTTGCCGAAATTGTCGATCTCGCCCGGAACATCGAGCCTCCGGGCCTTACCTCCAACCGCCATGATGATGCTGTATGCGTTCAAGACTTGCCCATTTTCGAGGCGAACCGAGTGGAAATCGATTCCCGGCTCTACCGTCCCGACCTCTTGCTGCACTATTTCAAGGCCGTACCACATCGCGTGCTGTAAAAACTTCTCCGAAAGATCAAATCCGCTGATGTCGATAAATCCAGGGTAGTTTTCCACCCCCTTTGTGATGGCGACCTGGCCCCCCGGAAGGCCCTTCTCGATAAGCACAGCTTTTAGAGCCGCCCGCATGGCGTAAATTCCGGCTGTAAGACCCGCGGGTCCACCACCTATGATGATAACGTCATACATTTCGTTTCGAGCCATTTCAAACTGCCTTTCCATTGACAGGGCTACAGGATCGGCCGCACATACCTTTGCGCCAATTCCATGAACAAGGAGGTTAAAAGCACATAAATATATACTTATGTAATGATCTGCCTATTGTCAAGAGATAAAGTCACTTCCTCATTTTCAGATTGAATTTTCGGTCGCCGGTGATCTAAATAGATTACGGACGACGAATGCCGGATTCCGGATATTGGATTGCGGATTTGGAGTAGGCGGTTTTCGACCGGTCTCAAAGGACGGGCGCCCGGGGCTAAGGGCGCCATAAGATTATAATTCATGAGGCAAAAGTGAAAAGACCGACAAAGAGCCAGTATTACGTGGATATAGCCCGTGCTGTGGCGATGCGGAGCACGTGTCTCAGGCGCAGATTCGGCGCGGTGATCGTCAAAAACGATCAGATAATCAGCACCGGCTATAATGGCGCCCCGCGGCAAACCACCAACTGTATCGACCTTGGGTATTGCATTCGCCAGGAAAGAAATATTCCTGCCGGCCAAAACTATGAGCTCTGCCGGGCGGTTCACGCAGAGATGAACGCGGTCATCCATGCCTCACGCCTGGACATGGCGGGGGCCGACCTGTATCTGGTGGGCATTGAAGTGGATACGGGCGAGTTGGTCTCAGAAGTCATTCCCTGCCTGCTCTGTAAACGGGTAATCATAAACGCAGGCGTCAGCCGGGTTGTTCTTCCGGATGGGCCGGGGGGCTTCAAGTACATTGACGTCGATGACTGGACCATCGAGGAACGGACCTCTTATCGGTTGCAGGAACCATCGGATGAGGGATAGAATCAAGCCGCAAGATTGAACCGGTTGGATTATGCCTTATTCTATCTTGCACGCGGACAGAAACGAAAATCTTCAAACAGATTTCAAGTAATGGCTGAAAACGAGCGTTACATAATCCGGGCTACGGATTTGCGAAAAAAATTCAACGGCTTCACGGCGGTTGACGGTGTGTCGTTTCATCTGGTTCCCGGTGAGTGCCTTGGTTTGCTGGGCCCCAATGGCGCCGGCAAGACATCGACTATACGCATGATATATGGATTTTCGCCAATGGCTTCAGGCAGACTGGAGGTCTTCGGTCTGGATGTAAACACTAGGTGGCGCCAGATAAAAGCGAGAATCGGCGTATGTCAGCAGGAAAACAATCTCGACCCCGATCTTTCCGTGCTCCAGAACCTGGAGATATTTGCACGCTATTTTAACATTCGGCGAAAGGAGACTCGAGACCGCGCGCTTCAGCTTCTGAAGTTTATCGCGCTCGAGAGCCGAAAAGATGACAAAGTGACCAGCCTTTCAGGGGGAATGATGCGCAGGCTGGTGCTTGCACGCGCCCTCATCAATAATCCTGAACTGCTCATCCTGGATGAACCGACCACCGGACTCGATCCACAGTCGAGACACCAGGTCTGGGAGCGGTTGGAACTGCTTCAGGCAAACGGGCTTTCGATCCTTCTTACCACCCACTATATGGACGAGGCCTCGCGGTTGTGCGAGAGGCTGATAATAATGGATCACGGCAAGATTCTCGTTGAAGGAAAACCTGCGGATTTGATCCGTTCCCATGCCGGTGATCACGTGGTTGAAATCGTAAACCCGGGCCGCGATGTAAAGGAGTTCGTAAATGCTCACAGTTTCCTGCACGACGCCCTTGACCATAGGATGATTATCTACGGCCTGGAGGCCGATAAACTCTTCGACGTAATCGGGGACAAATTTTGCCGGGAAACCTGCATAAAAAGGTTGGCGACCCTTGAAGACGTTTTCCTGAGACTCACGGGAAGGGAACTTCGTGAATGAGCGGCCGGCTTCGGATCACGAATATCTCATGGCGTTTTATCCGCGTTTGGAACCGCAATATGGTGGTGTACCGCAAAATATGGCTTGTAAACTTTCTTGTGCCCCTCTTCGAACCTATTTTATACCTTGCGGCCTTCGGAGTGGGGATGAGCACCCTTATCGGGCAGGTGCACTATCATGGAGAAGAGCTTTCATACATCGTTTTTATCGCCCCTGCACTGCTGGCTATCACAATTATGTACAACGCCTTTTTTGAAAATACTTACGCTTCATTCGTGCGCATGTACTTCCAGAAGACTTTTGACGCAATGATGGCCACCCCGCTTTCCCTGGAAGACATTATCACCGGTGAAATTGTCTGGGGCGCCACCAAATCGGTTATCGCAACCGCTATAATGCTCGCGGTGGTAAGCTTTTTCGGATTGGTCTATTTTCCCCACGGGCTGCTGGTCTTGCCCCTCTCTTTTCTGGGTGGGCTTGCTTTCGGAACCGTCGGGATGGTTTTTACCGCTCTGGTCCCCAGTATCGACATGTTCAACCTTCCGGTTTTTCTTTTCATAACCCCAATGTTCCTGTTCAGCGGGACCTTTTTCCCGGTATCGGCCCTTCCCGGATGGGCCCAAAAACTTTCCCTGGCGCTCCCCCTGACCCAGCTTGTGGACCTGTGCCGCGCTTTTTGCCTGGGTGAATTGACCACAGACCTCATGTGGCGTGTCGCTTACATTGCGATTTTGTTTGTCCTGCTTTTCCCGGTCGCACTCATCGTGATGCGCAGAAGGCTCATTAATTAGTAAAGACGGATTTAGACAGGATTTACAAGATTTCAGGATTGAAAAATAACCTTCAGACTTCTCCTGTTAATCCTGTTAATCCTGTCCAAAAAAACGATCACCGACGTCTTACTGCCGGCCTCGGTTATCCCCCTGCCCTCTTGCAAATTTCTCCTGGATGCAAATCTTTATGGAAAGTTCTGTGATTCAGGCCTCCCGCAAACGCCCAACGCGCCAGATAGACGTGTCGTGCGGTCGGCCTGCCCGCTACGCGCTCGCAGGACGCAGAGTATTTATTTCTTTCTGTAGTGTCCTATATAAGTCTGTCATACGAGGAGGAAAAAGATGATCAAGATTGCAGTATTGATCGGGAAGGATTTCGAAGATTCAGAATATACCCAACCTGCTGAAGCCTTTAAGAAGGCCGGATATGAGCTTGTGCACCTTGGGTTGAAGAAGGGCGACACCGTCACCGGCAAAAAGCAGAATACCCCCGTTGAGATAGATATGGAAGTAAATGAGGCCAACGCACGAGAATTTGACGCTTTGCTTATTCCGGGAGGTTACTCCCCGGACAATCTCAGAGCGCACCAGGGGCCCGTCCGGTTCGTCAGGGAATTCATGGAGAGCGGCAAACCCGTTTTTGCGATATGCCATGGGCCCCAGCTTCTGATATCGGCCAGGAAACTCGAGGGCCGCAAGGCAACCGGATGGAAGTCGCTCGCCGAGGACATAAAATACGCAGGCGCCCATTACATTGACAAAGAAGTGGTGGTTGACGGCAACCTGGTTACAAGCAGACAGCCATCGGATATTCCGGCTTTTATCAAAGCCGCCTTTGAAATGCTGGAAAGCCGTCATGCCAAGTCGGCCTAAGGCGGCTGGGCCACAAGCCGGGATCGGCACTCAAACCTTAGCAGGGGGATGAGAAAGGGTTCTCTGGCGGGAAAAACGCCTTAAAATTGCTAATGATCTCGTCATTCCGGTGAAGACGGGGATCGAGGCTTTTTGCTAACCTATTGATTTCAAATTTTCTAATCAGAAAGATGCTCCCAGCCGAATGAAAATGTAATATTGACTACAACCAAGGCGCTGAAAAGACTGGCTTCCTGCTGTTATTCTTCCGGAGAAGATTCCTGCACAGCTTCTTACATTCAGGCAATTCCCGAGAATAATGCTTCGAAAAATACACCCGCCATGTTTTGGACGCATGTTACGGTGAGGGCGCTGATTTGACGAGAAATTCAGCATGAGAGATGCAAGAGAGACAAATGAACAACTCACCAAAGAGTTTATGGAGATGCCGGCTCCAGGTGAACATAGGAGGTTGTCTGCCTTTGAATATTATGAATAAAGTCAAGATATTTTTGCAGATGCTTCTCAGGCGTCCACAACCCCAGATAGGCCTGATAGCCACGATGACCCATCTCAGTCCGAAGTGAGCTATTTATCAAAAGCAGTTCCATAGCGGCCACAAGTTCCTCATCGGTGTTATAGATGAAACCGGCGCCGCTTTCCTGGATAAGTTCGGGCATTCCCCCCAGATTTCTGACTACGACCGGCGTTTGCTGCCTGAACGCCTCGATCACCACCAGAGAAAAGCTCTCAAAGCAAAGGGATGGAACAATCACAGCAACAGCCCGTCGGTACAGCGCCTCCAGCTGCGGGCCGGATAAGTAGCCCACAAATCGGACATTGCCATTGCCTACGGCCAACCGTCGCAGTTGCGGCTCGTAACTGCCGCTGCCCGCGATCAGCAGTTCTGCTTTCTGGTGCTTCAGGAAGATAGGGATCAGCGTCTGTAGGCCTTTGAGTTTTTCCATACGCCCCACAAACAGGAAATAGGGGGTTTCCTGTGCTTCGTCAGTCATAGCTTCGGAGTTTGACGGTGGGGCCTCTGTTANNATGGACTATGGGGGCCTCAAGCCCCATCTGATAGTGCTTGTCTCTGATGAAACGGCTTGGGGCAATGAAGGCATCCACATGCTTCACCATGGATTCTAACAGGCCGAAATACCGCCACCACTGGGGTGGGCGTTTGTACACGAGACAGCAGCGCAGGCAATCCGGCTCAAAGCATGCGGCCCGGTTGGATTTAAACAGCACGTGGGTGGGACACAACAGCCAGTACTCGTGCATGGTGTAAAGCTTTACACCCTGTCCGTACGCCAGGATTCCGGGTCCGCCAATCAACGAAATATTGTGATAATGAATGACATCAAAACCCTTTCTTAGAATCTCCAGAATACGGGATGACTTGAAGACCGGGAAGCCCGTCTGTTGGGTCACCAGCGGCGAGAGACCGCCAAACCCGCTTTCGATTCCATGCACGGTCACATTGGGATGATCATCGTAGGCTCCCGGTGGTTCCTTGTGAGCCAACAGGCGGTATGCATCAATGCAGTGAATTACATCCACCAGATGACCGCGCCGCGCCAATTCGTTGGACAGGTGATGTACAAAGATTCCGTCTCCACCAAAGCTGTAGGGTGGATAGAAGGTTGTGATCATGCAAAACCGGAGGCATCGATTCATCGTTTCGGGCCAAATTGAAAGGCGCGCCGAATGTGGTGCGGAATGCTGCGAACCTTAACATACCAGGGAAAAAGATCGGTCAGCATCATATCAAATAGCCAATTACTTCTCAGATAGAAGGCATCAACACGTTCGAGGGAATGTGGGTCGCTGTGCGCAGTAATCAGGGCAAGTCTGTCGGTACAGGCGCAAGCGAAATTCTGCCGTACGATTTCCCGGCTGCGGTAGTCAAAGCGACCGTAAGGGTACGCAAAACAGGCTACCGGAGTGCTCAGGGCATCTTCAATAATTGCTTTGGACTTACCAATCTCCGCTTCGATTCGCTCCGTGGGCAAATGGGTAAGGTCCGGATGGGTAAGGGTATGGGCGCCGAAAGCAATCCCATTTTGCTGCATCTCCTGTATCTCACCCCAGCTTAACATGGGGCGCATGTCCAAGGAAGGCAATCGATCTGCTGCTTTCACCACGGCCTTTTCCCCCACGGTGAGGAAAACGGTGGCCGACATTCCATAACGCTGCAACACCGGAAAAGCTTCCTGATACACTGAGTGGAACCCGTCATCGAACGTAATTACCATGGAACGATCGGGAAATGGGATATCCCGGCGCATGCAATCCACTGCTTCCAATAAACCCAGCGTCCGATACCCTCCTTCGAACAATTTGGTCATGCCGCTCCGGAAAACCTCCGGAGCAAAGGAAATGACCGACCGGCGGCCGTCAATAGCGTGGAAAGTCAGGATGGGCAGCCAGGCAGCCATTGTTCGTTGTCTATGCCTCATCGGAGCAAATGGGTTTGAGCGACCAGTTCTCGATTTTTCGTGAGTCGATTCCCATGATAAAAATGCCTCAATTTGACCCCCAACTCGAGCCAAACTGCATTCCCGGCTCGGATTCCATCCCAAAAAACTCTTGGAATGCCAAATGCCAGTAAATCATATGATCCTGAAATAGCTCGGCACTATGATATCAGACAGCTTATGTACTGAAGCAGGTACAGCGCCAATCTCCATATCGACGACCTTAGGATACGCTACACTGTGTGCCACCCGTTGGGAATAAGATCCTGAGTGTTCGTTGGAATGAGAAACCAACGGGATGGAGCGACCACGATCCTGTTAGGATCAGGGTTCTTCCAGGCTCCCCACCAGCTAAAAGTGCTATTGGCAATAATGTGGTGATTACAATGACTCATAAGGCGAAGATCATCATGGGCTGACAATTGCGGTCTCGAAACAATAACCGTAGGGAAGCCAATTTGCAAACTTTTACTAATCGGATCGGGGTCGTCGGAAAATATAAAAAAAATGGGATTAATAACCCTTTCAGCAATCATATTAACAGCACGTCGGTAATAGGTGGCATCGCAGATATAGAACAGATCTAATGCCTTCTGACAAGAAACATAATCGCCACGGCGAATATGTAGGCTGACTGAATTGGTTTTAGCAATTTGGTTCATTAATCTACTTACCTCAGTAGGAGGGGTATGTATTGGTTTTAGTTCCTGCCTAACTTTATCCTCAATATTAGTGAAGTATCGGTGACTTTGCCAAAATCCTGATAGAATGACATTACCCTTAAGCTGAAAGACGTTAGGGTCGAATTCAAAATGCGGCTCTTGGTAGTATATGAATGATGATTTCAACAGTCCAAGCGCATACAAGTATCTAAAAGGGCGTAGAACTCGGAACTGAAGATTTAACCGTTCCTCATTCCGTAATCTTCTGGCCTGTATTCTATACATCTCAAGACCATAGTGGCGTGGTGATATCCCAGAACTTGTGCGTCCCAACAGGCTGTCATCCAAGAGGAGTTCACCGTTATGCAGGTCCGATAGAGACCTACCGACGGCATACTGAAAAAACTGGTTTCCCAGTCCTCCACGTAATCTTACTATTATTTTCATTCCATGCAGCTCACTTGGTATTTTTGGCAATTTTGTTGAGAGATACACGTTCCCTATGCCGTGAACTTTGTATCCCTTTTCAAGCAGAAATTCTGCCAAGTATGCCCCATCCTGGCCGGTAACTCCAGTAATCAGTGCCAGCTTTCTTCACAATCCCGAAGCTCACCTTGTCGGATTACGTAATCCGGAATAATGCATCAACTCCTGCGCTCTGCAGTCAAACTGCACGTTGGGATCGGATTTTTGTCTGAAAAACCTCCGCTGCACTCCTGAAGGCCCCAAAGCCAAACGATTTCCCAATAGAATAGGCAAGTGAAACGTCAATGAGACTCGTTTTTGCAGTTTTCCATTCCCCTGGAGCTTGTCATAGTAGATCGTGGCGACTCCTTTATCGTAATTGGCAATTGGTCTGCCCTTCATGAACGGAGGTATTCGAAATCCCTCTGTCTGGAAGGCATTTTGAACTGTGGCGAAAGCGGATGGGCTCGCCAGGATCAGCCCAATGTGAATTTCAACTTCCTCCTCCATCCATCTTCTGACCAAATTTCTCTCTTCGGTCGGGATGAAGGTCTCGACATAGCCGGCCCGTCCGTTCATCTCCGCCGCGTGGGCCGCAAAGACGGTCGTCGCAACGTGCGGCAGTCCCACGAACTCGCCAAGTTCTCGGGCGACCAAGGTGCTTTCGAACGTGAAGTGATCCCAACGAAAGCGGGCCTCCATCGCTGCTCTGCTCATGCCGGCAATGGTCAGATTCTCGTCCGAGATCATGAATCCGACGTGGAGCATGTCACGAACTGACTCCATAACCGAGCAACGGTTTTCTTTCCCTTTGAACATGAGATCCATCAAGCTTGCAACAGATGTTGCGTCGATGAAACGTTTGGCTTCTACGAGAGAGCGGTAGAAACGACATTCCGGTTCACCGGGACCTAAAAGTGATTCGCGAACTGAGAATAATTGATTTCTGTCCACTCCCAATGCATGTCACCATATATTCGAAAGCGTTCTGGCCCTTGCTGGACTGGTATAACGCGCTCACGAATATGTCAAAATCCCATGAGATCCACAACTTGTTTCAACACGGCAGCCCGGTTTCCGATCACCACCATCTCCCATTCCCGAGCCCGGGCAAGAGCGGCCTGCATCGACTTTTTCTCACTGGCCAATCTCGCCAGGGCGGCGCGGACGTCGTCCTCACTGAAAGCTCCTCGCACAGAATCCGTGAGCGGGGTCGCCAAGCCGAACTGCTGGCACTTCGCCGCTAATGCTGGTTGGTCCCGAAAAGAAGGGGTAAGAGACCATCGGGACGCCATGAAAAATCGCTTCGTGGGTTGAGTTTAATCCATGGTGAGTAAAGAACACATCCGCCTCCTGCAAGACCTCCCATTGATCGACATAGCTCTCAACCGACACATTCGGCCGCAACAGCGCGGCAAGTTTCTCAATCGTCAACTCGGTCCCCCCCAGGCTGATGACGGCCTGAACGTTCTCCATTCGGCCAAGCGCTGCTGCCAGGGTGTTTAGGGCCGAGAGGGCAGTGACTGCATAATACCTCCATATGACTGTGCCGAAGCTGACGTAAACCTTGAGCATGCGAGCGCTGCTCACCCCAAACCATCGGCGGCTTCCTTGGGTCCCGCCCTGCCCTCCCTCGAGTGACGGGAGAGATCCGTAAAACGCAACGGGCTCAAATACTTTCCGTTCACCCTTCTCCAAGAATTCCGGAGGTTCACAATAGATGTTGAGATGCGTGCTGAGGGAGGAGAGGTAGGAGAACGGGGAGGCGTCCGCCATGCCATAAGACTCCCGCAGTTCCTCTACGGCGTGCAGACACTTTGCCGAGAGCTTCACCCGTGGATCTTCCTGCATCAGCGCCAGGAAACGTGTCGGGTCCATGTTGTGTCCGGCGCAGATATTGACTCGGGGAATCTCCAGAACCGTCGCGACCACGCGTCCGATCACGGCAAAACCGTCCTGGATCACCAGTGACGCTCTAATTTTTTCGACGTCGCCGCAGATCTGCCTGCCATATACCGCTGCAAAGCTAACAAATCGGCAAGGGACCGGAAGCGATGTGTCGTCCGCGTACTCCAATGGATATCTTGAAAAAAGATCGAAGAAAACGCCCCCGGCACTTTCGACTCGTCGTTCCAAATTGCGGTGTGTGAATACGTGCACCGCGACACCGCTGCGGGTTAAACCGGAGATTATGGACTGCAGCCGCTGGAAATGGCTGATTTCCTGCATGGCGAAGAAGGCGACAGGGCGAGGACTGATGCCCCGAGGTTTCGGGACTCGGTTCGAGTTCAATGGTCCCTTTCAGCATTCTTTACCGACGCTCCAGCCTTGCCGCCGGCCTGGAGCGTCCGCTCAATCTCAGCCTCAGATTTGTCGTTCACCCACGGATACGTAGAGAGCAATACGGGCACACCCTTCAAAGCTACCAGTGTAATGCGGTCCTCAGCTTTACCGGGCTCGAAAGGAAGGTGACATTGGTAAGCCGAAGTAAATCCCACGCTGCAAAGCGCGCGCAGCAGCGACTCTTTGGTGAAGCGAAAGCTGAACGTGTTGTCGATTGATTTGAGCACCCGGCTTCTGCGGACCTCGTCTTTGTCTTCATCGGCGTGCTCTCGGCACCGTTGCCCATGGTAGGATTGGCCTCGCCATTCCACTTGAATTTGCGCCGTTAGACTGATCAGGGTATCGACAACGAGTATTCCATTGCACAGGTCATACAGGTTCTCCAGGACAGAGAACACGTCGGGTGTATCCAGGTGGTAAAGCAGCCCGAGCAGGTACACCACGTCGAAAGGTCCCAAAGCCTCGCACGTGACGTGGCGAACATCCTTCTGAATGAATCGCACATTTGCGAGACCATGCCGTGCTGCGCAGGCGGCGCCCTGGTCCATTCGCTGGGTGCGGGCATCCAATGCGAGAACCTCAGCGCCCCGCAGACCCGCTTCAATGGCGTAGACCCCTTCGCCGCACCCCAGATCCAGAATGCGCAACTCTGGAAACGGTCTTCGCACGAGGTCGCGGGTGATCTGCATGATACGACGAACCTTGGCCCCATTGGCCTGACCGACCTGTGGAGCATCCGGTCCGGCTTCAGTTCCCTTTCTCGCGAAAAGATTAAGCGCTTCTCCATCGAGGTTGCGAACAGATTCCTCGCTCATTCAGGCTCTCCTGACCGGGCGGCCGGAGCCGCCACCAGGTGTAGGATTTTCCCCGACGCCGTGCGTTGGGGAATTTTGCGCTCCACGCGCAAGAAGTCTGCCCGCCTCCAAAGGACTGCCATATCCCGTTTGGTCTCGGAACTACTGCCGATTCCATCCAGAAACGCTCTGGATACCTCTGCCGGGTCGACGGGACCAACCGACGGGTGCACCAGCAGGCGGAGCTGCGGCTGGCCGTCCTCTGCTTCTTCTTCGACGAGTTGGTAGTCCGTTGGTCCCCCGCCAAAATGGCGCGGTAGAATCTCTTCTAATAAGGGAATGATTTCTTGGTCCTCGAAAGTCACGCCTCCGGCGGTTAACTTTTCGTAGCTCCTGATCGTACGAAGGTGTGTCCGCCAGCCCAGCGTCTCCAGGGGACAACCGCATCGGCGCTCAGTAATTTCCGCACGGTCGCCCATCGAGACGTTCAGGAGGATAATCGGGGTCGTCGATCTGAGGGATGAAATGAGCAGTGCGCCCTTGGGAAACGGAGGCCCTTCCGCTTGAATCATGGCATTGAGGTCGTTGAAAAAATGAACGTCGTCGGGCGCATCTGGCGACAGGCAGCCGTAGCTGACAGATCCTCCACTGTCCACACTCCCATAGTCGGGCAAGGCATCGCCATGCATCCGGCGGATGGCTGCCAGACGAGCCTCCGTTACGGGTTCCCCGGTGATGGTGAACCGGACCCCGGATAGGCCCACGCCGACATCCTCCGCCGCACGGCACATTCGCACCACCGAACTCGGGGATCCCCAGAGATGAGGGACCTCGCCCGCATCGAGCGTCCTTGCGATCCATCGGAAGATAGGAAGCGGCGCCTCGACGGGAGCGTACTCAGGGGATTGTATCGGCAGTCCGGCAAGCCGGCTCGTTAAAGTGATCACCCGGATGCTCCATGCAAATCTTGATTGCAGGCCGAGCGCTCCCGGATCGGCCTCCAAAAACCATCGTGCGGCAGGCTTGCCGTGTCCGGAGTACCAGAGGAGAGGAGAAATGCCCCGGATACCCCAAACCGCGTTCCGCCAGTGCGCCCCGCCGCGGGCGTCGAGCGACAGGTACATGTTTACAGCATGATCCCGAATGCAGGCCAGGTCCAATTGAATGCGCGTCGCCGCTCCGCGGCTACCGCTGGTAGTCGCCCAGAGGTGCGGAACAGAAAGAGGGTTGCGGAGCCGATCAGGATCGATGAATATCGTAGTGTTCCCACGGACCGCCGGTCGGCGGCCCTTAAATTCATCGATCGTGAGGTATACGCCTGCTCGGTAAAGCGTTCTAAGTGCATCCTCCACGCCGTCGTGACGGACTAGACGTTCCATATCTCCGTACTCACACCCGGCAAGTTTTAAGAGCGAAAGATACGGGCTTGTAAGGTTTTCGAAAATGCAAAGTCGCGCCAAATTGAGGAAGTCCCCCTCGCGCTGTTTCAGCCTCCGAGAAAGGATTGCTCGGCACTCGTCGAGGGCTAAGGGGGTTCGTAGGTAGACGGGGAGCCTATGGAGCACCCGGAGAATCATGAACAGGTCACCCAGAATCGGCTGCGCGCGCTTTACCTTCAACGGTATAGCACTCCCAAATGCACTTCCCTCTCCCCATGCAACACCTTCGAGAGGCATGAAAGCCGAAGTTCAGAAGCCCTCAAATACTGCAAGCGCAATTATTAACATCCTGCCCCTCCATCATTCACCCGCCTCGGCGCTGGGGTCACTCCCCGGCATTGCCCTATCCTCCGGGCGGGTAATAGATATTCTACCAGGTAAAGGCAAATTTAATAATATTGAATGCAACCAATCACGGCGAGAAGTCTGCCTTGATGGAAAAACAAGCTGATAGGCAGGATCAGCGATGAATCCTTATCGTCCCATTAAAGCTCTATAGTCACATAGAAAAACAGGCTTTGTCACGTACAGCTCTCCTATATTGCGTTCTGCTTTGGGTTAGCCGGGGCCTTCAATATTTGGATCATACCTGCAGTTCTCATCATTGCTGCAGGGGTTGATTCATATGGACCGGAGGCAGAATTCCCGAGAGACGGCTGCCTCCCCGGTAGACAGGCGGGTCCGGGCCCTGCCCGCGATTTAAAGGCTCATGAGGTAGTCATACAGGTGGTGGTCACGCGGATTTCCGCTCTCTTATCGGCAGTTGCCGCCGGTCTCCGGAACTTTCGTCCCGGAATGCGATAAAAAGGCAGAGAAGATAAACTCAAGCAGCATCAACACTTCGGCGGCGGCCTTTACGTTACGGCCTTCGCTCGAAGTTGAACAGGGAGTAGCTTGCCGGGGACCTGGAAGCGGCAAACCCTCTCAAAGCGGCTTGAAGGGAATCAGGCCGCTTTGCGGGACTTTCACTGAAATCGATAAGAAAATTGCTGTAACCAAAAGATCTGAGAACAGGAAGCTGTTCCAGCCAACTTACGGGCATGTCGGCGTAGATTTCTACGCGACCGGTCTTCTTTATCATGTGGTAGACATCGTTTCGGGGGCTCAGAAACGGCCGATCCTGATGGAGGGTTGGAACCAGGCGCGATGTGAAAAGAGGCGGCCGGCAATAGACGGTAAGAACGAGTCCGGCGCTGAATCTTTTCTGCGCAAGTTCCTTGAGTTCTTCCTTCGTGATTTCAAGTGAAACAACGCTCTGCCTGCATCCCAGCTCTTCGGCCTGGGCGAACGCGGCGCTGTTTCGAAGGTTTAGCCTCGATCCGGCGATGAGGCGCACTCCCCTGCCCTGCCCCGTCAGATCGAAATGCCCCCAGTTATTGATCTCCCATAGCAGAAAACCCTTTTTGATAAACCACCCAACGGCGGCCCTGAAATATTCGATCTCCTTTTCAAAAATAACCGCCGGCAGCGAGAGCCCGAATTTCTTCATCTGGGAAGGCGAAAACTTCTGTTTGGCGATCCGCTCCAGATTATTTGCGGTTGCGCTGAGCAGGACCATTGCAGCGGACGACCGCAAAGCCTGCGCCAGGTCGTTCCCCGAGTCCACTTTGACAATGAGGGTTTCATTCTGCCTTGTTTGCGCTTGAACAGGTTTTTCGAGATCGTCGAGAATTTTTTGCCTGTGGGGAAATTTAGATTTTTGGCGAACACCCGCCGGAACTTCCTCCCTTATCGTTTTCCATATTGCAGCGGCGGATTCCGATCTTGTCCCCACTTTGAAAAGCCTGTCTCCAGAATGAAGGGGTTTTGAGCAGGCAAGATAGACCTGGGCGCCGGTTTGTGCGGAAAGGATGCTTTTGCCGGCCCCGTCAAAGAGTTGCGATACCGTAAAGGCCTCCTGCTCTCTGCCTATGGATGATTCCGGGCGAAGCCGGTCTCCTTTTGCAATCGGAGAGCGCAAATCGATCAGGACGCGATTTGGAAGAACAGACTTGACCGTGGCCGACCAGGCGCCGCTCGAGCCCGACCGGTGCGGCGCGAGAATTTGGCCGGCGCCGGTCTGGTCGAAATGCCCGGAACTCAGGCGTCTTGAAGGGGCCTGTGCGATCAGTTCCTGCGCTTTAATCAAAGCCTGCTGCTCTTCGTCTCCGGATTCGGCGTCCAGAACCAGGCGGTAGGCCTTTACGACGTTGGCGACCCAGGCCGCAGGCTTCATTCGGCCTTCTATCTTGAACGCGGCGATGCGGAGCCGTTTGAGTCTCGGGATCAGCGACAGGGCGCACAGATCGTTGCACGATAGGAAGAACCCCTCTTTGTTCCCCTGACGAAACTTCAAACGGCATGGCTGGACGCATTCACCGCTAAGGCCGCTTCGCCCGCCGCGGAAACTGCTTGTCAAACACAGGCCGGAGTAGGAATAACAGAGCGCGCCGTGAATGAAGATTTCGAGTTCGGCTTTCGTGCCCTGGCATATTTTTTCGATCTCCTCAAGATTCAGTTCGCGGGCCAGCACCACCCGGCCGGCGCCGATCGCCTGAAGAGCATTTACGCCTGCTGTATTATGAGCGGCTGTAAGCGTGCTGGCGTGCAGCTTAAAACCGGGGAACCAGCGGCGTGCGAGATGAAAAATCCCAGCGTCCTGAACTATCAGGGCATCGGGTTTTAGAGATGCAAGAGAATTGAGGGTGTCGAGCAGTTGGGGGACCTGGTTTGAGACGATCTGGCTGTTCAAAGCGATGTAGATGCGAACGCCCCGTTTGTGTGCGAATGGCATAAGCGTGGCGAGCTCATCGATGGTGAAGTTGGCTGCGGTCGCCCTGGCGCTGAACTTTTTCAGACCGAGATAGACAGCGTCCGCGCCACTTTGAATGGCGCCGAAAAATGATTCAATATTACCGGCTGGGGCGAGGAGTTCGGGTTTATGGTTCACGTTGACGCCTGTGAAATTCTATTGTTTATCGAACTGTGATGTATGACTATAATCGAAACTGAAGCGAAGAGCATCACCCTCAAAGAATAGTGCGGATTTTTGCGTCTATGTTGAGCCGAACACCCGTTCAAAAATAACGTCCAGGTATTTGAGGTGATAGTTCAGATCGAATATGGAATCGATCTCCTTTTCTCCGAGCCTTCCGGCCACCCTCTCATCGCGCTTGATCTCATCTTTGAGGTCGCCGCCCTTGCTCCAGACTTCCATCGCGTTCTGCTGGACTATCCGGTACGCCTCTTCTCGGGTTATCCCCTTGCGAATCAAAGCAAGCATCACCTGCTGGGAAAAGTAAAGGTTTCCCGAAATGGACATGTTGCGTTTCATGTTGTCCTCAAACACGACAAGCCGGTCGACAACGCGCGTGAGGCGTGTCAGCATGTAATCCAGCAAAATTGTGGAGTCCGGACCTATAACTCGTTCGACTGATGAATGGCTGATGTCGCGCTCGTGCCACAGGGCCACGTTTTCCATTGCGGCCAGGGCGTTGCCCCGAAGGACGCGCGCCAGGCCGGAGAGATTTTCGGAAGAAATCGGATTGCGTTTGTGGGGCATCGCGGAGGACCCCTTCTGGCTGGGTGAAAAATACTCTTCGACCTCCCGGATCTCGGTGTGCTGGAGCAGGCGGATCTCGGTCGCGATCTTCTCGATGGAGCATCCGATTATGGCCAGAGTCGAGAAAAACTGCGCGTGCCGGTCCCGCTGAACGATCTGCGTGCTGACTGAAGCGTGTTTCAGTCCAAGGCGGACGCAAACGGCTGCCTCGATTTCCGGGGCGGTATTTGCGAATGTGCCGACCGCGCCCGATATCTTTCCCACCCGAATGCCTTCCCGGGCCTGGAGCAAACGGTCCCGGTTGCGCGCCATTTCCGAATGCCAGACCGCGAGCTTTAGCCCGAACGTGATCGGTTCAGCATGCACGTTATGGGAGCGTCCGATCTGAACCGTGTTTTTGAACTCAAAGGCCCTTCTTTTCAGTGCCGAAAGGAGCTTCTCGATATCTTCCAGAAGGAGGCCGGATGCTTCTGTAAGCAGCAGTCCGAAGGCAGTATCCAAAACATCCGACGACGTAAGCCCCTCGTGGATAAATCGGGAAGAAGGACCGACAAATTCCGCTACGCTCGTAAGGAATGCGATAACATCGTGCTGAGTCTCGCGCTCGATTTCCTCGATTCTTTTAACATCGAAACCGGCCTTTTCCTTAATAGTCTTGTAGTCTTCAGGAGGGACCTCCCCTCTTTCGAAGAGCGCCTCACAAACTGCAAGCTCCACATCCAGCCACTTGCGGTATTTATTCTCAAGCGTCCAAATCCGCCCCATTTCAGCACGAGTGTAGCGTTCGATCATTTATTTCTCCCCAGTTGCAGGTGAATAAACCTCAGAGCAGTTCTTATCTTCTCCCTAGAACCAGGCTGCCCGCTACGCGCTCGCACGAAGCAGAGTGGTTATTTTTTTCGATAGTGTACTATATAAGTCTATCATACGAGAATAATTCAAAAGCAGCCGAAACACAAACCGGGTGATTGGTGTCTTATGCCTTATCTTGGGGCTCATATGTCAATTGCAGGGGGAATTCACCTGGCTTTCGACCGCCTTGACGAAATCCAGGGCAGCGCCCTCCAGATTTTCACCACGAACCACAGGCAGTGGCGTTTGGGCGAACTCAGCCCTCGGGCAATTGAACTTTTCAAGCACAGGTGGGAACAAAACGGCGGCATTCCGGTTGCAGCACATGACATCTATTTAATTAACCTTGCCGCGACAGACGAACTGATTCTTTCCAGGTCGGTCGCCACTTTTGCCGAAGAACTGGCGCGTTGCGCCCGCCTTGGGATACTATACCTGATAATGCATCCGGGCGCGCACCTTGGTCAGGGAACGGAGGCTGGTCTCATTCGTTTCGTAGAAAACCTGGACCGCGCAATTGAAACTTCCGGAGTCGAGTCGGTCTCCGTACTTATCGAAAATACAGCCGGACAGGGCTCGATCCTTGGATCGGGCTTCGAAGAAATCAATTTCATCTTGGGAAATTCACGATACGGCGAAACGATGGGGGTATGCTACGATACCTCTCACGGATTTGCGGCCGGATACGACATGCGGGACGAGGACGCCTATGGTCTCACGATATCAAGATTTGACCAGGCAATCGGAATCGGCCGGCTCAGGTTTTTTCACCTGAATGATTCCAAGCGCGAACTCGGCGCGCGCGTCGACAGGCATGAACACATCGGCAGGGGCAAAATCGGCTTAAATGGATTTCGGCTCCTGCTGAACGATCCCAGGTTTCGCGATCACCCAATGGTTCTGGAGACCCCAAAAGGGAAGGACCTGAAAGAAGATAAAGAAAACATGGGGGTCCTGCGGTCCCTTTTGGAATCCCGCAACGTGCGTTAATTCTTGAAATAGCTTTCCAGCGCAGGGACCTGAAGACCATTTATTCTGGCGCCGGTGTCCATTACGAAAAGAGGCACTCCTTCTATTCCAATTTCCCCTGCAATGGCTTTATGCTTGGCGAACATTTTTTCGCCGGCCTCGCATTTTTGAGAACCTATGTCCTTGTCTGACATAGCGTTATCGAGAGCGGTTTCCTGATCTTTCGAACAAAAAACCTGCACGGTTTTTTCGGGAGATTTGGGATGCATGTCAAGGGGAAAGAAAAATATATAAAGAGTGTAATTGGTCTGGTTCTTTAGCCAGTCGTAGGCTTTTCTGCAATAAGGGCAGTCGACATCGTTAAACATGATGAGCTTCTTGGCCCCGTTTCCTTTCTTGACAACGAGGGCGTCTTTCAAGGGCAGCTTCGATACGTCAATCTTGGTTACTTCTTCGCGCCGCTTAAGAGTGATATTAACCTTATCTCCGTCAAAGAGGTTTCCTCCCACAAGAAGGTATTTTCCGTCTTTAGTCACATAGTATAGCTGCTTTCCACGCGAAGGCTCCTTTATCACGAACTCGAAGATGCTCCCGAGGTCTCTAGCCTCGACCACTTCAAACTGCGGAGGGAATAGGTTCTTCACGATCTGAAGCTCTTTTACCTCCCCAAGGGGGTCCCCGGCGAACAGAGCGCAAGGGGCGGCAAAGAGGGCAAGCATGATTGCAAACAGTATTTTCTTCATTGGACCCTTTCCGTGATTAAGACGGGATTTATAAATCCCGTCTCGATGAGACTTGCATTTCGTTCTGGTTGAAGCCCCGCAGGATCGCCGCCCATCAAGAGCTGGCGCCCGAGGCCGGAATTGTGGACAGCGGAAATGACAATTCCAGTCCCTTCTCTGACTGTGGACCGGGTTAAACAATCCGGCCTTATAACAAAGAAGGCTGGATGTGTCCACAAGTTCGAATAAGTTTTTGCCGCCTCGGAGGTCTCAACCGATGAAGGAGCGAGCGCGCCGCCGTATGCCTGGCGCTTCGCGCCGTGGTTTGCCTCGGCCCGGAGACGATCATAAGCCGGGGTATTTACAGTGTTCGCTATCCCTTTGGGTGTATTCGGTCATCATTTCATACCACTAAGGGTCATAACGGCCGCTTTTTCCATTTTCGAAAAGTGGTATCATAATCTAAGGAAGCAAGCTTTACGGAAAATGGAGCATTTCAATGCCCGAGTCCCAGGAGAAGTTGATTGAAAGCTATTTTGACTACCTGGCAAAATGCTTTCCAGTAATGTGCGCCAGCGATGAATTCCACTTCCTTCCTCGAGCGGCGGCGGCAAGCCGGTATTACGACCGGATGGAAAGCATCGACCCCGGCTGTATCGAAGAATGTATTCTCAATCTCAAGGAGTTTCAGAGAGATTTCAATCTCCTTGCCTCCGGCGAGGACGACCTGGAGAGACGGATTGATCTGGAGTTGCTGAATTCAAGCATCGCCGGCATCCTGATCGAACTGGAGCAAAACCGTTTCTGGCGGCGCGATCCCCTGCTATATTTGAAAATAGCTTTCATAGGGTTGGATCATGCCCTCAGCAAACCGGCCGACAGTCATGAAGAGACGATAGAAAGAACGCTGGCCCGGCTCTGCGCCATTCCACGCCTGTTGCAACAGGCCGTCCTGAATCTCGATCGCGTGCCGGAGACTTTCCACCAGGCCGCGCTCGCCATGCTGAACGACTGTGGCAGGTATTTACGCGAAACGGAGCATGGCCTCACCATAGAGGATGCCGGGCGGCTTTCTCGCGCGTTTGAGGAGGCCAACTCCGCTCTTGGGGCCTTCGGCGGATACCTGGGTTCTCTTCGCCCTGTCCCGGATCGGGAGCTTGCAGTCAGGAGTCTCGAGACAACTTTGCGAGACAGGTTCGGGTCGGTTCGAAACCTGTCTGAAGTATTTGAGATTGCCGTCGAAGAATGGTTGGAAAACCTGAGAGAACTGGAGAACCTTCAAAAAGATTTGGCGCCCGGCAAGTCATGGAGGGAATTGTATCATGATTACCCTCCCGGGGAGGCAGGCGCGATAGATGCCATCACGCTGCATCAGCGTGAAATGGAAAGACTCAAACACTTTTTTTTGTCCAACGGTTTCAGGGGAGTGGTTGTGCCGGGATTGCCGCTGGTTTGTCAAACTCCCACTTACCTTCAATCGGTGCGCGGCCCTGCTTCCTTCAGCGCAGCCTTTACGAAGGACGGCAGGGAAAAGGACTTTTTTTACATCACCACACAGGCGCAACATCAATGGAGCGATGAAATCGGGGAGCTTCGCAGGAAGCGTTTTCACCGGGAGCATAAGTTCCTTGCCGCCCATGAAACCTTTCCGGGCCACTATTTGTTGGATTCTACACGCAGGATGCTTGAAAATCCGGTGCGAAGCCAAATCGAGTCCCCTCTTTTTTACGAAGGATGGGCTTATTATGTCGAGTCCCTCGTGACTGAGTACGCGTATGCCGATCACCCAATGGACCGCCTGGTTGACCGCAAGCGCAGGCTCTGGAGGGCCGCGCGCTGCCAGATCGACATCGGGTTGAATTCGGGAAGACTCGTCCCTGAGGAGGCAATGAGACTTTTGACAACCGCAGGTTTTAGTCCGGAAGAGGCCCGGGGCCAGATCGATCGTTTTCGGCTGAATCCGGGCTATCAGCTCTGCTATAGTTTAGGCCGTTTTGAAATTTTGCGGCTAAGAGAAGCTTATGCAGGTGAAATGGGCCATGACGCGTTCCACAGGTTGCTGCTCGAAGGAGGAGAACTGCCCTTTCACCTGATCGAGAAGCGGCTCAGGCGTCGGGATGCGGATCAAGGCCTTCCGCGCCCGCCCAACGCGCATGATAGACCATAGAGCGGTCGGCCTTCCCGCTACGCGCTCACACGACGCAAAGTGGTTATTCTTTTAGGTAGTGTACTATATCAGTCTATCAGAGGAGGATGAGGAGGTGCATGTAATGGAAGATTTTGAGGGGCGCCATTCCGAATGGAACCTCGGCAGCCCTGGCGGATGGGACTATCAGCGTATCACCCAGATCATCGGCAAAGCAGTATGGTCAGCCCTCAACGGCATTACACCCATAGGGGTCGACCTGGATTTTGACCATCCATTGCTGTTTCCGGTAAACGGGTTCGTGAAGATGCTGGTCGAAGCCCATGAGGCGCGCGAAGGCAAAAATCCAGGGTTGATTGCCGTGGTGGCTGAGGAAGAAACCCTTGAGGACGTTACCGAGAATATCAATCTGGCCCGGCGCCTCAACACGTTCGATGGAATCACCGGCGTGCTGATGAGCCCCCGGCAACTGGAACTGAAAAATGGCCGAGTCTGCTGGAGAGGTCAAGCCGTATCGGTCGTTTTCGTGGATTTCAACTCCGATGTGCTGCTGGGTCTTCACCGCAAACACAACCTGAGGGCGCTTCTGCAAGCTGTAAAAGAAAAGCGCGTCATAAACCCTCGAGGCACGGAACCGATAAATGTCAAAAGTATGTTTGAAGTTGTGGGCGGCCTCCACAGCGGCCGGTTTCATCCGGAGATAGTGAAGCGAACCCCCTGGACGCGCCGGTTTCACCCACGGCGCACAGTCGGGCCCGGGGGCGAGGATATTGACGATTTGCTCGAGTGGACATATCGTCATTGGAGCGACCTCGTGCTCAAGCCTGAAAGAGGTTATTCCGGCAAAGGGGTTCGTGTCGGTGAAGTGAACCCGGACGGCCGTGAAGCGATCGACCTTGCGCTGCGGGAGGGAAGCTACATCGTTCAGGAAAAGGTCCCGCTGGACTTGTGGGCGGAAGACAACCCGATATTGGACCATGAGCAAAGACGCGTAGTCCTGGATCGTTGTCAAACGGACTTCCGCTGCATGGTTGGCCCCGGCGGGTTATTTGGCTTCCTTGGCCGGTTTGGCGCAGTCCCGACAAACGTTGGCAGCGGGGGCGGCGTTCAGCCGTTGGCCGTTCTTCGCTCCGATATGACTATACGCGATGCGGTGAACCGCATCAACGAGGCCGTCCTGGGGATGAACTATGGCGAGTTGTCCGAGGTTGTCCGAATGCAGGAAAAATTGGCCGTCGAGCACCGGTTTACCTATCTGCTGGGGCCCATCAAGGTCGCGTTGCGTCCACGGGTTATCAGCGCCCTTCAGATACAGTCGCTCAATGCTTATGGTCATGCTCTGTGGTCTGACTGCCTGACGTTGGAGAAAATGTGGCTTTCCGGCGAACTGGATGAATTTGTAAGGATTGAAGAGGAAGAACTTGAAATAGCTCGCATGCAGCCCTGGGGCGGCGGTCCCGCAATTATAGCCTCAGACGGACTGTTTAATTTCGGCGCGAGTCCGGAGCCGCCATGACCATCGAAGTGGACCCCGAGTGGTGGAAAACGATATTCGATGAGTTCTACCTGCTCACCGACGCCCGCTCGGTCTGCAATGATGAGATAACGCAGCGGGAGGTGGACCTTATCTGTCAATTGCTTCCGATCCGTTTCACCCACAGGATACTGGACCTCTGCGGGGGGCACGGGCGGCACAGCCTGGAACTGAGCCGGCGGGGTTTCACCAGGTGCACCCTGGTCGATTACTCTGAATTTTTGCTCAACCGCGCCCGATCTCAGGCAAGACAATACAATTACCCCCTGGATTGCATTGTCGCCGATGCGCAGAGCACCGGGCTCGCCTCCCAAATTTTCGACCATGCGCTCATTATGGGCAATTCACTGGGATATCTGCCCGAACCTTCGGCTGACAGAAAAATTCTTATCGAAGCCAAACGGGTGCTGCGCCCTCAGGGTTGGCTTTTGATTGACCTCGCCGACGGCGAGGCGGTAAGGAACAATTTCAGACCCGAAGCCTGGCACGAGATTGGTGAAGACATCCTGGTCTGCCGCCGGCGTGAACTGAAGGCTGATAAGGTATCGGTCCGTGAAATGGTTCTCAGCAAAAAAGGAGGCCTGATCTGCGACCGTAGTTACTCGATCCGTTTCCATGATTCTAGGAAGATTTCCGAACTGCTCGGCCGGGCCGGATTTGAAGGCGTCAGGATAATCACTGACTTCTCTCCGTACAGGGACCAGGGCGATTATGGTTTCATGAATCACCGCATGATAGCCATAGGGCGGAAGGCCTCCCGCTAACGCCCAAAGCGGATGATAGAGACATACTGCGGGTCGCCTTCCGCGCTACGCGAAGTAGATCGCAAAGTGTCAAATACATCGTTAAGGGTTGTATACAAGCCGGTCATGCGAGGCTTAGCACAGACCCTATTTAGCTTGTTGCGTAAACACTCCGTCCCAGTTCTCCTGGGGTGGATTGTTCTTGTAATGGCGACACCGTTCCAGGTACGTTTTCGATGGCGGGTCATGGGAAGAGATCGAGCCGAAGAGCAGTTCTGCTCGGTCCCATAGCCGATTCTTATATTCCGCCAAGCCTTCTGCAAAGGTGTCAAGAAACGGAAGCTCCTTTTCTCCACCTTTGCCTATCAGTTCATAAATCTTCACGGGGGTCCGCCTGCCTTTCACCCTGATCAAGTCGAGCTCTCGCGCTAAAAATGCTGGGCCGGCGAGCCGAAATGTATCCTCACTGATCAAAATGGTTGTGCCGTAGAATTTGTTTGCGCCCTCCAGCCTGGAAGCCAGATTCACGGTATCGCCGAGCACAGTGTAATTGAAACGCTCCCTGGAGCCAACGTTGCCGACCACAACCGGGCCCGAGTGAATTCCCATGCGGGCTTCGAGGAGTGGCAACCCGCGCTCGCGCCAGCCTGCCCGCAAGCCGGCAATGGTCTCTTGCATCTTGAGGGCTGCGTCGCATGCATATTGAGCATGATTTTCCAGCGGAAGCGGCGCACCCCAAAACGCCATGATGGCGTCTCCTATGAATTTGTCCAGCGCTCCGCGATGCTCCAGAATAATGTTTGTCATCGGAGTGAAGTATTCGTTGAGAAACGCGACAAGCTCCTTTGGAGGGAGGCGTTCGGAAAAGCTGGTGAAATTTGCGAGATCGGAAAAGAAAATTGTCGCCTGGATTTCCTGCCCGCCAAGTTCCAGAGAACTCGGGTCATTAACTATGGATTCGACTACCGCTGCAGAAACATATCGGTTGAAAGCGCCGCGAAGCCATCTTTTCTGATGTGCTTCCGCCAGATATTGAAGCACCACGTTACCGGTGTAGATTGAAGCGGTTCCGAAAACAAACATTACTGGAGGGACCCAGAAATCCAAGGCGCGAAAAAGCCAGTAGCAAAGAGCTGTAAGGCCCACGCCCGATATGCCGAGGGCGATCAGCCCTCTTAATGGAGAGACCGCAGTGAATATAAGGGAAAAAAGCAGGAAATACCCGAAGCACGTGATGAGCTTTACTGCGGCGGGGATCTCCCTCACCCATTGGCCGGTCAGAAGATTGTGCATGATGTTGGCGTGTATCTCGACGCCGCTGGTGTAAATGCCTGTGCTTTCAAAGAAAGGAGTGGGGAAAAGATCGGTCTGCTCCATTGGCGCAGGGGATGCCTGCAGTTGGCGGCCGACCAGTACGATGCGGTTTCGGATTCGCTCCGCCGGGACCGGGTGCTCATCATCGAGTATCTGAGAGTACGAAAGCGTATCGATACTCCTGGCAGGACCGACAAATTTTATCAAACCCGATGACTCGGGCGGTAGATCGAGCCTTTCCGCCGCATGAAGAGCGGAGGCAGGCAAGGTTGGCGCTCCCTCGAATTGCAGCTCAAAATGCCTGACCACCCCATCGCTGTCCGGCTCTATCATCGCAAGCCCCACCCCTCTGGCGGAATCCGCAAAAGGGCCAAGGGGCCGTATCCTTATAGTCCGGGAAAAAAGGGCGTCATTGGTATGATCGATAGTTTCAGCCAGCAGCACATTGCCCGCGCGCTTTATAGCCGAAGCAAGGGCCGCGTCGTTTTCCGGGTCCGAAGGTTCCGCAAACAGGATGTCGAACACGATGAGGCTGGCGCCAGCGGCTGAGAGCCGATCGATGAGCCGGGCATGCAGCCTTCGCGGCCACGGCCATGAAAGGCGCAATTCCTGAAAGGACGGCTCATCGATACCGACAAGAAGCAGCCCGGAGGGAGGAGACTGGGTGCCCCTTATCGTGAAAAATCTGTCAATGACCCGGTTTTCAAGTTCCGTGATAAGGGAGGAGTGCGCAAGCGGGAGCATCAGCAGCAGACTGAATATCCAGAGGGCCCCAACCCGGTTTCGAGTTTTTAGAAAAAAGTCGATGTTCATCAAAAATCTTCAGTGCTCAGAAGTAAAGGGCCACGGTAAAGATTATCGCACGATCGGGGAAAAAGCTCCACAGCGCAACCGGTTCCGTTTGATAATAGAAATGTTGATTGAATATGTTGGCTAATCCCAGGGATGCGTATCCACGTTTGTTCGCAAAATATTTGCCGACGCTGATATCGACCAGATTGAAAGGATCTCCCATTTCAGCCTGTTTTTGCGCAAGGCTCTTATCGCTAAGCCCGGCAAGGTCTTGGCTCACTACGGTATCTTTTATCGATGCAAACCAACCGCTGGGGTGCATGTACGAAAGCGCTACGGCCCCGGCTATCTCGTTGAAATCGCCCGTGAGAAAGGTGTTAGGGGGCGCCTCCAGAGATACCAGTTTTCCGGAGATGCCGGCCGAGAGGCCAAGAGATGAGGTCAACAGTCGGTTGACTATAAAGGAGCCCTCGAAACGTTCAGATCGCGAATCGATCATGTTGGAGTAGACATTGTATTGGGGATTATCGATGCGATGAGCCTGCACGTTGAACACTGTGAAAGTTTTGGGGTTCCACTGCGACTCCCATGCAAAGCCCAACTCCTTTACTTTGGAACCATCATCGGCGTTGACCTGTGATGGAAATCCGGCCACTTCAGAAGGAACTATGCTCGGGCTTAAAAGAGCGTGGCCAACTACGTAGCCCTGGTAGGCAAAACGTAGAGTGTTTGATTTATCGATTTCATAATTGAGGCCCACCGATGGATTGGCGGTAGTCGAAGATATGGAATCGGGAAAACCCGCACGGGAACTTGAGACAAAGTCCCCGGAGACGCCCAGCTCCATAAGGAGCTGCGGGCAGATGCGCCAGTAGTCGCGCACATAGAAGGATGCAGTGCGATCCGGCGGATTGTATTTGTATGAATTGTCGATGATAGGAGGGGGAAAATTGAGAGTATATGAATCGTCATAATAATAACTCTGTGAGCCGGTAAAATAATCAAACCCGGTTATGAAGGTATGATCGCCAACCTTAAGTAGTTGCTGGAGTTGGACATTATTGAAATTCCAGATCTTGCGTTCGTAGGTATTTTCGAAAAGATCGTATGGAACCCCCTGGTTATTGATAAGGCGGAAAAAATAGGAATCCCTCCTCAGCCAGTTTTCGTTGCCCCAATTATAGTATCCAATGAAAACAGCCGAAGGTGAAAACCGGTGGACGTATCCACCCTCCACAAAATTATCGTTGGCTGTCCACCGCATGTTGGGGTCATTTCTATAGGAAAAATCATCCGGGCTGTTGGTATCTCCCCACCGGACTTTATTATAGGTGTAAGTGGCGTAAAAAGAATCCTTGATTGTAGGTTCGAATTTCCCCTGCCCGAGTCCGAAAATGGATTCCCTGTCATCATTGGTTTTCCTGAAACCCGGATCGTATTGATATCCTCCGTAAGCATCCAGCGCAAAGCCTGGTAAGCCGGCGAGAACTTCGATCGAGTGAGCCTGACTCAGCGCCTCATGATCGGCCCAGGTTCCGAGGCCCGCGTTGAGCGAGACTCTCGTATACGGCATTTCGAACATCTGCGTGTAGTCAGTGTACCCGCTGAATGTGTTTTCATTTGCGGGCGAGAGCAGTCTATAAAGGAGAAGCTCGGAACCGGCGGCCCCAACCTGCTGCCGCGTTGCCGCATATGCGGAGCTGAGAAAAAGGTGAGCCGAAGGGTTTAGCGGATCGTCTTTCACCGCTGTAAGGGCTTTGCTGTAAGACCAATCTCCGAGCCCAAGCTGGCCGTAGGCTCGCGCGATGTCAGTGTTCCTTACGGCCAGGTCCCTGTCCAGCATGAGCCTGGAGCGAAAAACCGCTGTGTTGTCGTTTAGCTCTATCGATTTGTTGATTTCCTGTATTGCTTCTCCAGGACGGTACAGGTCGGAGAGGGCGATTCCCTTGTAGAGGTACGGAGTGGGATCGTTGGGATCGAGGGTCTTGGCGTAATCGTAAACTTCGAGCGCCTTATCGAAAGACCTCGTTTGATAAAGCGCCTTGCCAAGGCTGCTCTGGTAAAGCGACACCCTGGGCTCGAGCAGAGTCGCTGTAAGCATTTCCGTCAGACCCCGGCTGAAATTTCGATTCCTGAACGCAATATTGGCAAGACCAATGTGAGGTTCTCCAAACCCCGGATTATTCTTCACGGACTCTGTGAACAGCTTGAACGCCTTATCATAATCCCTGTAGCCCAGGCGGATGAAGCCGGCAAGACTCAAGACCTCACTGTCCGTTTTTGAAATCTCGAGCGCCTTGCTGATAATTTCCCATGCACGGTCCAAATAATCGGCCCCCAGCCAAAGTCTGGCCAGGTAAAGATAAGCCTCCAGAAAATGGGGGTCGGCGGCAAGGGACTGTTCCAGAAGTCTTTTGGCCTCAGGCAAATCAAAATAGGATATCTTGACCAAAGCGGCCGTCATTCGCACCATCGGAGACTCGCCATTTTCCTGCATGGCGATGGCCGCCTCGCTGGATGCTTGCTCCTTGCTGTTCTGGATAAGGTATATCTGGCTCAGCAGTGAATGTGCGATGGCCGATTCCCGCCCGCTGATGCGGCTGTCCGTTAGAAGCGCCTTCGCTTTGTCTATCTTTCCTGCGAGCATTGAAAAATAGCCCGACATAACCAGCGTGAGGGAAGAAGGAGACCCTTTTTTCAACTCAGCGGTCATGAGCTTATAGGCCCCTACGGCATCTCCCGTGCGATAGCAGGCCAGGGCCAGTCCGGATACGGTCAATCCCGGCGGGGCATCGCACTTTCGGGCCCTTTCAAAATACGCCATGGCTTTTTGCGGGTCCTGCCTCTGAAGAGATATCCAGCCAAGGATCACAAGCGCCTGGCCGTTTTGAGGGTCTCGGGCCAGAGCTTCATTGGCCTCCCGCTCACTGTTGTCCAGGTCTCCACGATCGTAAGAGGCCCGGGCGTCGCCTGGCATGGGAGGTTGCCCCGCCGCCTGCGCGCCGAGAGGAATATCACGGTAGCTGAAGATTCCCGGATAATAGAGCGACCACTGAACAGCGTCCTTCGGCTGCAGGATCACTCTTTTGACCGGCGCCCGGCCGACCTCGGCAAGGCCTTCTTCCCCGGAATCAAGATCGATCTGCCCCTGAGGATTGGCCAGAGTTAGTCTGCCCTCCAGAAGGACGAGGGAAGTTGCGCCGGCTCGGTCCACCTTCAGATTGAATTCAGT
>PLSV01000048.1 GCA_003165235.1 Syntrophobacteraceae bacterium
GCGGAATCATAATAAATCAGTTGAAGCGGCTCGGGGCGTCCTGCGACTGGTCGCGCGAGCGATTTACGATGGACGAGGGTCTTACGCGTGCTGTGCGACAGGTTTTCGTATCGCTCTACAATGAGGGCCTGATCTATCGCGGCAAGCGCATGATCAACTGGTGTCCGCGCTGCATGACCGCGCTCGCCAATATCGAGGTTGAGGCCGTGGAGATGGACAGCTTTCTCTACTACATTCGGTACCCCCTGGTTAGCGGAAAAGGTGCGTTAGTCGTCGCAACCACCAGGCCCGAAACCTTGCTGGGCGACACGGCTGTCGCTGTGAACCCGGAAGACAACAGACACAAAACGTATATAGGGCAAAACGTAGTCCTGCCGATAGTGGGCCGCAACATCCCGGTTATCGGCGATTCATATGTCGAGCGCGAGTTCGGCACCGGAGCGCTCAAGGTAACTCCCGCACACGATTTTAATGATTTCGAACTTCGCAGCAAGCACAACCTCGACTTGGTGCAGGTGATAGACGAGCGCGGAATAATGACTGAACAGGCAGGCCCCCCCTATGCCGGGATGGACCGGTTTGCCTGCCGCAGGCAGATTCTCAAAGACCTGGATAAAGCCGGCTATCTGGCAAAAGTAGAGCCCTACAGGCACCGGGTTGGGCACTGCTACCGNNTTGCGACAAAACCTCTTGCCGAAGCCGCCATTGACGCTGTGAAGCAGGGTAAAACCAGAATTATCCCGGCCAAATGGGAAAAAGATTATTTCAACTGGCTGGAAAATCTCGAAGATTGGTGCATAAGCCGTCAGATATGGTGGGGACACCGCATACCGGCATGGTACTGCCTCCAGTGCAATGAAGTGATCGTCTCCCTGGAAGCTCCCCTGGAATGCCCGAACTGCCCCGGTTCCACGGTTGAGCAGGATTCGGACGTCCTCGATACATGGTTCAGCTCCGGCCTATGGCCTTTTTCGACCCTGGGCTGGCCGGAGGAGACAGCGGAGCTCAAAAAGTTCTATCCTACTTCCGTTCTGGTTACGGCATTCGATATCCTNNTGGTCACCGGCTTCGACATCATCTTTTTCTGGGTCGCCCGCATGATGATGATGGGACTGCACTTCATGAAGGATGTGCCGTTCCGCAAAATCTATATCCACGCCCTTGTTCGGGATGCCGAAGGGCAGAAGATGAGCAAATCCAAGGGAAACGTGATCGACCCCCTTCTCATGATGGACAGGTACGGTACCGACGCTTTCAGGTTCGCACTGACGGCCTTCGCGGTCCAGGGGCGGGACGTAAAGCTCTCGGAGGAGCGCATAGAGGGCTACAAGCATTTCGTAAATAAGATATGGAATGCCGCCCGGCTTCTTCTGATGAACCTCGAGGGCTTCACGGGACCGGTGCGGATTCCGGAAAAAGTGACCGGGCTTGCCCACCGCTGGATTCTTAGCCGGCTTCAAAGAGTTGCCGCCGAATCCGCCGAGTCTTTGGACAGCTATCTTTTCAACCAGTACGCTCAGGCCCTGTATCAGTTCCTCTGGCACGAGTACTGCGACTGGTACCTGGAAATGATCAAGCCGGATTTCTACGGCGAAAATCCGGAGTCGGGCGCCCTGGCGAGGTCCATTGCCGCCTCGGTCCTGGAAAAAGTCCTTATCCTTCTGCATCCGGTGATGCCGTTCATTACCGAGGAGCTTTGGCACAAGCTGCCACATACTTTCGGGAGCATCATGAAGGCGCCCTTTCCGGAATCCGATAGCCAAAGGATCGATCCCGAGGCGGAAGAGCAGATGGAAACGGTTGTAGGGATCATAGCCGCAATCCGCAACATTCGCGGCGAAATGAACGTCTCTCCGGGACTCAAAGTGGAGGTGGTGTGCCTATGCGAGCGAGGTTCGGATGCCGGGCTCATCCAGCAGCAGGAGCGTACCATCGCTGACCTGGCGAAGGTATCCAGGTTAACCGTCGCTCTGAGCGGCGAGGCCCATAAACCGAGGTAGGCGGCAGGCGCGATCGTAAAGAATATAGAGGTTTTTGTCATCCTCAAGGACATCCTTGATTTCGAGAGCGAGGCCAACAGGCTGCAAAAAGAACTTGCCAAACTCGAAAAGGAGTTCGGACTGACCAGCAGGAAGCTTTCCAACGATGATTTTCTGCAGAGGGCCCCGCACGAGATAATAGACAAAGAACGCGAGAAAAACGTTCGGCTTGGCGAAAAAATCGAGAAACTGAACCACAGGCTGGAAATCGTGAAAGGCCTGTCGGAAACCGGGACGGAATGACGATGATGATTGAGATGGATGAATTGCTCCGGCTGGCCCTTCTCGAAGACATCGGCAGCGGAGACGCAACGACGCTCTCTGTTATACCTGCCGAGCGGGAAGGCAGAGCGGTTGTTTTCGGCCGCGAACCGTTCGTCCTGTCAGGATCGAAACCGTTCATAAGGATCTTTGAGCTGTTCGACCCGGAAACCAGGGTGGAATGCCTGTTCCCCGATGGTGAGCAAATCGCGCCAAACGTTAACGTCTTCATGATAGAGGGACAGGTGCGGACCTTGCTGACCTGCGAGCGTACGGCCCTTAATTTCGTTCAAAGATTGTGCGGGATTGCTACCCTGACGCGCAAAATGACGGATGCAATTGCCGGGACGGGATGCCGTCTGCTCGATACGCGAAAGACGACCCCGCTTTGGCGCGGCTTCGAAAAGGAAGCAGTGAGGCATGGGGGCGGCAAGAATCACCGGTTCGGGCTGGCCGACGGTATCCTGATCAAGGACAATCATATAGCTGTTGCAGGAAGCATAAAGGAAGCGGTGCGCCGTGCGCGGGAAGGCGTTCTTCATACTTTTCGGATCGAAGTCGAAGTGGAAAACCTCGATCAACTGGGCGAGGCGATCACCGCTGGGGCCGATATAGTGCTTTTAGACAATTTTACGGTTGATATGCTTAAGCGCGCAGTCGAGATCGGCAAAGGCCGCGTCACAATGGAGGCTTCCGGGGGTGTGACTCTTGAAACAGTGCGCGCCATAGCTCAAACCGGCGTCGATTTCGTAAGCTGCGGGGCCCTCACCCATTCAGCCAGGTCCATTGATTTGACGATGGAGTTTTCGGTATGAATCACTCTCCGGACCTGCCTCTCCACGCGCCACCGAACCGAACACCCGCACATTGCTTGCTCCGTGTTTGGCGGCAATGCGAAGAATCTCTTTGCGTTTGGATGCCAAAAGTTCTCTTACGCCCACGATACAACTCTCTCTGCCTTCAGCTGATTTGGAACACAAGATATTATAGGTGATTTGGTATCACCGGCAAAGTTATTATAAATGTCGAACCTTCACCAAGCTTGCTTCTCGCGGTAATGCCACCCCCGTACCGCTCGGCAATTTTCGTGCAGATGGCAAGTCCCATACCTGTCCCTTCATAGGTACTTCTGCCGTGAAGGCGCCGAAAAGGCGTAAAGATGAGGTCCCGGTATTTTTCATCAAAGCCGATGCCATTGTCTTCAACGAATATTCTGAAATCATGCCCTGTTCGTTGGGAATATATTTTTATGTGTGGCGGTCCTTCGCCATGAAATTTCAATGCATTGGCAATTAAATTTTGAAAAAGCTGACGGACCCGGCTCTTTTCAGCCTTGATGGCAGGTAGCTCAAAAACTTCTACATTAGCTCCCAATCGTTTAATTTTTATTTCCAGGTCCGAAATCACTTCCATCACAGCGTCCCGCAAATCGACAGTGTCCAGAAGTTCGGGACTGCTGGTCACGCGGGAGTATTTGAGAAGATCGCCGATGAGCCGCTGCATCCGCTTCGCCGCATTCTGCATCCTGATGAGGTAATCTTTTTCTTGTTCGTTCAGCTTATTATTACATTTGGTCCCAAGGATATCCCCGAAAGCCTGAATTTTTCTAAGAGGCTCCTGAAGGT
>PLSV01000290.1 GCA_003165235.1 Syntrophobacteraceae bacterium
TGACTTGCGATCATGTGGGAGGGGGCAGGGAGCGGCAAGTTCACACTGGGAAATTCATGATTTACGTGGCGATCTCAAGCCGCTTCTCGACAACTCGGTGGAATTGCATGTGCCGGAAGTTGGGCAACATCGGCTAAGTAAAGCCGACGGGGGGGGCGGAAGTTTCACACCTCACAAAAATGTGAGGTGTGAATTCAAAGCTTTTGAGACTCTTTCTTGCAACATCATTTGTAATACACGTTGTCGAAAAACGCATCTATCAAGGCGTAACCCCTCGAGCTCGTGCTGCCGGGGACGTAGCAGACCGCATCCAACCGCTTAACATTCCACACGGGCGGATTCACTGTCGAGAAGGTGCCGTAACCCACTGCTTGAGACAGCGTTTTTTTAAGCGTATTCACCTTGAACACAAATTGATTATTGGCTTTATCCCACTCCACGTATAGAGTCGCTGTTTTCCCGACGTTCACGGTCCCCAGCTGGTCCGTTTCCCCCAATGTTACCGAATTACTGCAGCTCGCATCCGTACATAGATAAATTCGCCCGTGTGCCCCTAGAACATTCGGCGGGTCGTTTGTGGCGATGCCAAAAGAGTTGTCCAAAGCCAAAAAGCTTAAGGAATCCATTGAGAATGCCCTGGCCGAACTGACCGAACGCGGCGAGCAGACCAAAGATGGATTGAGAGTCAATCGAGTGGATCCGGAGAGCGTATTGGTCAAAAGCCCACAGGGCACCCACTGTGGGTATAACATGCAAAGCGTGGTCGATGATAAAAACGGCCTCATTGTTCATGCCGACGTAGTGAGCGAGTCCAACGACTTAAAGCAACTAGCCGTTCAGATTCAAGGGGCCGAAACCGATCTTGGGCGTAAGTGCAAGGTGGGCTGCGCCGATGCGGGCTATTGGGATACATCGGAGATCGCAAAGGTCGAATCGCCCGATAGGAAGATGGTGGTTCCTTCCCCGGCTCAAGCATCAGGCAAAGAGATTGGTCCTTTTGACAAGAGTAGATTCAGCTATGATGCGGATTCGGATTGTTACGTGTGCCCCCAAGGTCATGAGTTGACTTTTCTACGTTTTAAGGAAAAAAAGCGGCAGAGGGAATATCGCATTGATAAACAAGGTCACTGTCGGTCTTGCCCGCATTATGGCGTATGCACGAAGGCAAAGCGGGGCCGAACGATAACGCGTCATGAGTTAGAAAAGGTAGCGCAAGAAGTATCTGGAAGGTTTGAGGAACCTGAAATCCGGGAGATTTATGATCGAAGGAAAGCTCGTATTGAGCATCCATTTGGATTTATTAAGAAAATTCTAGGCTTTGGTCAATTTCAGCTACGGGGGCGAGATGGAGCTGCTGCCGAAGCATCAATAGTGGCAACATGCTTTAACGTGCGGCGAATGATAACCCTTCTGGGGGGAGTAACCGGCTTTAAAGCTGCAATGCAGACGGTATAAGAACATTGGAGGGACAAATGCGAGGCACATAGGCTCTGAGCGGGCTGCAGACCGATCTGGAGACTCATTCTGCTGGTGTGGTTCATTAGCCGATTTTTTGGCCTATCTCCATTCCAGGAAAGTCTGCCGGGCGCCGCTCTTCAAAAAAGAGCAAACGCCCCAACAGTTCGGTTTTTATTTTTCTCTTGTGACACAGTCTCTTTGTCCATCCCCAATAAGACCATACAGATCAACACGCGGTTTCATCATTCCCTGAGATTTCTTCCGAAATATTGCCCCTCGATGTGCGGCGCGGCAAATGCGGAAACCCAGGAAACCCCCGGAGCCGGTAACGAGCAAAGTCTTCACATTTCTTTCACCATCATGGCAACTCGCCGGCCAAGTTCCTCACATGTTTTGAGATCTGCAGTCGTTGGAACGTACTTCGCTCTCGACCCGGCCGCATACGGATACCGCTTGCATCGCTTATCATCGCAACGGCCATAACCGATTGATCTGGCCGTGGAATAGCAACGAAATGGACAGGCCAGGACCATAAGCATGGGACCGTTGCTCAGGACTGTCCTCGGCGCATTCGCAGTAACCAAGGGAATGCAGGCTGCCTAATAGCCACTTCCTACAATCAAGCCGTCCTTTGTTTCCCTGACATAGCTGTTTTTAACCGTGCCATCATACATTTCATACGTTACCCAGGTCCCATTGGCATCCGCTTTAATTAAGGCCTTATAACCCTGTTCCATGACTGTCTTTTCATTTCTGCCGGCGTAGATGGGATGAACGAGAAAGGTCCCGTTCTTCTTCATTATGAATACGAATGGGTCTTCTTTGGCGGCAGATTTAAAGTCAGCAAAGCTTTTACCACTATTTATCGCAGTGACAATCTCATCCACCCTTTTTTTAATGGAATCTCTGTCTGGCTCGGCTGCAAAAGCTGACAAGGCCAGTGCTAAAACGAAAACCATTGTCAAACAAAGAGCTAAGATCCTCTTCATCATCATCTCCTTGTGATATTGATTCTTGCTTCAAATAAACCGGAATAATGCATCAACTTTACCACCAAAGGATGCTGGACTGCATTCCCGGGTCGGATTCCATCCGAAAAAGCTCTTGGAATGCCGAATGTCCGTAAATCATACGATATTCCAATCAAAACCCTTAAGAAAAAATGGCGATCAGACCAATTTGGGCAATTTGAGGACACATTTCTTTTCCCGCTTTCGATGGCCTCGTACCGCCGCCAGCTTTTGAGATGGCGCTCAGGCGAAAATGATGCGATAGTAACAGACGAGGGAAAAAGCCGGCGCAACATGGATGTCCACCTTCTGGCATTGTAGACCACTCTTGCGCCAATCTTTACAAGCCGCCTGATGATCGAGCCCATGGATGTTTGACCCTCTCAAAATGATTTCCAATTGGGTGCGAGTATATTCATATGAATAAAATGTAGTTCAATAGTTCCCCGATACTGGAACCGGTAAGTATCGCGAATTATCAAATGTCAGCACGGCAAGGGATCACTTACCCATGCTCAAAAACCCCAAAATTAAGAAGGTTTCGACCGTTGAGCGAGAAACTTCGGCTGGTGTCCCGAAAGGCGACAAAAATCCAAGGTCGACGAACATTCAGGACAGGTATCAGCCTGTTTCCTTCGATCCATTCCGTTTATACCTCGACGAAATCAAGCGCTATCCGCTTCTCAGCAGGGAGGATGAGAGGGAGCTGGCTATCCGATATCGCGAAAAGGGCGATATCGAAGCCGCCTACAAGCTCATTACCGCAAATCTAAGACTTGTGGTCAAGATTGCCATGGATTTTCAGCGATACTGGATGCAGAACCTGATGGANNGTAAAGAAATTCGATCCTTACAGGGGATACAAATTTTCTTACTATGCATCGTTCTGGATCAAGGCTTACATAATCAAGTTTGTAATGGATAACTGGAAGCTCGTCAAAATCGGAACGACCCAGGGCCAGCGGAAACTCTTTTTCAACCTGCGCAAGGAAAAGGAAAGACTGGAAGCCCAGGGCATCGAGACTTCCCCCAAGCTGCTCAGCCACCGGCTCGATGTAAAGGAGTCAGAGATCATCGAAATGGACCAGAGGCTCAATAGTTGGGAGATCTCGCTCGACAGCCCTCTGAAGGAAGACTCCAAAGACACGTACAAATCTTTTCTGCCCTCGGACGACCTGCCCGTTGACGATCAGATCGCTGACCAGGAAGCCAAGGCTATTCTCCATGACACGCTGATGCTTTTCAAAGGCCAGCTCAAAGGCAAGGAGGCCGAAATATTCGAAAAGAGGCTCCTAGCCGAAGCGCCTATAACGCTCCAGGAAATCGGAGACAAGTTCGGGATCAGCCGCGAGCGNNGCCAGATTGAAAGTCGTCTCAAAAATAAGTTGAAGATCTACCTCGAAGATGAGATCGCAGACATCGATCTGCTACAGGAGAGCATGATCGAAATTTAGCGTTTCAAAAGATGGGCATTGTTCATGATCTGCCCTTTGTGGGTGATTTTTGAGCGGAAACTCTTGGATACCTCCCGCAGGTCAAGAGTTAAATCTAATTTGTCATAATACCTCTCATCTCCGAAACACCTGAAATTCATGCCCGCACTTCGAGCATCTCTTTTCATAAATCTTAACTGTCGGCACTCCGAGTAATTTTCCCAGGCATGCAACGATGGTGGTGATCGACCACTTAAATTTCACGTTCTCGCTTCCACATGCTGGACACTTCACCGGCATCGGAACGTATGGCATTATCATAGTGAGGTGTCCTTTTGCTGAGTGATGTCATTTCCGCTGCTGATAAGAGTTTCAACCAGCCAGACGTGCATGCGGATCAAATTATTCTCTTTTCACATATTGATATATTTAGGAAGGGAGCGTCATTTCAGTGGCGGAAGATGTCTGCAATGATAGGATCAGTTTTGAATTTCGTTGGCGCTGACCGACGTGAGATCACTGGCAGAAGACGGTATAATGGATTCGGATGTGTGCGATCAGGATGAGATGCCCCTGAAGGTTCACAAATGTAACGGACATGGAAAGGTTGATCGAGCCTGTTTGAAGTCAATGTCCAGGAGAGCTGTATACTGACTTTACCCTGAACATGCATTTCCGCCAGGGCGGAAACAAAAGCCTTCTCGAATCTTTTACACCGTTCAAATAATTGTGTTCAAAAGTATCCGGTCCGGAGGAACCCTTAATTAAACTGGTAAACGTTTTTGGTGCTCGGTTGGTATATCAAGTACTCATTTTCTCCCCCTTAAAATACCTTGATCTCTGAGACACCATTATGGTAGGGACAGAGACAAAGCTTGTACCGTTCCAAAGTAAGTAATGTATTCGCGTATCTCTGAAGTAAATCTTATACAGTTTTATTGACGCAGTGTAGGGAGGCGCCGACGGGATGCTCTCCTTTGCGTTGCCTTCAGGGCTCATCCACATGAAGTGCAAGCGCTTGTGCAAGCGGGCTGAAATTTGATCCGGTCACTCTCTAGCCTGGATTTCCACGGAG
>PLSV01000358.1 GCA_003165235.1 Syntrophobacteraceae bacterium
TTGAGTGATGATGAGGCGGATAGACTCATGAGAGTGCTCGACTCATGGCCTTGTCAAGAGACTGTATCATTCATCCGGTTTGCAATGTTCACTGGCGTTAGAAGAGGCGAATTGTTCAAGTTGACTTGGGATGCCGTCGATTTTGAGCGCAGCGCTATCACCCTGAGAACCCCGAAGGGCGGCAAAACTACAACGATTCCCATTAGCGATTCCGCAATGAATGTGCTCAGGGGCCTTACAGCCACGTCTCAATATGTGTTTCCGGGCAAGTGCGGCAGCCAACGAACAGATTTCAAGAAACCGTGGCAGAAAATCAGGAAGGCGGCGGGATTGCCTGCCGATTTCCGCTTTTGTGGACTGCGGCACAACTTTGCAACCCAACTTATCTCCAATAACGTGGACCTTGCCATGGTTCAAGGGCTGCTTACTCATAAGGATTCTCGCACCACTCAAAGATATGCGCATTTTTTGCCGGGCGCACTCCAAAAAGCGGCGCAGAAGTCCGGCGAACTGCTCACACCGAAGCATGGACAGGTTTTGAAGATTGTAAAGTAATTATCAGCTTCCAGGGATAGAGCGGGCATAATGAACCTACTCGACAAGACCGGATATCCTGGCCGGTTTTCCCTTGGATTAAACCACCAGGAGCGCACAGGAGGCGCTGAGATGGATTTTCCTTGGACATTAGCAGGACCCTGTGGTCCCTATGAGAAATTAGAAGTTTTTTTGGCTCTCCTTTTGACTCCTGACGGGGATGTGCCGGAGGAGATATTGCAACGGCTGAAACGTCTATTGGCTGACAGAGACATGATTCCAGTGTGGGAAGAGTATAGAAAGGCATTCCGGGGGGACATCAAAATAGCAGTAGGCCCAAGCGATAAAAGTGATGCACCCAGGGAGGTATGTATAACGGGCTATGAGATGCTTGTTGATGCGGTCCTTCTGGTTAAGGTTTGGGATAACTACCAGTCTGGCCTAGCGCCTCCAGGCGAAGAGGCTGAAAAATATAAAGACATAGCCAAACACGCAACAAAGTTGGCGCGCCTCATTAAAGATACAGACCTTGAGCGTGGCCTACTCAGATACTATCTGAATAACCTTGGGGGTGGGAAACTTGCACTCGAAGTCAAGAGCAAATTTAAAGCCTCCGGCTTAAATGTATCCACGTCGGAAGGTTTGAAGCACATAGCGAAAATGGCGGAAGCTACAGTTGACGCTGTGGAAAAAGCTGAAAGTTGGTGGAATCTATACCGTTACGTGCAGAAACCAAGATCTGGAAATGCAAAAGCTAATTATTTCATCCGGGCAATGAGCCAGGTTTTTGAAAAGGATTTGGGAAGTGCTCGCCCACGACTGCTTGCGCGACTGGCACGTGTTGCGCTGGATGATCCTACAATTGATGAAACCACGGTAAACACTGCTTTGAGAGACTGGCGTAAGGCATCCCCCAACCACACTGCCCGATAGTCTACAAGCAGTCTCCTTGCGCGCAGATTTTTACAAGAGGTGTAATTCCCCCTTTTCGCCCTAAAAACCACACCTCTGTTTTCCCCGTTTTCTTCTGAAAACCACACCCCTGTTTTAGCCAATAAATCTTTGAAATCCCATCCGCCTCTCCGTCTATTTTCTGGCAAAGTGGTCAATAACCTGACTACCCAAACAATAATGACCACAGAGCAGGAAATAAGGAGAAGACATTATGACAAACCTATTGAGAGTTTCGAAAGTCAATGAAACCCCCGGATTCCCCCTGCGCGCCTCTACTCTCTACAAGTGGCTTCACATTCGAAAGCACCCCGAACTCTTCACCCGGCTGGGCGGGGCTGTCTATGTAAACCTCGATAAATTGGATGAGGTTATACGCAAGGGCGGCACAAAAACGAAATAAAAGCCGTCAGGCTGGCTTCGTGGATATCGGGCCATTTAGAACGAACCACCCAGGAAGCAAATCAAGGAAGAGTTGAGGATGGAGGCGGCAAAGCAGAAAAACAAAAAATTACGCGGCGCCTACCTCGAAGGGGAATTGGTCACCTCCCGAGCCTGGCTCTCTTTAAGAACGTCTGCCACCCAAGTCTACTGTCTTTTTCTCACCCGACTAAAGAAGGAGCAGCACGGGAAAGGAAAACAAAAGAGGTGGATAACGACGAATGCGCGGGAGCTGATTTTCCCCTACAGAAAGGCAGATGAAAAATTCGGCATTTCTCAGCCCCGGTTTACTCGCGCAATTGATGAATTGATTGAGAATGGATTTCTCGACATTGTCAAAGCAGGAATCGGCGTAGCCAACGAAGCAACGGTCTATGGTTTGTCGGAACGCTGGCGCAAATATGGGACAAGGGATTTCGAGAAAAGACCCCGTGAGAAAGTTAAAAGGGGTTTCTGCAAAACGAGAAAACCCCCGGCAAATCACGCATCTGTTTCCGTATGTTAACAAGCATACGCTTCCGTATGCTTTTGGAGGAAAACGGCAAATGGAAAGCATACGAAAACGGTGATAGGCGGAAATGGAGAAATTGGAATGGTTAAGGGATGTTACTGCTGAAATCCTGCAATTCTGGTGCGAGTGCTCAAAGCATACGAAATCGTATGCCTTCTATAGATAAGCCATACCTACCATTGCCGTTAATGGAGAACGACGATGACACCCCTTGAAGCAGTCCGCAAACATTGTCTTTGGTGTTGTGTCGATCAGCCGCTTGAGGTTCGGGAGTGTCGGTCATCCAAATCATGTGCTCTCTGGCCTTACAGATTCGGGAAGTTGCCGGGCATACCAGGGCAATCGCCACTAAAAGCCATTCGTGCCCGATGCGTCGATTGTGTCCAGGGATACGCGGAGGTCGCTCGTTGCAAGCAAGGTCCGAAGCTCTCTCTCGGTCCCTGTGCGCTATGGCCGTTCAGGTTCGGGACCAACCCGAATTTCAGCGAGGCCACAAGAGAGAGGTGCAGACAGCGCAGATTGGATTCTTTGCGAAAAAAAGCAGACTCACGGGGCGATTCGAACACTAACGGGGACCGGGACGTATGAATCATCGTCTTCGCCAGCTAAGCTTGTTCCAAACTCTGGTTTTCTATGGGTCCCCCCTCCCTTTTTATGAACTCGCTAAATTCCGCGTTCGCTCGCACGCGCGCGTAATCGTGTCAGCAAACTCTCTTTTTATGGATACGGGAAAATTGAGATTCCCTCTTTTTATGGACACCAGAAATACTATTTTGCTACTATTTTGCCGCTATTTTAGTGGCTGGCAGGCTTGCAAAAGCTAGTCCCAGAGCCATGAAACGCACAGGCAGTAATCCATTTCGCGTATTTTTAAACCGAAATCATTAGGTAAAAACAACTTTCGGGAAGGGCAATAAACCCGGCAAACCTTTATGGAGCAACAATGAGCGGACTCGATTCATATAAGCGCATTGATGTGCGGTACCTTCACCGGAGAAAGTACCTGCAATCAGGATATTATTTTAGCCTTTCTTGGAATTGTGGTGGTGAACCATCGGGAGATATCCGGGTAGCAGTCGGAGATGATTGTCTCACATTAATTTACCGATTCCGCGACTACAGCGAAGAATGGCAGGATGTGCGGGAACGAGTGTACCTTGATTGGACCAGGTGTAATTATGGGGGCAAACGTCCGTGGTTCAAATGTCCCGGATGTCGCCAGCGTGTGGGTATCCTGGCAGCAGCGAGCAGACTGTTTCTCTGCCGCCATTGCTACCGCCTCAAATATTCAAGCCAGTTGGAAACTGACCTGGAACGAGCACAGCGCAAGAGAGATAAGCTGCGGGAGCGCCTGGGTGAAAAGGAATGGCTCAAACCCAAGGGGATGCATCAGAAAACCTTTGATCGGCTGCGGGCCAGACTGATCGAGGCGGAAATGAGGGCCGATGAAATCTGGTGCATGGACGCGAGCGCATGGCTTGGGCGGTTAAAGCGGCGATGAATGACCTCTTGACCATAGCTCAATCTTGCTGCAATAATCTTTTCGGCCTGGGGGATGTCGGGCATGGCACCTCTCTGCCGGGCGATCTCCGCTGTAAATGCCTTAAAGCACAATTACATTGTTGTCCCCTTCAAAATGGGTAACTGCACCCATTCAGTTCTCGAAAGAAAAATGCTAACGGAAAATTCGCAGATTTTTTTTAAAAAAATCATTTTAGGGTTGAAAGGGAATTTATTTGGATGGTATAAAGGTGGCGACTCGGAAACCACATTACCCTCCAAGCTTTTGTTCTCCTTTTTTTACCCCTACCCCCGGGGGCGGTGGAACAAGAGTTTGTGCAATGTTACCTATGTATTTTCAAAAAGTGTGAACCTTCAGGTTCGGACACTTTGGCTTGAATACGTGGCAATTTGCCTATTGGAGGAAGGCCGATGATGACTTTGGGAGAGTTAATAAAACAGCTGGTCTCTCACCTGAATACAGAAGTTAGAATACCATTCGAAAATGAAGCTCCTTGGCACGAGCTTTTTTACCAACTCAAAAGAGAGAATATCCAAGGTAAGCCGCCTTTTTTTAAAAGTCTGCGTTTCGATTGGGATGGTCCATACCCGAAGTGCAAACAAGTCACGGAATACTTGCACGCACTTCACTGGAACGCATGCATATCTGTTTGCAACCCCACCTTTGACGCAATTACATTGCCAGAAGATATTGCGGCCCACTGGAAGGCTGAAGCGGCGAAATTAGACCCCGAGCAGCAGGATTTCTTGAGTGAAGCACTCAAGCGAGCAAAACAAGAATTCCGGGCTTGTCCTTCGCAGTCATCAGTTTGCAATACGTAGTAACCCATTCTTTTGTTTCTTGTTAGGCAGGGGGGGGTGTGCTCAGCAGCTTTAAGACCCTTTCTTCTATCGTATCATTTCTCGATTCGTATTTGGAAAAAACTCATCCCAAGTTTTTTGGTCGCCAAGCCTGCCACCCTTACTCATCCTTGAAACGATCCAAAATTCTCCACGATAACCTATGGGGAACTAACCGTTTTACATGGCGGGAGCTTGCCATAATTGACTCGCCAATTTTTCAGCGGTTGCGTTTCATCCATCAGATTGGCTTGGCCTACCACGTTTACATGTCAGCTCACCACACCCGGTTTGAGCATTCCCTTGGTGTGGTAATAATTGCATCGAGAATTTTTGAAAAAATACTTGAGCACCAGGGTAAAGACGTTGACACCATTATCAATTCCATCTGGCCCAAAATAAATTTAAGAACACAGATACCTAGAATCAAACAAGAGCTTCGGCTTGCAGCACTTCTTCATGATACTGGACATAGCCTTTTTAGCCATACTTCCGAACATGTTTATGGGAAAATTCATAAAATCCAACAAGCAAAAGAAGAATTGTCAGATTTAACTGGAAAAAGTAAAGGAGCTGGGGAAGTCCTCTCGTTCTGTTTGGCCAAAACTGATTCCATTCAGGATTTACTTGGGCGAGCAAAATCAAACTTGCTTGAGGAAGAATACCATTCAGATGAATACCAAGGTGAGATCGATTTCAATAATGTAGCTCTCATGATTGTTGGTAGATCTGTCCATCCATACCTGCAATTTTTGGGAGACATTATCTCATCCGGCTTTGATGCTGATAAACTGGACTACTTGCTCCGAGATGCAACTAATGCTGGCCTTCCTTTGCGATATGATTTAGAGAGGTACCTTTTCTCAGTCTGTCTCGAAAAGAACCTACTCGCAGATGATGAAGGTAAATTAGAAAGTCTCTATAGAGGAAGCTTTTCTGGGTTCAATTTAGAAAAGAGGGAGGCTGGGGACTATCGTAGTAAGTATCCATGTTATGAGACATACAGGATGAGGCTACCGGTAAAAGCTTTGAACACCATCGAACAAATAATAATTTGCAAGCTTATGCTTTTTAGCTACATTTATCACCATCAAAAAGTAAGGGCTGCGGAGGGGCTCCTTCAGAAAATACTTGAACGGCTCGTCAAACAGTGGCGAGATCAGGCCAATCTCGATGATGACCAAATTTTAGCGAAGTTCTTAGATTTCACAGATTTAGCGTTAGATGGTGATTTAAAAAAAGAAACCATAAATACAGAGATCGAAGAGTACAGATATCGTATCATGTATCGTTTACTACCCAGAGAAGTTTATTCCCTAGGTAGCCCATCAGCTTCTCATGCAGAGCGGAAGTCATTGTCAGATTTCCTGGCAGCTGTGATAGATCCAGATAAGAAAATTACCACTATCCGTCAGCTTGAGATCGCTATCGGGTCTGAACTTCTTCGCCAAAGTTCCAATCTGGCCACTGATCCAGAAGAGGCCCTCTGGAAGGCAGGAGTTTGGGTTGATGCGCCTAAATCTCCGGAGTTCGAAGATATAGAGGAGCTTATAATGCATAGGCCGCACTCTGGTGTCACTATCCCGCTTCCCCGTGTGTTCCCAATAGGTGAGTGGCTTGATGCTTACAAGAGTTTCAGGTATCGCGTCAGAATATTCTGCTTTTCAGAGTACCGTGAGCTTGTTCAACGAGCGGCCCGCAGGGCAATGGAGACTGAGCTCAATCTTGTTAGCAATGAGTTCTACCAAAACATTTTGAGGAGACGATAGAGAAACCAAGCGCAATTCTCGTTAGACCTTCTCAAACAGATCCTCCACCTTGAAAAGGCCGAATTGCCCCTGCCCGCCCTCCGCATATCCTCCGCAATGCGTGCGGCTTTGTCCGGGCCGACCATGGCGCGGACACGCGGTTGATTCAAGACTATCTAGGACACAGGAACATTCACGGCACCGTCATTTACACGGCGGCAAATCCGGCCCCGTTTGAAAGCTTCATTCGTAATAAGAAGGGGGAATAAATGAATGATAACGTCCTTTATCATACACTATAACGGGCTTATTAACACATCTTAATCCTGTCGAATGACTCCCGATGAAGTTTTGTATGTAAGCCGTTTATTTTCTTCCAGTGTCCGCAAAATGCCGATCACGTGAAGTCCTTTACCTAGTTACTGAATATTCTTTTCATGTAATCGTACTTTTCACTGCGTTCTAGGAACAGGATGTGTGCATCCGAAAACTTCTTCATATCCCATGATCCGTCGTCGTATTTTTTACGCAGATCGTCATATGGCGTAGATGAGATAATGTATGCATCCAATACTATATCCTGCCTGTTGCTTCTCGATCCTATACACTTCGCCAAGTTCGGTAGTACTTCATGCAGGCGGGCTTTTTCGTCATGCATGTAGGCCTTTTCGTGTAGCATTCCGTGAGGTTCCACAAAAACGATGTACTGTTTCTCCTCGGCCATGATCCACAGAATGAAGTCTGGATAGAAGCCTCTCTCCTCAAAAAAGCCGATTCCACTCCCTCGACTCAGATTCCGCAGGAGAAACAATTCCACCTGTGCCAGTGATTTATCCCTTTCGCTTACCCAGAAGTCTCTCAGGTCCTTAACAAATTGAGATTCGCTTTTATTCAGTCCCTGGGGAATCATCTTGACTTTGTCTCCATACTCTATCAGCAAGGGCTGGTATAGATGACTATCGAAATGGATGCGCGGTAATTCCTTCGTTTCTTCCCCGTATAGACGGTCCACTTCATTGATAAGCTTTTCCACCGCCGACACCAGATCACTTGCGGACCGCTGGACCCTGATTGCGTATCTGCTAGACTCACGCCCCGCCACAATACCTCGGTTGAAGCTGAGATTCGGATCGCTCTCATCTAAGGTCCTGTACACCATCTGGTTCGACTCCCAGCGTTCCCGGTTCATTCGATAAAAAGCATCTACATATTTTCGTAGGATGTTTACCACTGCATCTTGTAGCAGAGCCCTGCCAGCGAACAAATCCGGTCTGACCACCGCCTCGTCTGCCACAAGTGTGTACAGCCGCTCTGGCTCCGTGGTTGCCAGAATTTTCCTCGGGACATCTGGCCGGATGACCAAGTTCCTCAGCCCTTTCCGCTCCTTGTATTCAAGCAGGTCGATGTAGGTTTTTTCCCAATCGACAAGCTCAAGGCTTTCGGTCGGGATAGCACGTTCGCGTCCTCCGCGCACATCTACGGCTGAGACGCCTTCGGCACCGCTTTCTAGTGCTTGGAGCTTTAGAGACATATCGACTCGAACACGCACCCCCGAATGGGGTTCCAGCAGGATGTATGCCTCTGCCTCGAAATTCCGCTCTTCTGGCATCCTGGGCACAATCAGTCCTTTTCCCAGAAATCCCACGTTAGGCTGGATGGCAAAAGTCAACTCCACTTCCCCCTCAGTCTCTACACCCTCTTTCTCCAGGTACTCCCGGAATTGGGACATGTAGTTCGCGCGCACCGCGAAGATATTCAGCGTCTCCAATAGACTGACGTTATCCGGGTGCTTGCCGTCCAGAACCGAACTTCTCTTAAGGCTGAGTTCCTTACCGCGCAGGCGTACACCGCGTCCAAATAGCTGAATAATCTCCGAACCTTCCTTGCGGCCGATGTTCAGCAGGCCCATGTTCGACACACGCCACGAATTCCAACCCTCCATGAACTTCTTGGCGCCAATGAGGATGTTGATGCTCGTGTCTGGTTCGTTGATGCCCTCGAAAAGGGAGTCGGAGATGCTATCCTCCTCCAATACTATCCCAGAGTCGTCTTCCTCTACGATTTTCCTAAACGTACTGGTGTCGCCGATATAAATTAGGCCGAAGTAATCTTGCGTGCCACTTGCCTTTAAGCCGACCTCACCGGGATTGCCTCTGATGTTACACAGGTGCAAGCCACCGCCTGTTGATGTATGGAGGACCTTTACTAGGATATCCTGATACGCTTCCTCCGGTGAGGCTCCGGTGTCTAGAAGGTACTTGAACTTGCCTTCGAACACGTCCTCTCCATCTGGCGTAACCAAGCCCGTTTTGCCGTCGATTAACTTTTTGATCGTCTTAACCGCCCAGCCGTGCTTGTTCTCCAGAATGTGGTGCAAGAACCGTGTCACCGTCAAAACGTCGCTCCGCTTCTCCTTGCTTTCGGTATAGACAGCGTTTACCGTGCTCCCGACGAAGACCCAGAGAGGTTTCTCCAAGTTGTACGGTCGCAGCGCTTCCGCCTGATC
>PLSV01000043.1 GCA_003165235.1 Syntrophobacteraceae bacterium
CCTTTTCTCAAGTCGGAGGAGAGATTACTCAAATCTCTGGGGCCCAAGTGCGGGCCAGGTCAGCCGCTCTATGTTAAGGGTGCAAGTGTGCCCCCCTTTGCCTTTGCCACCGAGGGCGCCTTTTCGTAGAGTAATGTAAATAGCAGGACGTGGCACACGGCTAGCACCACGCTGGTTGTCAGGAAGAGATAGAAGTACCCGAAATGTTGCGCGATGGCTCCCAGTATGGAAACGGACAAGGCGATGGCGATGTCCCCGGCACCGGTCATAATGCCCAGCGACGTCCCGCGGTTGGCAACCTCGATCCGCTGCACGACCAGGATGACGAAGGCGGGGAATGCGACCCCCAACCCTGCCCCGTATGAGAGACCGGCAGCGACGAGTACAACCGGAGAGAGAGGAAAAAGCAACAGCAGCATGCTGGATACCATGGCCGCATAGGAACACACGCAGGCTTTTTCCAGGCCAAGCCGTTCTATTATCCTTTGCACGAAGGCTCGGGAGAAAACTGTGGTCACTGCGAAGGCGATCAAAAAAAACGAGTAGAAGGCGATGCCACTCTTAATGGCTGCAAGGGGAACAAAGGTAAACGACGCCCCGTAGGCGAACATGGCGCCGAACTGGCCCACCGCAGTGGCGAGGACCGCCCTTTTCTTTAATACGGCCATGAAGGATGAGTGTCTATCCTTGCTGACCAGCACCGAACGAGAGCCGACACGGAATCTCATGACGCAGAACGCCATGACGAGCAATGCTGCAGCCGATAAGGCAACGACCATAAATCCGAAGTTGTCAAAATAAAGCTGGGCGAGGCTAACGCTCAATCCCAGCCCAATCATGGTGGTGAGAGTATACATGGCGATTGCAATGGAATTGGTTCTTCCTGTTCCAATGCCGCTCGCGTAGGTCACGGCCCCGGTATTGTAGAAGGCTATGGCGGCGCCATAAAGAACCCGGAGACAGACAAAGGAAAGAACGCCCTCTGCCCAAGGCAAACCGATAATGGATAGGAGCATCAGAACCACGCCAAAAAGCAGGATCGGCCAGCTCCCGCGCGTATCGACCTGGACGCCGATCCATGGGCGCAGCAGCAGAGCGGCTATGGCAGTCACTCCCATTATCATGCCGATTTGTGTTTCTACAAAACCCTTGCCCGCCAGGTAAATGGGCAAAATTATCATGACGAGATTCGAGCTGAATATCGTATTGAAGTGACAGACGGCAACGCTTTGAAATTGTCTGTTCTTGAAGACACTGAGTAAATCCGACATGCTTATTCTCTAATTTCACTCCCAGAACGTGGGGAGCCATCCACGACCTATGCAACTGTTAATGCCACTTTCCCCCTCGGAGGACGTTCCCCCGCACAACCTGATACCCCATTAAGGAACTCGTCGGAGTAACAAGAACAGCACAATTTACCACGCCCGAGTTGATTGTCAAATGCCTCCGCCGATTGAGCAAAGTGCTGATTGGCGTGCTCCACGCACTTTGATGATCACGGCCGAACGTTCGAAACTCCAGCGCGGCAGTATTAGCAGTGTTAGATGGTTATTAAAAAAAGGTGAATTTTGCTCTGTACGTAACAAATTCGCTCGAAAGTGACTCAAGGTTAAGATCGCCGGCAGTTCATATAACTTGCCAGATCCTTGAGTCTCACTGGACCAGGGGTGAACACAACATATAATTCGAGAAGGTTGCGTTTTTCAGCGCTCTATTCCTCACGGTCCAGGAAAACAACCGTGATGGCCGCAGGCAAGACCCGCATGAGCCTGCCGGATGGACAATAGGCTTTTCGATCAGTATATTCAAATTAGTGCACTGTCAACAAAGTTCCCATCTATTGGCGAGTCATCGTCACGCCGGCGGAGCGTGCCCCGGAAGCATCTAATCGGGGGGACCGGGGTCCAGTGATTTTAACCATTCAAAAAGACACTGGCTTCCGGCCTGCGCCGTAATGACGGTTTGTGCGTCTGCACCCTTTACAGCTTGGTTGACAATGTACTGGATTCCGTCCGGCGTTTCCGGATGGACACAAACCAAGGTGAAGGCCAATGACCATAGTGAGCAAGCTCAAAAAAATATCCGACACGGTTTGGGAGATCCCGGCAAGCTATAAGGAAGGGATGCGCGTTCCGGCCCGCATTTACGCCACCGAAAAGCTGGTGGCGGACATGGATGAGGGAGTTGTGGACCAGGTGACAAATGTCGCTACCTTGCCCGGCATACAAAAATATGCCCTCTGCATGCCGGACGGCCATTGGGGGTACGGCTTTCCGATAGGAGGGGTCGCTGCTATGGACGAGCAGTCGGGGGTCATCTCACCCGGCGGAATCGGGTTCGATGTAAACTGCGGCATGCGGCTTGTCCTGACCAGTCTAACCTACGGTGAAATAAAGGAGCACATCAAAGAGCTGGTCGATCGGCTCTCTCAGCGGGTCCCGGCCGGGGTGGGCAGCAGCGGGTCCATCAAACTCTCGCATGACGAGTTCAGGACCGTGGTCGAAAAGGGCGCCCGGTGGTGCGTCCAAAACGGGTATGGCTGGGAGGAGGACCTGGAGCGCACGGAAGAATTTGGTCAAATAAGCGGCGCGGACGCCTCCAAGATAAGCCAGAAGGCGGTCGAGCGAGGCTACAAGCAGATCGGCACTCTCGGCTCCGGCAACCATTATCTGGAAATCCAGGTGACACGGCGTGAAAATATCTTCGACGCCAAACTGGCGGAGGCTTTCGGACTGAGCATTCCAGACCAGGTGGTGATAATGTTTCATTGCGGAAGCCGCGGCTTCGGCCACCAGGTCGCCACCGACTATCTCCAGCTCTTCCTGAAGGTGATGGAGAAAAAATACGGCATCAAAGTTCTCGACCGCGAGCTTGCCTGCGCCCCCTTTCTATCCCCTGAAGGACAGGATTATTTCGCCGCCATGAAATGCGCGATCAACATGTCTTTCGCCAACCGGCAGGTAATTCTGCACAGGGTTCGCGAAGTCTTCTCCGAGGTGCTTCGAAGGGACCCTGCCGATTTGGGACTTCGCCAGGTGTATGACGTCTCTCATAATACGGCCAAGCTCGAAATTCACACCATTGACGGCCGGCAAAAACGGCTGCTGGTTCATCGCAAGGGAGCGACCAGGGCGTTCGCGCCGGGCGCCGAAGGGCTTCCCGCGCTATATCGCAAAAGCGGGCAGCCGGTCATTATCGGCGGAAGTATGGAGACTGGTTCTTACCTCCTTGCCGGAGTCGCTTCCGGTGACCAGACGTTCTTCAGCACCGCTCACGGGAGCGGCAGGACCATGAGCCGGCGCCAGGCAAAAAAAATGTTCCATGGCAAAACGCTCCAGCAGGATATGGAGCGCCGGGGCATCTATGTCAGGACGGCCTCCTGGTCCGGGTTGGCCGAGGAAGCCGGACCGGCGTACAAGAATATCGACGAGGTGGTCCAGGCCACCGAAGCGGCCGGCATCAGCAAGCGGGTGGCGCGGTTCGTGCCGGTTGGAAACGTCAAGGGATAGCGGCGCTAAGAAAGAATTGAAGAATTCCGAATTAAGGAATTCAGGGATTTTTCAATTCCTCAATTCCTCAATTGATCAATTCTCTAGTTCCTAAATCCTGTAATTCCTTAATCCAACAGCACTGTCCCTGTGCGAGGCAAGATAAATGCCGTTTGAATTCCTTGATGAAATCGCCACAGCCGATGTCGCCTTCGAAGCTTGGGGGGAAACAATCGAAGAGATGTTCATATCCGCTGCCGAAGCCACAATGAACGTGATGGTCGCAGATCTTGAAAAAATCGAGCGCCGGGAAAAGCGCGAAATAGAGATCGGCTCCGACGCCATTGATATGCTGCTTTTTAACCTGCTTCAGGAAATCATCTTCTTCAAAGACGCCGAACAGCTCCTTCTTCGAATCGAGGACGCAACTATCGGATACGAGAATGGACTTTACTTTGTGAAGGCAATCGGCTGGGGTGAGCAGATCGACCCAGGGCGGCACCAACTGATCGTTGACGTAAAAGCCGTTACCCTCCACATGTTCAAAGTCGAGCACACGCCGCGCGGATGGGAGGCCTTGATTATCCTGGACATATGATTCCGTAATTGACGTTTAGACGTTTAGACGCTAGAATGCCCTTATGAAAACAGCACAGAAACGAGCCACAATTTATTTAGATCCCGATCTTCATCAGGCGCTTAAACTTAAGGCCGCAGAGACAGACCGCACCATTTCCGATATGGTCAATGAGGCCGTCAGGCTAAGACTCGCTGAAGATGCTGTGGATTTGTCCGCCTTTGAGGATCGGGCACACGAACCTAATCTGCGTTTTGAAGATGTCCTTAAGGACCTGATGCAGCGTGGCAGGATATAGGGTCCTTATCAAGCCATCGGCTGTGAAAGAAATCGAGTCCATCAGTTCGAAGCAGGACCGCCGGCGCATCGTTTCTCGCATTGGCAAGCTTGCTGAAGATCCGCGTCCAGCAACCTGTGAGAAGCTATCGGGTCAGGAAAAGTACCGTATTCGACAAGGACGATACAGAATCGTCTATTCGATTGCAGACCAGGAACTGGCCGTCTTCGTGGTGAAAGTTGGCCATCGCAAGGATGTATACCGATAGATCGCGCCTGCCATACAAGGTTCACATCTATCCTGTAAAAAAAGAGTGAAGTCAGCAGGATGAAATTTTCCCCCTTCACGCTTCCTGCTTCCTGCTTCACGCTTCGCCCGCCTAACCATTAAATTAGTGACAATTTTGTTCATATTTGTTATTCATAATCTTTCCTTATCCAAAAATGAATCATTACAATACTAAAGCAGGTTAAAAATGACCGACGATTTTAGTTTGATTGAACTGAGAGCGTTGCACGAGATAGCCAGGGTCCTTTCCCGCTCGCGCGAACTTAAGGACCAGTTACAGGATACTCTTGACGTTCTCAGCACGCGCCTCGGAATGGAGCGCGGGATGATCTCCATTCTGGATTTGCAGACCGGTGAGGCATGGCTTGATGTCGCCCGCGGGGTCGATGTGGAAACCGGACAAATCAGCTACCGGCCGGGCGAAGGAATCACCGGCAAGGTTGCTCAGACCGGACGTCCCATGGCGATAGCCAATCTGGGCAAGGAGACTCATTTCCTTGACCGGACCGGAGCGCGCAAATCTTTGAACAGGGCCGAGCTGGCCTTTTTGTGCGTCCCCATCTTCTACCAGGGAAGTTGCGTGGGCATTCTTTCGGCGGACAAGCTTGCCCACCAGGTCGAACAGATCGGCGAAGAAGTCAAGACGTTGAGCGCGGTTGCTGAATTGCTTGGCAAGGTGGTTCATTTCCGCGCGGTCGAGGAGGAGAACAGGCGCCTGAGGCGCATGCTTGCCGAGGCCAGGCGTCCCACCACCAACATAATCGGCCGTTCCAAGGTAATCCAGGAAGTCCTTCGTCTGATCGACCAGGTTGCTGACACCAACACCACTGTGCTCATAACCGGCGAAACCGGCACCGGCAAGGAGCTGGTGGCGAAGGCGATACACGACAACAGCCGCCGGGGAAACGGACCTATGGTGCAAGTCAATTGCGCGGCAATGCCTGACACGCTCCTTGAAAGCGAGCTGTTTGGCCACGAAAAGGGCGCATTCACCGGGGCTATAACACGGCGGCGCGGACGATTCGAAGAGGCGCAGGCCGGCAGCATTTTTCTTGACGAAGTGGGAGAGCTTTCGCCGATCGCTCAGGCAAAACTCCTGCGCGTTTTGCAGGAGAGGGAGTTCCAGCCGCTCGGCTCATCGAGGACCGTTAAGGTGGATGTCCGGGTTATAACCGCCTCAAACAAGGACCTTGAAACGGAGATCTCCCAGGGCGCCTTTCGTCAGGACCTCTTCTACAGGCTGAATGTGTTCCCTATCTATCTGCCGCCTCTACGCGAGCGGGGACCCGATATCCTCCTGCTGGCCGACTATTTCGTTTTGAAGTACGCCCGCGAGTTCTCCAAACAAATAAAGAGAATCACCACGAGCGCCATAGACATGCTGATGTCCTACCACTGGCCGGGGAACGTTCGCGAGCTGGAAAACTGCGTCGAACGCGCAGTTTTGCTCTCACAGGAAAACGCAATCGACTCCTGGCACCTGCCTCCAACTCTGCAGATGAAACCCGAAGGTATGCAGAACGTCAGCCGGGGAAAGCTTGAAGCGCTCACCAGCGCCTTTGAGCGCGACCTTATTACCGACGCCCTCAAGGACGTGCGCGGAAACCAGTCCCAGGCTGCTCGCCTGCTCGGCACCACCAAAAGGATCATTCAGTACAAGGTCGAAAAATACGGAATAGACCCCAGAAGATTTCGGGCAAAACAATCGGCGTAATCGAATCGATGCAGAATGGATTTGGGGACCTTTTTTTCAATCCCTGGTTTGAGTCACTGGACTTAAATGTGAATATGAGTGATAATTTTCTGCTGGCGTCTCATCCGGATGCAGACGAAACGCCGGCCGCCATGCTTTGCGGGCGCTGCCGAGGGCAGTGGCCAAGCCGTCAGGCGGTCCTGCCGCCCATTGAAATTGTTGGTGAGGAGGGCTTCTAATTGAGTCCATTCTATAAAAATCTGGCTCTCTGGCTGGTAATCAGCCTTATGGTGATTCTTCTTTTCAATATGTTTCACCAGCCGCAGCGGTCCAGCCTCGAGACCACTTACAGTCAATTCCTTGCTTCCGTTCAGAAAGGCGAAGTCTCACAAGTCACCATCCAGGGTGATCATGTGTTCGGGACTTTCGTCGATGGCAAGACGTTCAAGACCTATGTCCCGCGGGATTCCGACATGATCAAGATTTTGCGGGACCAGGGGGTCAATATTCAGGCCAAACCCGAGGAAGAATCCCCCTGGTACATGAGCGTGCTTGTCAGTTGGCTCCCGATGCTGCTTCTGGTAGGCGTGTGGATTTTCTTCATGCGCCAGATGCAAATGGGGGGCGGAAAGGCGATGAGCTTCGGGAAGAGCCGCGCGCGGTTACTTAACGAAAGCTCCAAAAAGGTGCTTTTCAATGATGTGGCGGGAGTGGACGAGGCCAAGGAAGAATTAGAAGAAATAGTGGAGTTTCTAAGGGACCCGAAGAAATTCACCAAACTCGGGGGTAGAATCCCCAAAGGCGTCCTGCTGGTTGGCGCGCCCGGCACGGGCAAAACTCTGCTTGCGCGGGCCATCGCGGGTGAAGCAGGGGTCCCGTTTTTCTCGATAAGCGGCTCGGATTTTGTCGAGATGTTCGTTGGGGTCGGCGCATCGCGTGTGCGCGACCTGTTCCTTCAGGGCAAAAAAAATGCCCCCTGCATCATCTTTATTGATGAGATCGACGCCGTGGGAAGGCATCGCGGCGCAGGTCTCGGCGGTGGGCATGACGAGCGCGAACAGACTCTCAATCAGCTCCTGGTCGAAATGGACGGCTTTGAGTCCAACGAGGGCGTGATTCTGATCGCCGCTACCAACAGGCCCGATGTTCTCGACCCTGCCCTGCTTCGCCCCGGCAGATTCGACAGGCAGGTTGTGGTCCCGGTGCCCGATATCAGGGGCAGGGAAGGCATCCTTAAAGTCCACTGCACCGCGAAACCGCTTGCTCCCGATGTGGAACTTCAGACCCTGGCCAAGGGTACGCCGGGATTTTCCGGGGCCGACCTGGAAAACCTGGTCAATGAAGCCGCTCTTCTGGCTGCCCGCAGAAATAGGGACCTCATCGAAATGTGCGACTTCGAGGAAGCCAAGGACAAGGTCATGATGGGGCTCGAGAGAAAGAGCATGATCCTGAGCGATGAGGAAAAGAGCATCACGGCCTATCATGAAGCGGGACACGCTCTGTGCGCCAGACTGCTTCCCGGAGCAGACCCGCTGCACAAGGTCACCATCATCCCGCGCGGACGTGCGCTCGGACTTACCCAGCAGTTGCCTCAGGATGACCGCCACACCTATCCCAGGGACTTCCTGCTGGACAGCATAGCCATTCTCATGGGAGGCCGCGTTGCCGAGGAGATTTCATTCAATATGAACACCACCGGCGCAGCCAACGACATCGAGCGGGCGACTCAGATCGCGCGGCGCATGGTTTGCGAATGGGGAATGAGCGAAAAGATGGGGCCGGTCACTTTCGGCAGGCGTGACGAACAACCTTTTCTTGGCCGCGAGCTTGGCCACCAGAGGGACTTCAGTGAACAGACCGCACTCAATATAGATGAGGAAGTACGGCGAATAGTCGAGGAGAATTATCAGCGCGCCCAAAATCTTCTATCCAAACACAACGGGCTGCTCGCAAAGATCGCACAGTCTCTGCTGGACCGCGAGACCCTGGATCTTAAAGATGTCGACGCGATCATAAACGAGATCGAACCCGGTCTTATTGCTACTCTTCCTGTAAAAAAGCGGACCTATAACATCAGGGCTGCCGAGCGCGCGGTTGAATCCCCGGTTGCGGCTTCGCCCGCAGACGGAGGCGGCCAGGATGACGCCGAACTCCCCGTGGACCCGGCGCCCGACAGTGCTAAAGCAAATTAGTTGACAATTTCCACCGTTGGACCGTGTCTTTCAGCGTAAACGTCCGCATCTAAAACGCACGGACAAAAATTATCACACAGCGACTCATGTCCCTGCGGGCTGCCCTTAACGATGAAAGCTGCCTGAACGGGCCGCGTAGTCCAGCCCCTATGGAGCTGCGCCCCATAAGCGCTTAAATAAGCAACGCATGAGAACATTGCCTGTAATTTAAATGCCTAAACAACGGGGCTGCATAATTTAGCCCAGGGTAAGCGAAAGCGCCACCCTGGGTTTTGGCGCCCCAAAAACATTGCCCTGAAAGGGCTGCATAGAAATTGTCCCAGCGTTGGCA
>PLSV01000022.1 GCA_003165235.1 Syntrophobacteraceae bacterium
CGACATCAAGCCGGAGAACATCCTCCTCGCCCGCGACGGCCCCGGCTGGCAACCCAAGATCGCCGACTTCGGCATCGTCGCCACCAAGGAGTCCAGCAGCGTCTTCACCCGCACCGGCGGGACTCTTTTGACTGTGGCCTACGCCGCCCCCGAGCAGTGGCGCGGAACCCCCGCCGCCGAACTCGACGGCCGGACAGATTTATATGCCCTCGGCGGACTCCTCTACGAGATGCTCACCGGCCAGACCGCCTTCCAAGCCGAAAGCTACGAAGGCTGGGCGCATCAGCATCAAACCACCCCACCCCCGCCGCCCAGCGCCCTCCGCCCCGACCTCGCCAACTGGCAAGGCCTCGACGCATTAGTCCAGCGACTCTTAGCCAAGGACCGCGAAGACCGCCCCAAAGACGTTGCCGAGCTGGTCAGACTGCTCGACGCTGTGCAATATCTTCCTCCCGATGCGCGCCGGCAGACTTTCAAAGAGACAGATGTACAGGAAGGTGTCAAGCGTTCAAGACGAGGGCCCCGTTGGGCTTGGATACCTTTGATTGTATTGATGGGATTGTTAATCGTTATCACGGGGTTCTTTTTTGGTTTGCCAGTTTCAAATATTGCTAAATGCGCCGATGATTTCGACAAAGCGCAGCACTATGATCTAGGCGGAATTATGCGTAATTTCGCTTGTATGCGAGGTGACTTTCAGTCGTGCTCTGATCTCGGAAAAATGTTTGAATATGGAGGTGTCGGAGTGCCGCGTGATACACCTCGTGCATTGAACCTCAACACCAAAGCCTGTGATGGGGGCATTGCCGATAGTTGTGTCTATCTCGGATATATGTATGAGGGTTTAGGGGTTAGTGGGACCATTATGCACAATATTTCACTGGCAGAGACTTTATACACTAAAGCCTGCGAGGCAGGGTCATCCAGAGGGTGCGGGAATCTCGTCCGCCGTGCCTTACATTATGAGTCCCCATTTAATAATGACGCACCAAATTATCCTGAGGCTGTGTCGCTCTACTCCACGGCCTGCGATGTGGGAGATGCAAACGGCTGTGAGAATCTCGGAATGATGTATACAAGAGGTCACGGAGTTGAAAGAGATTATTCTCAGGCATATGATCTCTTCTCTAAAGCCTGCGCAGAAGGAGATGCGCCCGGCTGTTTTGAACTCGGCTTACTTTATTGGCGTGGCAACGGGGTTAAAAAGGATATCGGGAAGGCTCGGCAATATTGGAGCGAGGGGTGTTCTTTGGGTAGTCAGGCCGGATGTAATGCATTACAAAAGATTCAATAGTTGTTTCAAGAATCTAGCCGGTGAAAAATCATATAGACAATCAATAAAATATATCCGCGCAAGCCCCCCCGACTTCTATACGAATGGACTAAACTTTTCTCGTAAGTGGAAATAATTCCAGCAAACCAAGGAGGGTTCAATGAAATCGACACGATGTGACCGGAGTTGCAAGCAGGCTACGAAGGCCAAGTGGGTTAATCGGTGGGGAACATATCGAAAATGCCCAAAGTGCAGGCGAGCGATTCGCGTATCGGAAGGTTTTTTCGTTAATCACTGAGTGGGCGGGTGGCCCATGTCCCATAGTATCAATCACATAAAACTTGGGTGGCCCATGTCCGGATTTTCGGATCTGGGAGACCACGAACCCCAACCAGCGTTTTTCTGTCCACTGATCACTGTCGAGAGACCGCGAACCCCGGCCATTTCCCAACCATCAAGGCCGGTGTTGTGCCCCGTGATAGATGTGCAGGATTTCAACATCGTTATCTTTCACGCGATAAACCACGATGTAGGGCAAGCGCGGCATAACCAACTCACGGGTTCCCTCTTCCCGTCCGGCGCGGCCGCGAAAGGGCGTGGAGCGCAATGCAAGAATCGTCTGATAGATTTCGAGGATTGTCGATTGTGCAAACGAGGGAAGATGAAGAGCTAAATAATCCCGGATAGATTCCAGATCATCCGCCGCGGCCGGGGTCCAGCGCAGACGCATCAGAGGCTCAGCATCCGGGTGATGCGGGCATCCATTTCAGCCTCTTCGATAAAGAGCCCTTGATTCGCCTGCTCGATCCCCTTGCGTACACCGGCGCGGAAGCGCTCATCATCTTCGATCAGCAGCAGCGCGGCCTCCTGCACCAGACGCGCCGGCGCAACCCCCTCCACGCTGGCGATCTGACCCAACCGGAATTCTTGCTCGGTGGTGAATTGAACTTCCATACTGAAAGTGTTGCAGTAGACGGATGCACTGTCAAGCCGGATACAGGGTTCCATCTCCGTATTTTCGGAGATGGGAGACCACGGACCCCAGCCTCTCAGGGACAAGACAACACAATCTGAAATGCCCGGGGCCAGACTCAAACGGAAACGGAACCCGCCCGTGGCNNGCCAAAAAACGACCAAATACAGCCTAATTTGAGCTTTTTTTAGACTTTTGGTCCGGGGATAAGCCTACCTTTGCCCGTTTTCGGTCCACCCACAACCCGACATTTTCCGGTTTTGAACCCCATTCCGTCCTTATGTCCACCTATAGGCCCACAGAATCGCCTTTTTTAGTCGCCCTGCAGGCATATATATACACTCGCCCCCCAAGACGACATTTGATTGGGTACCCTGTCATTCTGAGCGAAGCGCAGCGTAGCGCAGCGAAGTCGAAGAATCTGCGTTTTGCTCTTTGCGAAGGATGGAAGGCCACGAACCCTCACCCAAACAAAAACTCTTTTTCCCGCAGCTCCTTGATCGAGTCGCGCAACCGCGCCGCCCGCTCGAACTCGAACTTCTTTGCTGACTCGCGCATCTCTGTTTCCAATTTGGCGATGAAACTGTCGAGTTCCGCCTGTGTGGTGAACTCCGGAAGCCCCGCTGTCTCTTCCACTTCCACATCGCCGTACTCGGCCTTCAGAATCGCGGCCAGACCCATGTCCACCGGGCTGATAATTGACTGCGGCGTAATCCCGTGTTCCTCGTTGTAGGCGCGCTGAATTGTTCGCCTCCGATCGGTCTCGTCGATCGCCCGGCGCATTGAGTCTGTGACGCGATCGGCGTAGAGGATGGCGCGGCCCGCAAAGTGGCGCGAGGCTCGGCCCATGGTCTGAATCAGTGAGCCGGCCGAGCGCAAAAAACCCTCTTTGTCGGCGTCGAGGATCGCCACCAGCGAAACCTCCGGCAGGTCCAGCCCCTCGCGCAGCAGATTGATCCCGATCAGCACGTCGAACTCGCCCTTGCGCAAGCCGGCGAGCAGCTTGACGCGCTCCAATGTCTCGATCTCGGAGTGAAGATAACGGCAGCGAACGTCCACCTCGGTGTAGTATCCGGCCAGATCCTCGGCCATGCGCT
>PLSV01000378.1:0-2275 GCA_003165235.1 Syntrophobacteraceae bacterium
CCCAGCAAGCGAGCTGCTTTTGCTTTGTTCCAGGCGGTCTTGTCCAGGGCTTCAAGAATTGCTTGAGAATCGGTATCCTGTATCCCATCGGGAGAGCGGCGCTCGATTTCTGGAGCGCTCATGAAGTCAGGCGGCAGGTGATCGAAGGTAATGATGTTTTGGCTGCACAAGACGAAGGCATGCTCCATGGTGTGCTCGAGTTCCCGCACATTGCCGGGCCAGGGATACTTGAGAAAAGCTTTCAAGACATCAGCGGATATCGCTTCAATGGTTTTCTTGAATTTAGCGTTGAACCCATTGCGAAAGTGTTCAACCAGAAGCGGGATGTCTTCGCGCCTGTCCCTTAAGGGCGGCAACCTGATCTCAACCACCTTCAGCCGGTAGTAAAGGTCTTCTCTCAATTCGCCACGGCTGACTTTCTCCATGAGATTTCTGTTCGTTGCAGCGATCAGCCGAACGTCCACCCTGGTTGGAGCAGAGCTTCCGACTCGCTCGAACTCGCTCTTTTCAAGGACTCGCAAGAGCTTCAGTTGTATCATTGGCGAGATGTCGCCAATCTCATCGAGGAAAATGGCGCCGCCATCGGCTCTGTGGAACCGCCCCACATTGTCTCTAATAGCGCCCGTAAACGCTCCCTTAACATGGCCGAAGAGCTCGCTTTCAAGGAGACTTTCGGGCAATGCCGAGCAGTTCACCTTGACCAGAGGTTTGTGGCTGCGTTCTCCGGCACGATGCAGCGCCTCAGCTACAAGTTCTTTACCCGTCCCACTTTCTCCCGTGACGAGAACAGTCGTTTGAACACGGGCCAAAGCTTTTATCAGGGAATAAACCTTCTGCATCGGCCCGCTTCTACCTACGATGCGATGGAACTGCCGGTGCTCTTTGAGCTCCGTTTCGAGGCCGGCCACATGCGTATCGTCCCTCAATACCATAACGACGCCTGCGAGCGTACTCTGTGGACTAAGCAAGGGGTATGTCCTTACGCTAATGACCCTTCCTGCACGATTGGAAGCCCGGCATTCAATACGGTCCACCTCTACAGGCTCGCCACTTTTGATCGCTTCCCCAAGGATCTCCGCACATCTCCCACCGCAAATTTCGGGTAGAGAGCTAAAAGGTTTTCCTATGTCATCAACAGAATATCCACACATAGTCATGGCTGCATCATTGAGTTCGATCACAACTGCTTCTTTATCAACGGTGATGATGGCGTCCCTGACGCTCCTGAAGATAGCCTCGAGGTTTGTACGGTATCTTTCCTTTTCTTCATTTAAGTCCTTATATTTCAACGCCGTTCGGGTGGCATGCAGCAATGACTCCTGGTTGACGGGCTTGGGGATGTAATCGAAGGCGCCCAGACGGATGGAGTCGGCGGCGGTTTCGACACCCGGATCCCCCGTGATCATGATTACCGGACAGCTCAGTCCTCTTGCCCGGATCTCACGCAAGATATCGATTCCCGTCCCGTCCCCCAGAATGATGTCTGCAAACACCACATCAAAACTCGTTTCGTTTATTCGAGCCAAAGCTTCGCTGCAGCTTTCAGCAGTCGCTACGATATACCCCTCGGTCGTGAGGAACCTTTCGAAGGTAAACCTGATCGATTCCTCATCATCGATTACTAGAATTCTCGCACTCATTTTACACCCCGTCACCTCTCCGAATAGCCGGAAAGTCGATTATGACCCTGGTAAATTCCCCTTTAGCGCTCTTGAAGCTGAGCTGCCCGCCATGATCCGTAATGATTCTTTGAGTGATGTTCAACCCAAGGCCGGTCCCTTTCCCGAACGGTTTTGTGGAAAAGAACGGCTTCGTTAGAACGGATAGCTCATGGGCGGAAATTCCCACCCCTTGATCATGAAATACTATCCGCACATGCTGGCGGCCGCTGATAGTCACTTTCTCGCCGGTGATCTTCAAGCTTTTATTTTTATGCCTTCCAGGATACTTCTCGTTTAAGGCGTAGCGCGCGTTGTTTATGATATTTATAAAACCCTGCTGGATCTGCTGAAAGTTGGCATCCACTTCAGGAAGGTCGTCGGGAAGATCTATCTTAAGATCGATGCTCTCCTTCCGGATTTGCGCCTGGATCAGGATAATGGATTCTTTAAGAATTGCAGGGACTCGAGTGGACCTTTTCTCTTCCCGCCCACCGCGCGCATAGGAGAGGAGGGTTTTTACAATACGGCCGATACGCTCGCCTTCCTTCACGATGCGCTCTCCGATGTCCTTTCCCATGCTCTCAGGACTGCACTCATTTATCAGTATTTGACCA
>PLSV01000378.1:2309-18041 GCA_003165235.1 Syntrophobacteraceae bacterium
ACTGCGACTTCCTTTTCAGCCGTATTGAAACATCTTGTTATCGGGGAGTCCTCAGAGGGAGCAGAACGATCGTGTAATAATTTATAACAGTATTGCCCTACGACATCGGATACAGTCTCATTCAACTTCAAAGCATTTCCACGGTTTGTCCACAATACTTCCATTTCAGGAGAGAGCAGGATCAAGGTATCGCTGATAGCGTTGAGAAGAGTATGGAATTCCTGTGAGAGTTTTCTAAATTTTCTTTCGTTCTCGCTGAGCTCGGCCGTGCGTTCGAGGACACGCAATTCCAGTCCTTCGTGCGCCTCAAGAAGAGCCTCCCCCATCCGCTTACGTTCGATGATTTCCCTCAAAAGTTCGGCATTGGTCCTGGCAAGGTCCGCCGTGCGCTCCTCGACCAGAACTTCAAGTTCTACGCGGTGCCTTCGAAGCTCTTCGTCAATTTGTTTCTGCTGAGTGAGATCTGTGACGATGGCGCAAACGCCGGTGAAATCCTGAAGGCTGACATAACATAAAGACACATTGACAGGTAGAGATGCACCGCCATTGCTTTTAATCAGTAATTCGCCCTTGGCCTTTCCGCGATCTCGGATGTCCCGGATGAGTCGGTTCAACTCGGCGCGCACGCCGGGTTCAATGTAGGCGTTCAGTGTCGTTCCAATTATTTTTTTTAAGGGAACGCCAATCATTTCCCCGAAACGGCGATTGCACCAGTAGATGGAATCATCGGATGAAAGTATCAGCGCCCCTTCGGTGATAGCCTGAACGAGTATGCGGTATCCATGATCGGCTCCTTTGAGGGTATAGACCTGCTCTCCATCAGGGCCTTGAATAACGAGCGCATCCACCTCGCCGCCCTTAATCGCCTTGATGGTCTGCTCGGCTTCCTCAAGGCGCTCTTCCAGAGCCTTGTTTTTAGCAATCAGTTCTTCCCTGGTTGGCTCACTTTTCTCCATAGTGCACAATCTCCAAAGCGCATCGATTAAGGAAGCTTCGTTATTCCCTCATTTACTGCAAGCCTCACGAGAATCGGTTTATCGACTTCAATCGCAGGGGACTTCCCGGCATTAAAATGTAGCATGTGGCATGGAAGTAATGCAACGCTTCTGTTGCATGCAACACTTCTTCAATTCAAGTTAACACCCGTCGATGCCCCTAGCCATACCGTAAGTACCTGCATCTCTTAGCTAAACTGTGAACGTGACGCCTCTCGATCCGGCGGGCATAAAACTTGCCTAAAGATAATGCAGCGTGGCTCATTTGGCTCCCATCCTGCTTCTCTTATATTATTCCACTGTTCGGCAAGTGACAGCAGGATCATTGAAGTGCGAGAAGCGAATAATGACATGTTTTTTGGGAGGGCGCAGCATGCGTCAGTGTGCCGAGCCCAATGGGCTCAATGTGTGTCACTTAACAGATGTCAGTTCCAAACGCCGAACTTTCGGCAGAACGGAGAAATGAAAATGTTGGGAACAATTCTCCTCATTGTATTAGTTCTTGCGCTCGTGGGCGCACTCCCTGCCTGGCCGCATAGCAGATCTTGGGGATACTATCCAAGCAGTGGCATGGGACTGGTCCTTATAATAGTGGTCGTGCTCCTGTTAGCGGGCCGTATCTGACAGGAATGAGGGCATCGCAAAGGAATGCACCGCACTCCCTTGGGATGCGGCATGCTCGGGCGACTGTAAAGACTAAATTTCTCTATTCTTTAAGAAAAAAGGAAAAAGTCATGAACTGCCATCAACTCATAGAGAACTGGAATGAACAGGTGGCGAGATTCTGCAACCGGACCATCGGTCGATTGGAAAGCGCTGCTGACAAAGGCGATGTGAAAGCAACCCAGACAGACTATCGGCTACGATCAGTCAAAGCCCGCAAGCACGCGGGGCAGGAGTAACACGATGAAATCCAGCACGAAGGACCAGGCGGAAGGCAAGTTTCACAAAGCAAAGGGTGAACTCAGGGAGATCGCCGGGAAACTCAGCATGAAATCCAAATTGGAAGCCGAAGGCAAAGACGAAAAAATAGCCGGCAAGGTACAGGAAAAGATCGGCCAGGTTGAGAAGGTCCTGGGGAAATAGGAGAGCAGCGTATCATACGCCGGATCGCCTTGGCGCGCGCGGTCAAGGCTACGCGGGGCGCTGACGCCATAAACCCTTGCGAGCTGCGGAATTAGCTTTACACATGCACTATCGAAAGAATCGATGAGAGGTGGATATGAAAAAAATTGTCTTTATTCTGATGACAGCAATCTTGCTGGCTGGAGGCGCAGTCGCCGCCGTGTCTTCACTTTCTTATGCTCAGGTCTCTGAGTATCCGCCCCCGCCCCCGGACCCCTATGAGTCACCCTGGGTGGGGCCTGATACGCCGTGGGTCTATTACAACGGTGATTGGTTTTTGAATGGCGTCCTGTACTATTTTTACGGTCCTGATTACGGTTGGGCCCCATATTACGCTTATGCTCCCACCTATATTGTCAGGCCCGAAACCTGGTATGCTCCGAGATGGCTGACATGGTATCAGAGACAGCCTCAATACTGGGAGAGTTTTCAGCGGCAGTATCCTGATTGGAGCGGACACCGCCAGGGTCAGCGTTATGGTCAGGAATTTTTTGAGCAACACCATCATGGCCAGGGCGCTGGATGGCAGAAAGGATTCCAAAGCGGCCACGCTGCTCCATCGCACTCCGAAGGACGCAGACCAGGTCCGGCTCAAGCGCCCCCCCCTGAAAAAAAGCAGCCTGCTGTGCAGCAGCATGAGCCTCAACAACAAAAGCAGCAACCACAACAGCAGCACCCTGCTTTGCAGCGCGAACAACAGCCTCAACAACAAAAGCAGCAGCAACCACAACAGCAGCACCCTGCTTTGCAGCACGAACAACAGCCTCAACAGCACCAGCAGCAGAAGCCTCAGTCACAGCCACAACTACAACAGCAGCACCAGCAGCAACAACTGCAACATCCAGGTGAAGCTAAAGAGAAAGAAAAATAGAAAGGGCGCGAACAACAGTAAAGGATCAGGATATTTCTTTAAGTTAGAACTGGTAGTAGGGCGGAAAGGCAACATCATGCAGAAGACTTTCAAATACGAAGACATGGAAAAGTTACTGGCGGAAGCCGATGAACTCCTCCTGCAAATTAATTCCGAGGTCATTGCAGACATGGAGGAAGAACAACGAGCCCAACTTGAAGAGCATGTTAAAAGCTTGCAGAAACTCAAATCTGAGGTTCATGACAAGATCGGGAATGAAAGAGCTGCAGAGAACAGTTCTTATAGCGAAGGAATGCACGAGGCGATGGTTGATATTTCCAAGGCCATGAAGGCATTGACAAGCTATCTTTCATGATTTCCCTCCGCCGCGGGGGAGGCGGCTGGATCTTGATCATCGCTTCGGGCGCCATCGAATAGCCCCCTTCGAGGTGGGAATCGTGGGTAATGTTGTATACGTTGAGTGCGCGGAGGCTGTTCCGCCATGTGCAGCGCCCTGCCTTCTGCGGGCTTTGACATGAAAGGGAAAAATATGCCCTTAAGAAACCCGGCCGACTGAGAAGAGGTAAGCAAAGATGTCGGTTGCGGAAAAAGCAGACGATTAACGTCTCTGTCTGGGCCGGCATTGGGGCAATAGTTGGCGGTGGTTTGTTCCTGCTTTATGCAAGCAAGAAAAAGTAGCTATGGAATTAGATCCGCCTAGATCCGCCTAAATATCTGACGAGCGGCAAGGCGGTCGAAGCATTATCTTTCCCCTGTGTAGACAACGGCAGGAGGGGTGGTTATGTGACCGTGACCTGCTATGTCGTATTTATGGAATAACGTGTGATCGCTAACCATCATCTCATTTATCGCCTCATCGCCTCAATGGCTCCAAGGTGGGGTGCAAATTCACTCCGGGATGGCAAACCATCATGAAACGGATCGGAATTATTCTCGGCGGCGGGGTTCTCCTGGTTATTGTGCTCTTCGGATGGTGGATCTTCAGTCGCCCCGAACGCGGCGCGACCGGCTCGGTCAGCACGCATTTTCGCTTGCTCGGACCCAACGACAAGATCGTGATCGACGGCTTCGACGACCCCAAAGTCCAGGGCGTCGCTTGTCACATCTCCCGTGCGCAAACTGGATGGGTGAAGGGCGGATTGGGCGTGGCGGAGGACACGAGTGACGCCAGCATCGCCTGTCGGCAGGTCGGCCCGATCAAGATCGTCGGCGAAATCAAGGACGGCGAGCGCGTCTTCGACGAGCGCCGCAGCCTCGTGTTCAAAAAGCTTCAGGTCGTCCGGTTTTTCGACCGTGAGCGCAATGTGCTGGTTTACGTGGCGTATAGCGATCGGGTTATCGAAGGTAGCCCTAAGAACAGCATCAGCACGGTGCCTATCATGGGGTGGCCGGCGCCATAAATTCGAACTTCGCGGCCTGAATCGAGTTCCTAAAGAAACTTTTTATCCTCTGCCTTCCCGGCTCCGGCGGATATGAAAGCGGCAATGCAATGTGCGTCAGTATGGAACGTCGAGGTCGCCAGATTTCCTCACCGAGTCGTGGCCTTTGCTTCAGTTCTCAAGGCCGCCTCGTTTCTACGATGGAGGGATTGCTGTGAACTCCGAATGCGGTTTGGGCGCCAACCCCCTGGGAGACGACACATGTGGATTTCTCGTCTGGGCCCCCGCGATCGACCGGGTGGATGTCCATATTCTTTCTCCGGAAGAGCGAATTGCGCCCCTGGAAAAAGTCTCGCGGGGCCGCCACTATGGTGTGGTGCAGCGGGTTAAGCCGGGGACCCGGTATTTTTATCGTCTCGATGGGAACAAAGAACGTCCTGATCCCGCATCGAAGTTCCAGCCCGAAGGCGTCCATGGGCCATCCCAGGTCATTGACCCCCATTTTGCATGGGAAGAGCATCTCTGGTCCGGAATACCTCTATCTGATTATGTTCTCTATGAGCTCCATGTGGGGACTTTTACTGCTCAAGGCGACTTTGACGCCATAGTTCCACACCTGGATGAGCTCAAGGGCCTGGGCATAACATCAATTGAACTCATGCCTGTCGCTCAATTCCCGGGGGATCGTAATTGGGGTTATGACGGCGTCTACCCTTTCGCAGCGCAAAATTCTTATGGCGGTCCTGAAGGCCTCAAAAGACTTGTCAATGCGTGCCACAAGCGCGGTATGGCTGTGACTCTGGATGTTGTCTACAACCATCTCGGGCCGGAGGGAAATTATCTCAATGATTTTGGACCTTTCTTTACCAGCCGATACCACACTCCGTGGGGTTCGGCCGTCAATTTTGATGGGCCTGAAAGCGACGAAGTCAGGCGGTTCTTTATTGAAAATGCACTCTATTGGGTGAGGGAATTTCGCATCGATGCTTTGCGCCTCGATGCGGTTCACGGGATTTTCGACTTTAGCGCACTGCATTTTCTGCAGGAATTGGCTTGTGAGGTGCATGCGCAGGCCGAGCGGCTTAATCGCCGGATCTATGTCATTGCCGAGAGTGATTTGAATGACGCACGGCTGGTTCGCTCTCAGGAACTGGGTGGCTATGGGGTGGACGCCCAATGGAACGACGATTTCCATCATGCTCTTCACACGCTTCTTACCAGGGAACGAACTGGGTACTATGAAGATTTCGGACGTATTCAAGATCTTGCCAAGGCCTTTGTTGAAGGCTTTGTCTACTCGGGGGCATATTCACCGGCGCGCCGCCGTCGCCACGGGAACAGCTCCAAAACTATATCCGCGCGTAAGTTCGTGGTCTTTGCCCAGAACCACGATCAGGTGGGAAACCGTCTGAAAGGCGATCGGCTCAGTACATTGGTCTCTTTTGAAGGTCTGAAGCTGGCGGCTGCCGTGGTGCTCCTTTCACCCTTCATACCCCTGCTCTTCATGGGCGAAGAGTACGGGGAAACAGCGCCGTTTCCCTATTTCGTCAGCCATTCGGACTCGGATCTGATAGAGGCGGTGCGCCGCGGGCGCCGGGAAGAGTTTCCACATTTACAGAGGGCCGATGAGCCGCCGGACCCCCAGGAAGAAGCGACCCGGCAGAGCGCAAAGTTGGATCACAGCCTGCGGCGTCAGGGGAGGCATCGCATCCTGTATGAATTATACAAAGAATTGATAAAGCTTCGAAATGAAACTCGGGCGCGCGTGGGATTAAGCAGGGACCGCATGGAAGTTGTTTGCCTGGAGAGGCAGAGCGCCCTGGTCGTTCGGCGTTGGGGCCGCAGGGAGCATGTTGCCGCCATCTTTCATTTTGGTGACGCCGCTGTGTCCGTCAACGTCCCGTTGCCTTACGGACGTTGGCTCAAGCGCCTGGCGTCGGGAGATGAACGATGGAACGGTCCAGGCCCCGACCTGCCCACAGTGCTGCATTCAGAAGGAGAAGTCTCGGTGACCTTGACCAAACATGCCTTTCTAATTGTAAGTCTGCAACCGGAGGATTAAGTGATGGACCGATTTATTTGTATCCATGGGCATTTTTATCAACCTCCAAGGGAAAGCCCATGGCTGGAGGCCATTGAGATCCAGGATTCAGCGTTCCCCTACCATGACTGGAACGAGCGGGTTACAGCCGAATGCTACGCGGCAAACGCAGTGTCGAGAATCTGGGACACCGGAGGGCGGATCGACCAACTGGTGAACAATTATGCCAGTATAAGCTTCAACTTCGGTCCAACGGTCCTGCTTTGGATGCAGAAGTATGCCACCGAAGCGTATGAGGCCATCCTGGAGGCCGACCGGCAGAGCCTGGAGAAATTCTCAGGGCATGGAAATGCTTTGGCCCAGGCATACAATCACATGATCCTGCCGCTGGCCAACACCCGCGACAAGAACACGCAGATTATCTGGGGAATAAAGGATTTTGAATATCGTTTTGGACGCAAACCCGAAGGGTTGTGGATCCCTGAGACGGCGGTAGATCTGGAAACCCTGGACCTCATGGCGCAACACGGCATCGGCTTTGCCATACTTTCCCCCAGGCAGGCAAGCCGGGTCCGGCCCATTGATGGTGATGAATGGCAGGACGTGAGTGGTGGAAAAATCTATCCTGCCATAGCCTACCGGGTGTCGCTGCCGTCCGGCCGCGTAATGAACCTATTCTTTTACGACGGTCCCATTGCACAGGCCCTGGCATTTGAAGGATTGCTCGACAACGGAGAGGCGTTCGCCAATCGGCTGCTGTCCGCGTTTGCCGACGACTCTCCCCGCCTTGTCAATATCGCTACGGATGGCGAAAGCTACGGGCATCATCATCGTTACGGCGACATGGCCCTGGCGCATGCGCTCCATCATATCGAGTCCAACGGACTGGCGCAGGTGACGAATTACGGCAGGTACCTGGAGGACCATCCTCCGGCGCACGAAGTGGAGATATTTGAGAACAGCTCGTGGAGTTGCGTTCACGGCATAGAACGCTGGCGGTCCGATTGCGGGTGCAACAGCGGCGGCAACCCGGGTTGGAACCAGGCCTGGCGAGCCCCCCTGCGTGCGGCCCTGGACTGGCTTCGCGATGCCGTGAATCCGGCTTTCGAACAACTAGCCGGACAGTTTTTGACCGATCCATGGGCGGCTCGAGACGACTACATCGACATCATCGTGGGTCGATTTCCCGACCGAATCAGCGCGTTTTTGAACCGGCACGCAATCCGCCCCTTGAACTCCGGGGACGAGATCACGGTCCTGAAGCTCATGGAGCTCCAACGCCACGCCATGCTCATGTACACAAGCTGCGGCTGGTTTTTTGACGAGCTTTCCGGTATCGAGACGGTTCAGGTCATACAATACGCCGGCAGGGTCCTGCAATTGGCCGACCAGCTTTTTAACGACTCCTTCGAACCCGGCTTTCTCGAACGTCTCGAACTTGCCAAAAGCAACATACCTGAACACCGTGACGGCCGCACCGTCTATGAGAAATGGGTCAGGCCCGCCATGCTCGATATGAAAGATGTGGGCGCCCACTATGCCTTAAGCTCACTGTTTCAGGATATCGGCGAACGCAGCTCGATCTATGCGTATTCCGCCACCCGGGAGGACTACCGAACCTTTCAGGTAGGAGGCTCAAGGCTTGTAATCGGGCGGGCCACGGTCACCTCAGAGGTTACGCGCGTATCCTCCAGCTTGTGCTTTGGCGTCCTGCATCTTGGCGATCACAACATCACTTGCGGCACCGGTGAATATCAGGGCGCGCAAAAATATGAAGCGCTGGCCAAAGACCTTTCAAATGCCTTCGCCCGCGCAGACTTCCCCAGGACCATACTTCTGCTGGGTAAATACTTCGGGAGGTCCACCTACTCTGTGACCTCGCTTTTCGCCGATGCGCGGCGGAAAGTCCTGGACATGATCATGGGGCCGACTCTTAAAGAGGCCGAAGCTGCATATAGCTCGATTTATGAGCACCATGCTCCTTTGATTCGCTTTCTGACCGGGTCCGGCACGCCACGGCCGAAAGTCCTGTCGGTCGCAGCGGACTTGTGCTTGAATGCAAAGCTTCGCAATGTGCTTCAAGGAGACGGGCTTGACCCCGACGTAGTCAGGCCTCTTCTGGAAGAAGCTCGTTTGGCCGGCGCAAATCTGGATGCGACTGCTCTAGGCTTGTCACTTGCAGCTAACATCGAGCGTCTGGCCGAACAACTTCTCGAAGAACCTGACGACCTTTCTCACATTGAGAGGTTAAATAAGGCTGCGCAACTGGTCCGGACCTTGCCGTTCGAGGTCAATCTCTGGAAAACCCAAAACATCTGCTACAAGATCCTCCACACCCATTGTTCCGACTTGAAGGAGAAGGCCGCTCCAGGCGACCAAAATGCGCAGGAACAGCTACGCCATTACACGGCGTTGGCCGCGAATTTTTTGCTCCGAATGCCGAAGTGCCCCTAAACAACTAACCTGCAAAGGGATAGAAGATCGGAAAGTCTGTCGTGAAAAAGTCTCTCGTGAATATGTCAACTGCGACCTATAGGATTCAATTCAATCCTGCGTTCGGCTTTAAGGCCGCCCAGACAGTCATTTCCTATCTGGCGGATCTGGGTATATCCGACCTGTACGCTTCTCCCATATTCAAAGCCGTCAAGGGCAGCCTTCACGGCTATGATGTGGTTGATCCCAATAACCTTAACCCTGAGTTGGGAGGGCCCTCTGACCTGGAGGGGCTGGCGGCGGAGCTAAAAACGCGCAAGATGGGGTGGATTCAGGATATTGTCCCGAATCATATGGCGATTGATTCGGAAAATCGGCTGCTGATGGATATTTTGGAGAATGGTTCCAGCTCCAGGTACTTTCAGTTTTTCGACGTGGATTGGGATTATCCGGCCGCCAGCCTCAACAGGAGAATTCTGGCGCCATTTCTTGGCAGGTTCTATGGGGAGTGTCTCGAAGATGGAGAAATCGCCCTCCAATACGGTCCTGAGGGCTTCAAGGCCGCTTATTACAACCTCGCATTCCCGTTGCGAATAGAATCCTATTCCGATCTCTTTAAGAATTTGTCCCGGTTGAAAAAGAAACTTGCCGAGGACGACCCCGACTTCATAAAACTTCTGGGCATACTCTACGTCTTGAAAATGCTCTCTGCGAGCGATGAACCCGAAGAGCGATCCATCCAGATAAGAATGATTCGCCGAATATTGTGGGAACTCTACACCAGCAATAGTGTAATAAGAAAATTTATTGATGAAACTGTGCGCGCATTCAATGGTCAAAAGGGGAAGCCCGAAAGTTTCAACTCCCTTGATGACCTTCTTTCCAAGCAAGTCTTCAGGCTTTCTTTTTGGAAAGTGGCAGCGGAAGAAATAAACTATCGCCGCTTTTTTTGTGTCAATGGGCTCATTTCACTCAAAGTCGAAGACGACCACGTTCTAAACCACACGCACGGCCTGATTTTCGATCTGATTGAAAGACGAATCGTAACCGGTTTAAGAATCGATCATGTCGATGGGCTGTACGATCCGGCAAGCTATCTTCAAAAAGTGAGGGGCAGTGCGCCGGCAGCCTATATCCTCGTTGAAAAAATACTCGATCTCAACGAAGACCTGCCACCTTCTTGGCCTGTCCAGGGAACCACCGGCTATGATTTTACAAATTATGTAAATGAGTTGTTTTGCCAAAAGGAAAATGAGCGGGCATTCGGCAGAATCTATGCCGGGGTGACCGGTTTGAAGAACTCTTATGAAGATGTAGTGCGCTACAACAAGAAACTGATGATCCAGGAAGATATGGCGAGCGACGTCCACAACCTCGCCCAACTCCTGAAGAATATCTCCAGCCGGGACCGCCATGGGAGCGACATAACCCTCAATGCGCTGCAAAGGGCGCTGACCGAGGTCCTGGCAGTCTTTCCCGTATACAGGACCTACATCAGCCAGGTTGTGGTCCCGGACGACGACAGGAAATACATTTTGGCGGCGGTGGACCGGGCTCGAGCAAATCTTCCCGCCCTGCTGCATGAATTTGCGTTTATACGAAGGTTCCTTCTCCTGGACTTTCCCGATTATGTTTCCGAGGAAGAGAAGCGGGACTGGCTCCACTTTGCCATGAGGTTCCAGCAGCTTAGCGGGCCGGTAATGGCGAAGGGAGTCGAAGACACCACACATTATGTGTACAACCGGCTCTTGTCACTCAATGAGGTGGGTGGACGGCCGGATCGCTTCGGCTGCTCGCCCGAAGAATTCCACAAGTTCAACACTAAGAAAAGAGACTTGTGGCCGGATTCCTTAAATGCGACCTCGACTCACGATACCAAAAGAGGCGAAGACGCGCGCGCCAGAATAAACGTATTGTCCGAGATGCCGGACGAGTGGCTGCAAAAACTCCGGACCTGGATCAGGATAAACAGGGGCAAAAAGAAGCGCGTCCAGGGCTTGGCCGTCCCGGATAGGAACGACGAGTATTTCTTGTACCAGACTATCATCGGAGCATTTCCCTTTTCAGACGACGATTACATCGGCTTCGTTCAAAGAATTAAGGCGTATATTGTCAAAGCTGTCCGGGAAGCCAAAGTTCATACCGCGTGGTTGAAACCGGATACTGAGTATGAAAACGCTTACGTCGCATTTATCGAGAAAATCCTGGCCCCATCAGAAGCCAACGAATTTTTGAAAGAACTTATCCCCTTTTGCCGGAAAGTTTCTCACTACGGAATGCTCAACTCCCTCTCGCAGACACTGCTCAAGATCACCTCACCCGGTGTGCCCGATTTCTACCAGGGGGCTGAATTGTGGGACCTGAGCCTGGTGGACCCCGACAACCGCCGACCGGTGGATTTTGAAAAAAGGCGCGCGATGCTTGCCTGCATCCGTGAACAGGATGATGCCGATATTGGCCGGCTGGTCCAGGATCTCCTTTCAACCAGGGAGGATGGAAGGGTTAAACTTTTTCTCATTTATCGGGCGCTCAAAGCGAAAGAAGCAAATCGGGACATCTTCCGTTCCGGCGCTTATCTTCCCCTTGAGCCGGCGGGAAGATTCAGGAACCATGTCATCGCCTTTGCCTGGAGGCATAAGCGGCAATGGGCCGTGGTCATTGCCCCGAGGTTTCTCAGCGGCCTGGTTCAAGAGGGATGTTTTCCGCTGGGAAGACAAGTATGGCAGGACACGGATGTGACAATGCCTGACGGGGCGCCTGCCGCCTGGCGCAATGTTATCACGAACGAGGCGGCTTCTTCGGGCAGGGCGTTGTCTATCGGAGAGATATTACTTAGCTTTCCAGTAGCGATGCTCATTGGTAATCCTATGAACTTGTGAGGGTAAGATGACTGCAAATGCCAACGATGAACCATTTTCCGTCAAAGACTGTGCGCTGGTGACCATAGCAACCGGGAAGAAGGCCCAAAACCTGAAGGAAATGAGAGATCATTTGCTCACCATTCATCTCGGAAGCGTATACCATCATTTTTGGGGTGGGCTCTTGAGGCCCAGGTTCGATGAGCCTGAATACAACAACGATTTTGCCGAATGGGTTCATTATGCCCTTCAAGACAATATCCTTGCGGAACGATTATCTGTTATCGACCCCGATCGTTTTGTAAGTCTGGATTCCCTGCGCCAAAAGCTGCTCGAGGTCATAGAACAGAGGTTGGATGAGATCGAAACGGTTGTCTGGGCCAAGCCCGAGATGCAATTTCATTTTCTCCGCTCTCAAATGGTGGTTTTCGATACCCACGGCAAAATTGAAGAGCCGGAGGAATTAGTGGAGGCCGTGCCCAAAATGTCCGTGGGAAGCATATTTTATCATTTTATTGATGCGAGACGCCGCAGCCCTCAAATGATGGACGATTTCCGCACCTGGTTGAGGTCTTTCGGTGATGATGAGCTTTGCTCGCAAGTGGCTGCAATCGATCCCTATTTTGGATCCCTCGTGGAATTGCGCAAGCAACTGGCAGATCTTTTCGCAAAGTATTTTTCTCGGGGAGAGACCGGATGACATCTATTCAAGATTATGTGGCAGTGACCGGAGAAAACGTGATCGACCGGCTCCGTCAACTGGCCAGGCCGTTAAGAGGGACGAAGGTGGTGCACGTCAACTCCACTTATGTAGGTGGCGGCGTAGCGGAAATTCTGAGCAAACTGGTCCCCCTCCAAAAAGATCTGGGCCTCGATGCGCGGTGGGAAGTAATTCGAGGTGAAGAGGCGTTTTTCCAGGTCACCAAGAGCTTCCACAACGCCTTACAAGGCGTGCCCGTCCAGTTGTGGGATGGGGTTTTCAAGGTTTACGAGGAAACCGGCGCGCAAAACTCCGAAGAACTCCGTTCGACGCTTGAGGAAGCCGACATAGTCATTATACACGATCCGCAGCCGCTGCCCCTTTTGAGGTCATGCCCCAACCGAAAGGGCAAGTGGATCTGGCGATGTCATATCGACCTGAGCCATCCTTATCGTCCGGTGTGGCAATACTTGCGTAAATATGTCATGGAATACGATGCGAGTATTTTTTCCCTGGCGGATTTTGCCCAACCCTTGCCGCACATCCAGTATCTGATGCCGCCCAGTATCGACCCTCTCAGCGAAAAAAACATGGATCTGACCCCGGAGCAAGTCCAGGCCACCAAACTTCAATTCGGTCTGGACCCCGCTAGATTGATAATGCTCCAGGTCTCACGATTCGATCGGTTCAAGGATCCCCTGGGGGTGATTAAATCATATCGATTGGTCAAGTCTTTCGCTCCGTCACTGCAACTGGTCCTCGCAGGCGGTGAAGCCACCGATGACCCCGAAGGCGCTGCTGTCCTGGCCGAGGTTCGTAATGAGGTCGGCGGCGACAAAGACATCCACGTGCTGCTTTTACCTCCGGATGCCCATGTGACGATTAATGCTCTGCAGCGAGGCGCGGACCTGGTGGTGCAAAAGTCTCTCAAGGAAGGATTCGGCCTCACCGTGACTGAGGCCCTGTGGAAAGGAAAACCTGTGATTGGCGGCGATGCGGGGGGAATTCGGCTTCAGATAGTGAACCATCACACGGGTTTTCTGGTTAAGACCCCGGAAGGAGCTGCTTTGCGCGCCAGATATCTCTTGCGTCACCCCGACAAAGCCCTGGAAATGGGTCGTATAGCAAAAGAATTGGTCCGGCAGAATTTTCTGCTGACCAGAAATTTGCAGGAGTATTTGAGCATTTTGGTGGCCCTTATATATGGAGACCAGGAGCGGATAGAACTACAACTGAAAGCCGCGCCGTGATGGCCCACAGGACTTTCAATGCTAGCGCCATTTCCTTATTAATTTAACGCAAAGGAGTATGCAATGGTGTTCCCTATTTATGGCCTTCCAGCTATTTCAGGGCCACTGGTGTCTTTAGTTGCCGGCCTGTTGGTTTTAATCATGCCAAGGCTCTTGAATTATGTTGTGGCGTTCTACTTGATCATTACAGGTATCTTGGGTTTGCTTCATCGATAACTGGAAATAGTTCATCCCATAGGGATTGGCTTATTCGTACCGGTTGAGCAAAATCAAGTATTGCGAGTTGATATATTTCTTCAGGCCCTTCCAGCGGTCTTCCAGCCAGGAAGGCAGGGCTCCGATTGGACCTTCATCCTTTCCAAAGGCGCTAATAGGGCTCCTGCGCCATTACACTAAGAGAGAAGAAAATACAGTTAAAGCAAAAGGAGGTGACCCGGCCGGATTTGAAGCTGGCCAATAGATGAACGTTTCAGAATCATCCTCTCCACCATCGTCCAGAAGGCCTTGCCCCCATCAGACCAAGCAGGCCGGTTACAATCAGATAGATCGCCACAATGACACTCAACAAACCGGGTTGAATCAGGATCAATATCCCGGCAGCTAAAGCAACGACTGGACCGAGGTAAGGATGGTATGGCAACATTTGCGTATCCTTTCATCTGCGACTGGATGGCAACCCGAGCAGTCTTGCTGCGAAGCGAGGCTGCCACCTATGTGATGCATGATTCCAAGCATAATAATCTGAACCATTACAATAAGGAATTTCCGTGTAAAGTAAACAGTTGGATAAGTGGATGAAGACGGCAAAAGGACCCCTGCCGCTGAACACTTTTCCCCTCCTTCCAATGCGCCTGCTTCATTTGCATTCGCCTATCCACGGCGGACGCCATAGGCTGGTTCGTCAGCGCGTTCAGTTCCGAGCGGCGGTTTTGTGAGATGTCCTTTTGGGAAAGCCTTGAATCGGACTGGCCGAGGCCAAAGGCCCCGGCCAGTCCGATTCCAATCTGTTTACAGCAAGAATTCTCAAGAACCAAGCAATGCTCCCACCAGCCTCTACCTCCGTTATTGCCGACTACCTGCATGTATTGAGGCATTCCTGTTCACGTTCCCGAGCCCATTTGTCGCATTTGTTGTGGCTGGGGTGGTTCGGCTCATTGCACTCCCTCAAACTTTGACTATAATTTTCATGGCAATGACTGACACAATGCTCTGGGGGCGCCTCTGTCGTGGATCTCGTGGTGGTGCTCGAGGAACTCTCTGAGGAATGATGCTCCTGCACTGGCGGCGGCGTCTGCACCGTGGTGCTCGAAGAACTCTCGGAGGAACGATGCTCCTCCGTTGCCTGCGCCATTAGATAAGTAGATGGCGCCATGAGCATTAGCGCCAGGAAACCAATAACAAGCAGCATTGTCGAATAAGTCGTTTTGATCATTTTATTTCTCCTTCTTGGATTTTTGTAAGTTTCACGGCCAACGGGATGGTCCAACAATAGTTTTAGGTAAAGAAGTTATTGTTTACGGTTGCCGGAGCATGCCCCATCGCAAAAAAGTATTGTGCGCTCCTTTGCGATACTCTCATTTGACGCCATATCCCTCCTGTATCTTGCCGGATAAATACTCCGGACACTCCGATCCTTCCTTCAACTAACGTGCTGTGCTGTCCAATGCTTAGGCAAAATCCATGCCCGGTGTGCTTAGAGCTGTAGCATTTCCATTTTAAGTAATGAATGTGGACACTTACGGCAGATTGAGCGCCGTAGAGGCTTGTGTGATTGAATAGAAAAAGTGTTGCATGCAACATAAGAGTTGTCGTCACATTCAAAAAAACGATTGAGGCGATATCCTCTGATGTCTTGAAAGCCTTTCTCGGGTATCCCTGACCCGGAAATGTGCGGGAGACCGAGCACACCATGGAGCATGCCTTCGTTCTTGTGGCGCCAAAACATCATCGCATTCGATCGTCTGCCGCCTGACTTCATGGGCGCTCCAGGAATCGAGCGCCGTTCTCCCGCAATTCTTGAAGCCCCGATGAGACCGCATGGAACAAAGCAAGAGCAACCCGCTTGCTCGGTATTGAAGTG
>PLSV01000235.1 GCA_003165235.1 Syntrophobacteraceae bacterium
GCCTCCAGGTCGAGTTTCTTGAATTCCTCGGCGTAGCTGAACTCCTCGCCCATCGGGTTGCCCTCGGGAGAATTCTGATGAAGGATCTTCAGATTCAACTGGTTCGGCCACCAGTCCCGGTTCGAGGCGCCACTGCCGGCAGCGGGTCTGTCAACTACGCCTGTTACCGGACACGTGCTATCTTTACTCATTACATGCTCTCCTTTCCTTTCAGGGTTGGATTTGTTCTTTTGATATACGAGATTTAGACCCACTGTTCAAAGTATAGCAGAATCTACGGCAGATGCATTTCATCACGGAAAAGCGGCTGTCCATGAAAAGCTGTTAACCGGAGTCTTGAATTATAACCCGCCATCGGAGTCCTTGGCAACACTATGATGTCCGTCGAAGAGCGAAAGCCCATTTGTGAAGCAATGAGATGCCTTTGGAATGATGGTTTGTAATTGACTGCTCATACGGGAGTGATATAAAAACATAAGTTCGATACTGCGAAAGACGATCAATCAATAATCGGTCAGAGACCTACATTGCCGTATGGGAAGAAGTTGACGACACTGTGAAACTGATTGAGGTGACATATGCAGGCACTCACGAAAAAGCCCCGTACTGAAAATTTGGTTCCTTTGAACCTAATGGTGAACCCGGCGAACGTCGCTACCATCAAAAGATATGTTGAGACACTGGAGAATTCCGACTCGATTCCATGGCGTGAGGCGGCAGGACGGCGCGGCAGCATTCCAGCATCTATCCTGCGCGGCGCAAGGAGTAAAAAAGAGCTCACTCAGACCCGGTTGTCAGAACTGACTGGAATCCCTCAGCGACATATTTCAGAAATGGAAAGGGGCAAGCGGCCCATTGGCAAGGAGACTGCAAAGAAACTATCAACTGCGCTAAATGTTGACTATAGAGTGTTTTTATAGTTGTTTACTAAAACATTTCCGAAATATTCGGGGGACACAAATCAATTAATTTATGAAATCTTCAAAACTTGAATACCCCGTTCTGTGAACGGGGATGAAAAGTTTTCCTGCAGAAGGCAGGTTCAAGCCTATACTCGATCTTTCCTGTCAGTCAAACTGGAAGTTTGGCTGTGCTTTTGAACGCTTCTGATGCCCCGCCCTGTGGGCGGGGTAATTCACTTTTGCCAAGACAATAATTGTATTATAACTCTGGAATAATCTGATACTTAGGGTTAACAATGCCGCTTTCATGGAACGAAATAAGAATTCGAGCCTACGAATTTGCCAAAGAATGGGCTGACGAAAAATCGGAAAACGCAGAAGCCAAGAGTTTCTGGGACGGTTTTTTCGACGTCTTTGGTATTTCCCGAAAACGGGTCGCATCGTTTGAGGTGCCCGTAAAAAAGGGAGAAAATCAGGGCGGTTTTATTGATCTGTTCTGGAAGGGAGTATTGATCGTAGAGCACAAGTCACTTGGCCGAGACCTCGATGAGGCTTACAATCAGGCCCTTGATTACTTCCCAGGAATAAAGGAACGTGATCTCCCTCAATACGTGCTGGTATCGGACTTTGAGCGGTTCCGACTCCATGAACTTGCCACCCATGAGCAAAACGACTTTACCCTTTCTGAACTTCCGCAAAAGATATCCCTCTTCGGCTTCATCGCAGGATACCAGACCAGGAGTTTCGGCCAGCAAGACCCGGTAAACATACATGCCGCGGAAAAACTCGGCAAGCTCCATGACCTGCTGAAAGATACCGGTTACGACGGCCACCAGTTGGAAGTGCTTCTGGTGCGCATGCTCTTCTGTCTGTTTGCCGAGGATACCGGCATATTCGATAAAAACGCCTTCCGTGAATACCTGGAGCTGCGCACTTCGGAAGACGGCTGCGACATGGGCATGCATCTGGCCAAGCTGTTTCAGGTACTTGACACGTCTCCGGAACGCCGGACGAAAATTCTCGATGAACAGCTTGCTCTCTTCCCATACGTCAATGGACAGTTGTTTGCCGAAATCCTCCGCAGCTCGGATTTTGACCGGAAAATGCGAGATGCCCTGCTCGACTGCTGCGCCATTGACTGGAGCCGTATCAGCCCCGCCATATTCGGTTCTCTCTTCCAGTCAATCATGGACACCAAAGCCCGACGCAATCTTGGGGCACACTACACAAGCGAAACCAACATTCTCAAACTTATCAGGCCATTGTTTCTGGATGATCTCTGGAAGGAGTTCGAGAAGGTAAAGCGCAACCGCAATCAGCTTTTCGAATTTCTGAAAAAACTGACAACCCTGAACTTTTTTGATCCGGCCTGCGGCTGCGGCAACTTCCTGGTGATTGCATACCGCGAACTTCGTCTGCTGGAGCTGGAAGTGCTTCGGCATGTCCGCCAGAATGACCAACTCATGCTGGACGTGTTTCAGCTTGTCGGAGTCAACGTGGATCAGTTCCACGGAATCGAGATCGAGGAATGGCCGGCCCGCATAGCCGAACTGGCCATGTGGTTGACCGATCACCAGATGAACCTGAAGGTATCAGAAGAATTCGGCCAGTACTTTATCCGCTTGCCGCTGAAAAAGGCTCCGCATATCGTGCATGGAAATGCGCTTCTGATCGACTGGAACAACGTGATCCCGGCACACCGTCTGTCATACCTGCTGGGAAATCCGCCGTTTATTGGATCAAAGTTTCTGAACGACGAGCAACGTCGTGAGGTTGAGTCAGTTTTCTCAGGCACGAAAGGCGCTGGAGTGTTGGATTACGTGGCCTGTTGGTACCGCAAGGCAACAGATTACATGAGCGAAAACCCAGCCATACGTTCAGCTTTTGTCTCCACCAACTCCATTACGCAGGGGGAGCAGGTCGGCATCCTCTGGCCCGATCTCTTTCGACGCGGGGTGAAGCTTCATTTTGCCCACCGCACCTTTCAGTGGAATAGCGAGGCGCGGGGAAAAGCCGCCGTCCATTGTGTAATCATCGGTTTTGGCTTGCAGGATGTTACTGAGAAATGGCTCTTTGACTACGACACACCCAAGAGCGGACCGCACGCCGTCAAGGCCAGCAACATCAACCCTTATCTGGTAGACGGACCGGGCGTAGTGCTACAGAATCGTACAAAACCTATCTGCAACGTGCCAGAAATTGGCATCGGCAACAAACCGATTGATGGCGGAAACTACCTCTTTACCACATCACAGCGAGATGATTTCCTGAAGGTGGAACCACATGCGGCAAAATGGTTCCACCGTTGGCTCGGCAGTGATGAATTTATCAACGGCTATGAACGGTGGTGCCTCTGGCTAGGTGACTGTCCACCGGATGAACTGCGCCGGATGCCCGAGGCATTGAAGCGGATTGAAGCGGTGCGCAAGGTGCGATTGGAGAGCAAGAGCGCACCAACTCGTAAAATTGCAGACACACCAACCCGTTTCCATGTGGAAAACATGCCGGACGGAAATTTTCTGGTAGTCCCAAAGGTATCCTCAGAACGACGTCCGTTTATTCCAATCGGTTTTATGACGTCAGAAACCTTTTGCAGTGATCTGGTATTTATCATCCCAAACGCCACCCTCTATCACTTCGGCATAAACTCCTCCACCATGCACAACGCCTGGATGCGGGCGGTTTGCGGACGTTTAAAAAGTGATTATCGCTACTCCGCAGGTATCGTCTACAACAACTTCCCCTGGCCGGAGCCAAGCGATATTCAGCAGGCCACCATAGAAGCTGCTGCGCAGGGCGTCCTCGATGCCCGTGCCAAGTTCCCCACATCCACCCTGGCCGACCTCTATGATCCCCTGACAATGCCGCCAGAGCTGGTCAAAGCCCATCAGGCGCTCGACCGTGCTGTTGATGTTGCCTATGGTAAAACCAACTTCAAAACCGAGGCGGAGCGTGTGGCGTTTCTGTTCGTACGCTACAAACAACTTTCCGCACCGTTAATCCCTGAAGAATCGACAAAGACAAAGAAGGTTAAGAGGGTGAAGGTGACATGATTATTTGTGCATTATCAGCTTTGGTAATTGTGACTATTCCCCATCGTTTGGCAGTAAAACTGAAAAACATACGTTATGAGGAAAGTTGGCTTTAGCTCCGCATTTTGAACACAATACAGTTGGGGTGTTGGTCAGATGATACACCTCGTTTAATAGTCCCATATGAGATAGCCAACATATATGCCCTTTATGTAGTTCACCACAAGAACATATTATATCTGTTTCATCCTTGCCGCGCTTATCTGACATGTTACTTCCCCTGGTACTGGAGTGTGGCAATCATCCTGAAATTTGATCCATTGAAACTTATTAAGGTTTTAGTCAACACCATTCGTTTGGTTTCCGATCCGGAAAGGAGGTTTTTTGATTCGACCTTACGGTCGCCTCCTTCTGAGCGCCTTCGCGGTCCAACTCGCCATGCCAGTTCGTTTTATCACTTCCATACTAACAGTCAATAACAATCCATGAATAATACCGATTCCAAATCAAAGGAATCTGGCAGAATCAGCCCCTCACACGGGGCATTTACAATAAATGAAAAATAATTTTGCGCGCAATTGTGCCGGTGCAAAGGGGATGATATAATATACAATGAATCGCTTAAGCGCGTCTGAAAGAAGAATGCAGGCTCACTTGCGGCGGGAAGGAGATGAGGTGTCAGTGCCGATACCCATTCAAAACGTTTGCGGGAGCGAACCCAACCTGGAAGCATGCGCAACCGAGTATCTTGTCGATGATTTTTCCCGCTGTTTAGCCAACAACAGGGCATGCCGGTACGCAATTCCCGCTGGTTCCACCAGCTGCTACTGCATCCATCCCGACCACGCCCGGTTTCACAGCACGACAGCGCCCGGACCGCTCTTGGACCATGAGGCCCGGAGAACCCTTGGGACAGGATAAACAAGCCGCTTGCATGCAGGCATTTCCGATACTGTCTCTTCCGTATTCCCTTATATCTTCCGGAGTATCTCACGCCATTCCTGAATAAACAGGTCAATGTACTCACGGCTGATTGCACTGGAATGCGGCGTGATCAACGCATTGGGCTGTTCCCAGAGGGGCGAGGCAGGGGGTAGCGGCTCCTCGGCGAAGACATCCAGCCCGGCACACGCAAGAGGGCCATGCTTGAGGGCGTTCAGAAGATCTTCCTCCCGGTAGCAGTTGCTGCGCCCCAGGTTGTACAGGCAGGCCCCCGGCTTCATGGCATTGAAATGCCGCGAGGTAAAGATGCCGTCGGTTCTCGCCCCGCCCGGCAGGACAAAGATCACGTGGTCGGCTTCAGGGAGTTCCTCTTCCAGCCTGTCGAAGGAGATCACCCGGTCAACGAGGGGATCGCCCTCGAATCCCCTCGTATCGCGCTTGACCGCGGTTATTCGTGCCCCGAAGACCTTCAGCAGTTCAGCCATCGACCGGCCCAGCGGTCCAAACCCCACCAGGAGCAGTCTCTGATTGAAGAGCGCTACACACTCGCTGTAGCCGGGCCGGCCCCATACCCTGTTCTTCTGGTCTGCGAGCGACGTCCCGATCCGCCGGTTGAAGTGGAGCATCATGGAGAGAAGGCTTTCGCGCATGATGCGGCCGTGAAAGCTGCCGTAGAATGTCTTCACCCGGCCGCTCGGGTCCTCTGCGACCCAATCGTGTCCGGCAGCGGGCGTAAAAAGAGCCTTCAGCTTCGGAGCGGCTACGTACCACCCGGATTTGAATACCCAGGCCAGGGCGCAATCGGCTTCATGGAGCCTCTCAAGAAAATTGCTCTGTCCTTCGGCGACGATAATGCGGGCGTCAGGGACAATCCCGCGGATCAGATCGACATGGCGCGGCTTGATAGAGAAGGCATCTATGTTGTTGTGAAGATGGATGAGGAGGTTGTGGATTTTCATGATTGGCCTTAGTATTTTGACCTTCTTGCTACTAGTTATCTTAACAAGATTATTATATAGCAAGCCTGTTTCAATGATGCAATTAAAACAGCCAGAGAATGGAGGAAATAGCGTATACTCATTATATAAGGAAAAGAGGGACAGGGGCGCCCAAAAGGGATCGTTTAAAAAATTCAGTCAGAGGATTCAAAATGGGCACTAAAAGAAACAACGCTGCAAAAAATGTACGGCTTGAGTTGAGGGCCGGTGTCACGACCCTTGCGATGATGACGATAGCCTGTATCGCCATGTTGAAGGTGGCAGTTTGTTATGCCAGCGATGTTAAGGACGGCTTTACGCTCGGTTCCGGTACGCTGCAACCTGTTACCACCGATATAGTAGGCAAGGATCCAGGCGTGCTGACGGCGAAATACGGTTTCAGCCTGCTAAAGGACTTCACCCCCTACATCGGGACCGGGTTGGCATACGTCCTCCCCCAGGAAAACAGCGTCACCGACACTTCGACAAAACTTAAAACAGGCGTGGCGGGTCAGGCCGGCGTCCGCTTCAATCTGGGCATCAATTCAGCATTGGTCATTGACTACAAATATCTGCGCCTCACCAACGACCCTTCCAACAGCGACAAGGGTACTACACCTCAATCATTGGGAATAGGCGTAAACATCAAATTCTGATAAATGTTTTGGTATATATCGCTCATAGAGGACCGAAAGTGACAGTATCCCACAATAATTGCACAATGATTGCGATGCTCGATACCTTGAGCCGCGATTACCTCAACGGCAAGGAAGAGGTGCTGCGCCTTTCGATGATCGCACTCCTGACCGGCGGACATATCCTGATCGAGGACCTGCCGGGATTGGGCAAGACGACCATCGCCCTGGCCCT
>PLSV01000049.1 GCA_003165235.1 Syntrophobacteraceae bacterium
ACCGTGCCTTCGCACGGCGCACGCAGCAAACTGACCATACCTTTGTCCTACTAGGCTGCGAAAAGCCGGATTGTCTTCCCGGCCAACAATGGGGGCCTGGGGCCGCTATCTGTGATGCTTGCTATAATGAGTATATACTTATACAGGCTAGCTCAATAGGTGTCAGAGCGGCGCCAAATTTTATAAAGCTCGAGTAATGCATTAGATTGAGCAAAAGTCTTGACGGGAGAGCACCGTGTGTGGGCAATTGACGCGCTCCAGCGCCTTCTTGTGCGGAGGAGGCCGGTCCAAAGCGCTCTCTCAGGTAGTGTCGCAAGGGTATAGGCATTCGGGCCAACTGCACCTGGCGAATCAATCGGGGCGCTTCTCTTCTTCATCCGGACTTTTCTGTGGCAGCGCGCCGGAGCTGGAGCGTCTTATACCCTCCGCTGATGTTTTTAACGTCGAATCCGTGCTGGGATAGAGCCCTTGCGGCATAGTAGGCTCTTTGGCCGACAAGGCAGTAAGCCCAGATTTGACGCCCCTTGGGCAATTCTTCCATTCTGGAGCGAAGATCGTTGAGTGGGATATTTACGGCATTCTCAACATGACCCCTTTGAAATTCGGAAGGATCCCGCACATCCAGGATGAAAGCATCCGTATCTTCCAGTCCTTCCCACTGTGCAATGCGGGCATCTCCGCGAATCACGTTCGAGGCGATCATTCCAGCTAGATTGACGGGGTCCTTGGCGGAACCAAACTGAGGTGCGTAGCACAATTCAGCTTCCTCGAGGTCGAAAACGGTGGCATGATTTTGTATAGCCATTGAGATTACATCGATGCGCTTGTCAACTCCCTCCTGCCCGACGGCCTGCGCTCCTAAAATCCGGCCGTCTTGCCTTGAAAATATGAGTTTCAGGGTTATTGGCTTCGCTCCCGGGAAATAGCTCGCATGATGTCCCGGATGCAGGTAGATCTTGTCATACGTGGCATCCCAAAGGCCCAATCTTTTCAAAGTCTTTTCACTTGGGCCGGTGGAGGCGAGTGTCAGGTCGAAAACACCACATACAAGTGTCCCTTGGACCCCCCTGAATTTTCTGTCCTTCCCCATGATTGCATCCGCGACAATTCGTCCCTGGCGGTTTGCTGGTCCAGCAAGAGGAATAAGGGCCCATCGGCCGGTCACGAAATCCCGGACTTCAACTGCATCTCCAACCGCCCAGATTTTCGGATCGCTCGTTACCATTCTATCGTCCACCCTTATGCCTCCAAGCTCACCGATCTCAAGTCCGGCATCGCGGGCAAGTTTTGTCTCAGGGCGCACCCCAACCCCCAGAATGACTAAGTCAGCGTTCTCACGGTCTCCTGATTCGAACTGAGCGGAAATGGAGCCGCCCTGGATTGCTTCGAAGGCGGTGACAGTCTCTCCAAGGCGAAGAGAAACACCGTGACGCCTGAGTTCGTCCTGAACCGGCGCGACGATCTCTGGGTCCGCTAACGGCATGACCTGGGGCTGCATCTCGATAATAGTGACGTCCAGCCCAAGTTTGGCCAAATTTTCAGTCATTTCTAAGCCGATAAACCCACCGCCGACCACCATCGCCCGTTTGGCACCGAATTTTTTGATCCATTCCTTAATGTGCCTGCTGTCAGGTATGCTCCTGACCGTAAAGATACCGGGTAGATCCAATCCCGGAACGGGCGGCCTTATAGGTGAAGCACCTGGCGACAAAACCAGGGCGTCGTATTTCTCTCGGTGCCTTTTTCGGGACCGCAGATCCTCGATTTCTACCTCATTTCGCTCTCTGTCTATCGAGGTAACTTCCGAGTTAAGGCGAACCTCGATATTGAATCGCTTCCTGAACAGGTCGGGGGTAGCAACCAGGAGCGCTTCTTCCCTTTTTATTACATCGCCCACGAAGTAGGGCAGCCCGCAATTGGCAAAAGAAACGAATGGGCCTCTTTCAAACAGGATGATTTGGGCGTCTTCCGAAAGCCTCCTGGCCCTTGCCGCACACGAAGCCCCACCGGCTACACCTCCTATAATGACAATACGCTTTGCGGATTCCATGTTTCCCCAGTCCAAATCTAAAGATCAAATCGGTTAATATTTTATAGAGCAGGTCATGGTTTAGCGGATGGGGCCATACCTAGATGTTGCGGGCGACTTCGTAGGCGCCCCATATTGCGTACATGATGTTTTGCACCTGCTGTGCATCGCCGATAAGATGGGTGTCGGCGGTTTCGTCCTTCACCTGGTTGTACAGAGTCGTTTCCGGATTGTAACCGATGGCGACTATAGCGGAATCGGCTTTCACGGTTCTCGAGTGACCGCCGTCGCGGGGTTGTATGACGAATCCTTCCGGCCCCTCTTCGACAACTTTGAATCCGGTGATCACGTCGACTTTCTTGAAATGAAGCAATTCGAGGAGCATGTCGCCGTTTGCATGGCACAGGGGGCCCGCGAGCTTCAGGAGCCCGTCCATGACTTCGACAATTGTCACATGTTTGCCCTTTTCCGCGAGCCAAAGCGCGATTTCGCACCCGACCAAGCCACCTCCAACGATCAGCACCGATTCTCCGGGGTCGGTCTTCCCCAACAGAATGTCGGTCGCGCTGAAAACATTTTTCGCGCCGGGAATGGAGAGCATCTTTGCAGCGGCGCCGGTAGCGACGATAACCGTGTCGGCCTTCGCGGCTGCAATGGCGTCAGCGTCGATTTTCGTGTTGAAGTGCACGTTAACGCCAAAATCTTTCAATTGATCTTCGTACCAGGCAATGAGGGCATGATCGTCTTTCTTAAAATCCGGCATACCCCCGGCAATGACGACACCGCCGAGCTCTTTTCCGGATTCGTAAAGATCGACATGGTGCCCTCGAATTGCAGCGACTCTCGCCGCTTCCATACCCGAAATACCGCCGCCGACTATCATCACTTTCCGTTTCTCGCGACTCGGCTCGATGCCGTACTCCTGCTCTCGTCCGCACGCCGGGTTGACGGCACAAGAGATCGAGCCGAATTTCGCGAGCCGGCCCATGCAGCCTTCCTGACAGGAAAGGCAGGGTCGTATCTTGGCGACCCGGCCGCCTTTTATTTTGTTCGGCAGTTCCGGATCGGCCAGCAGCGGCCGTGCAAGACCGATCATGTCAGTTTTTCCTTCTGCAATTGCGCTGGAGGCAAGGGCCGGATTGTCCATTCTCCCCGCCGTAATAACCGGGACGGTCACGGCTTTCTTGAGTATCTCACCGTAGGGAAGATAGAGGCCCTTCTTCTGGTACATCGGCGGGTGGCTCCAATACCAGGCATCGTACGAACCGACATCACCATTTAAGGCGTCATATCCGGCGCTTTCCAGTAGCTTGGCCGCCTCGATGCCTTCAGGAATGTCCCGTCCTTTCTCTTCAAACTCTTCGCCGGGAAGGCCGCCTTTGAGCCAGTCCTTGATGAAGCTCTTAACGCTGTAGCGAAGGGACACCGGAAAGTCCTGCCCGCATCGCGCCTTGATGACCTTCACAATGTCGGTTGTAAAACGGAGACGATTCTCGAGGCTGCCTCCGTATTCGTCGGTCCGCTGGTTGAAAAATGAGATGGCAAACTGATCAAGCAGATATCCTTCGTGAACCGCGTGAATTTCGACCCCGTCGTATCCAGCATTCCGGCAGATTTCCGCAGAGTCGGCAAACTTGCCGATATAGGTCCTGATTTCGTCTATTGTAAGCGGGCGGCAGATCACTCCCGGTATCCACCGGTGAGGGATAGCCGAAGGAGCCACGGCGGTACTGCCGACAAGGGAAGGGATGCTCACCCGTCCGAAGCCGGCGGTGAGCTGAAGAAATATCTTCGCGCCGTGGGCATGAATCCGTTCCGTCATGAGCTTGCTTGTTTTGATGAAATTGAGGGGATTTAGTGTCGGGCAAGGGAACGACGGAAGTGAACACTTTTCAATCTCGTTTTCCACC
>PLSV01000347.1 GCA_003165235.1 Syntrophobacteraceae bacterium
GAGCCGGAGGATTACCCTGTTATTTTAGGAATTCAGGAGTTGAGGAATTGAGACGAACCCAGAACTTGAAAGATTAATTCCTAAACCACCTAAGCGCCTTAATTCACTTCAAAACAAAACCTGCAGCACGGAGTCTATTTTCCGTAGTTTCTCTTCAATTGTCCGTGTCTGCTCTCTGCCGATTCTGTCGGTCTTGTGCAGCAAATGCAGACGCTGAACTGCTCCGAAGAGGCCCTCGACCGCTGAAGGCACGTCAAGATCGTTGTTCATCCCTGCCTCGAATGAAGCCGTGAGATCCTCGGTCAGGCTGCTTACGGCTTCATCCTCTATAATCTGTTCAGTTCTCTCCCGGGGGATCGACAGATCTCGTGTCATCGCTCTCAGGGCATCCAGCTTCGAACCTTCCGCGCGAACTCCATCCATGCTCAGGTTGAGCCTTTTGCGGTATTGCCTCGACAGGAGGTAAAAACGGATTTGCTCCCAGGAAAAGCCCTGCTCGATAAGATTCCCAGGGTAAACTATATTGTGAAGGCTTTTCGACATTTTCTTTCCGCCGACCAGAACATGAAGGCCATGCAGCCAGTGGTGGGCCAATTCTTCACCCGACACCGATTCCATAACGGCGATATTGTAATCGTGGTGCCTGTAAAGGTTGTCAATGCCTCCGCAGAATATGTCCAGGGAATAGCCCAGGGTTGCAGAAATCATGGCTGGGTCCTGCACGTTCCATGAAGGCCTCCCCCTGCCTATCTCAGAGTCCCAGCAAACCTCATCGCCTCCCTTGCACCCGTGCCAGAGGATGAAATCACCAAGGTTCCATCTTAGTCCCGGATAGGTGTCCCGCTTGAACCGCTTCTTGGTTTTAGGCCATTTGCTCATGTCCAGCCGGAACAGTTTGCCGAAACCCTTGAACTTGAGAGGATCGAAGAAAATGTCGGACTTGTGCCGGTAGGCATAACCTTTCTCCATCAGCTTGCGGATCAGGTAAACGGCCTGTTCGACGCTCGTCGATGAGCGTGGAATCCGCTCGGGCAATTTTATCCGCAACCTTCCGGCTTCTTCAATAAAGCGCCCGGCTATGGCGCCTGTAAGTTCTCCGACCGACAGGCCGTGCTCTTGCGCTTCCTCGATGGCCTTGTCTTCAATATCAGTTAAGTTTATGACTCGCTTGACTTCATATCCCTGGTACTCCAGATATCTTTGAAGCACATCCTCCCAGATGAACGTGCGATAATTTCCGATATGAGGCGGGCTATAAATCGAGGGTCCACAACTGAACATCCTGACCACTCCCCGCACGTGACCGTTTTCCGGCCGAAAGGGTTCTTTTTGTCGAGTCATTGTGTTGTAAAGTTGAAGCATCGGTTTGATCCCGTCTTGAAACGATGAGTTTAGCTGACATAAGAATTTAGAACGATTCTGACGTTTTGTAAAGCCGGCAAGAGGATCTTGCGCCTAAAGACGGTAAGTGGAATGACCGGATTATAAACAGATTATTCGCCTGTTGGCCGGTTATTCAGCGATCTTTTTTATGAGGACCTTTTGGACCCTGCGTCCCTCCATTTCGACTATTTCAAAGCTGTAGCCCCCGCACTCGAAGAGGTCTCCGGCAACCGGCACCCTCTTGAGGTGAGTCATTGTAAAACCACCCAGGGTCTGAAACCGCCCTCGCCGCTCACCGGGTAGTTGGCGAATGTGGAAATAGGCTTTCAGTTCGTCGACGGGCAGCATCCCTTTCACCAGCCACGTGTCTTCTTCCCGCTGAATAATTGGAGGCGCCTCCAGCACTTCTGCCGAAGCAATGTCACCGACGATGGCCTCCAAAATATCCGTGAGAGTTATAATGCCCTCGATAGTGCCATACTCGTCGACCACGAGCGCCATTTGCTGGCCCGATTGCCTGAAGCTCTCCAGCACTTTTAAGGCATGCGTGCTCTCATGGACGAAAAGAGGCTTACGCATCGAGGCTCTGAGGTCAAGGGGCATCCCGCTCAGGCATCTGGCAGCCATGTCGCGAACATGGAGCACCCCCAGGATATTTCCCGCCTTCTGGCCGACGGGAAACCAGGAATAAGGACTTTTGGCGATTTTTCGTCTCGTCTTGTCCGCCGACTCGTTTATATCAAGCCACACGACCTTGTGGCGCGGAGTCATCATCACCCCGATACGGCGGTCTCCAAGCCGGAAGACTCGTTCCACCATATCCTGCTCGGCTTCTTCGAGCACGCCGGCAACCGTGGCCTGCCCTATGATCATGCGGATTTCCTCCTCGGTTACAGGCGCCCGCTTCGTTGGCCTGAACCTGAAAAAGCTAAGCACGATATCGGTCGAAAAGCTCAGCACCCGGATAATGGGTGACGTTACGGCCGACAGTCTCGCCATCGGTTTTGCAACCGCTGAAGCAATGCGCTCGGGGGAGGATACGGCGATCCTTTTCGGGATAAGTTCGGCCATGAGCGAAAGATAGGTGATAAGCCCGACAACCAGCCCCAGGGCTATCGAGTCGCTGTAGCGTCCTATGTATGGGATCGACGAGAGCGTTGCAGCCACATGTCCCGCAAGGCTTGCCCCGCCGAAAGCCCCGCTTAGAACGCCGATGAGCGTTATTCCGATCTGTACGGTCGCCAGAAAGCGATACGGGTTCTCGGCCAGATCCAGTGCCACGCGGGCGCTCGAGTTCCCCTCCTCAGCGTGCCTCAGCAGCCGCGTTTTGCTCGACGAGATCACCGCAAGCTCCGACATTGCGAAAAAACCGTTAGTCAGTATGAGCAGCAAGACAATAATGATGCCCAGTATGCCCCAAAGCATCTTTTTCTCCGATGTGCCTCTTTCTAAGTGTAGTGGCCGATGCGCGGTTCACCAATTGACCCGTTCGCCAATATTCCCCGCAAAATCGAAGAGGCGGGTCGATCCCCGCCTCCAGTATGCATTCTTTCCAGATCGGGCCGTACCGGACCGTCAAACCACGGAAACAGAGCTTGCCTGGGATCCCTTGTCTCCTGATCGCTCAATAAAGGTTACCGCCATCCCGACATTCAGCACTTCGAATTTGCCATCGAGAACCGCGTTTTTATGAAAGTAAACCTCACGTCCCTCAGGTGTCATGAGAAACCCATAGCCTTGCTCCGTAAATATCCTGACTACCCTTGCCACCGGCTTCTCAAAGTGAGTTTTCACCTCGCCCCTTTGCTTCTCCGCATACTCCGTTACGCGTCGTCGGGCCGTTTCGAACGAATTCACTATCGCCACATGCAGATCTTCGTCAGGTTCTCTTTTCACAATCAGCGCACCGCCTGGCACGGTAATATCAATCCTGACGTTATACATTATGCCGCTTCGCTGGCTGCGGTGAGGCGCCTCCACTTTCACCCGGCACCCGATGATCTGGTCGTAGAACCTGTCGAGTTTTAAAGCTTTGTCCCGAATCAGTTCCTCGGTTTCATCGTTGATGCGCACGTCGCGTGCGCTGATTTCCAGTGGTAATTTCATTAGATTCTCCCCTTATGCTCCGCGATGTTATTCTTTCAGTTTGGAGGCGATGCGGCTCCCTGATGCGAGCGTCCTGTGCACCGGACACCGGTTGGCGACCTCGAAAATTCTCTGCCGGGTGGGCTGGTCAAGGTCCCCCTGCAGTTCGATCTCCCTTTCAATGAAATCTATTTTGCTTCTCGGGTCTTCGCAATCCTGGCAGTCTTCCGCATGGATTTTCTCATGCCTCAGTCTTACGACACTGGAGTCCAACGGCAGTTTCTCGCGGTCCGCATACATTCTTATGGTCATCCCGGTGCACGCGCCAAGGGCCGATACCAGCAGGTCGTAGGGAGTCGGCCCGCTATTGGCCCCTCCCACCGAGATCGGTTCATCGGCGACCAGGCCGTGTCCGTTGGCTATAATCCCGGTCCGAAAGCCGGTCTTGCCCGTATGGGCTATAATTCGGTTATCGGATAGTTCCGGTTGAATATATTTTCTCTCTGAAATCTTGAGATATTTCGATGCCCAAGCCGCAAGCACCGAGCCGACGTAGAGGGAATCTTCCCGGTTGGCGAGCAGGTGATCGGCCTTGTCCAACGAAATGAAGCTCTTCGGATGTCGCGCCGCAGTAAAGATCTTCGCAGCCTGCTCAATCGATACGATCTGGTCTGCCGGAGAATGGAAGATCAAAAGAGGTCTTCTCAGCGCGTGTATCGCCTCCTCCATATTGTCCTGCTTAAGATCGTTTAGAAACTGCTCCTTTATCTTGAAATCTCTGCCGGAAATATTGATTGAAGCCTCGCCTTCTCTTTGAAGCTTTTCGAGCGGTGGTCCATCGATGAAACGGAGCAGACCCTTGAGTTCAGCAGGCGCGGCAATGGTCGAAACCGCCTCGGCGGAAGGGATCCTTTGAGCCGCATGAATCACTGCAGCCCCGCCGAGCGAATGACCGATGAGGAGTCTGGGGGGCTCATAGGAGTCTCTTAGAAAGTCGGCAGCCGCAATGAGGTCCGCCACGTTCGTCGAGAAACCTGTTTCCGAAAAATCCCCCTCACTTTCACCCAGGCCGGTAAAATCAAACCTCAGGACTGCTATCCCATGCAGCGCAAGCGCCCGGTTAATGTTTACTACGGCATTGTAGTTCTTGCTGCAGGTGAAACAGTGGGCAAAGACGGCGAAAGCGGTTGGCTTCTCGTCGAGCGGCAAGTCCAGACGAGCGGCGAGCCGTTTTCCCTCCTGGTTCTTAAAATAGAGCTTCTGAAATTGCATGATGCTCCTCCGCTCTGCTCGGCAATTCGCCATAAAGCGGCCAAAGAGGCGCAAATGGCTTCGCAACCACACGGATTGACTTTAATCATTTTGTCGTATCGTGCAATCCGAAGAAGCCAGTCTGCTTATCCGGGCTTATCCCATATCCGTTTTCTGCTCTCTTAAAAACTGCCTCTAGACAAATTCACTTGCGCTAAGGGAAAAATTTCACTAGAATGCTGCCGGTTTGATTGGCGTTCTTTTCGGTATATTGGCAAACTGTTTTTATGAGGTCTAGCTGGCAAGGGAAAAACAAAAGGAGGAGAGCCCGGAATGAAAAAAGGAAGGTTAGTCTCGTGTTTGGCCATTGCGGCTGTATTTATCTTCTCAGCGGCGCTGCTGGCGTTGGCCGCCCAGCAGGCGCCCTATGAAATCACCCTTAAACCCGCGATTTGGCCCAGTCCGACCAAGACGCCTGTGCAGTTCAGCCACAAGAAGCATTCGCAGGAATACAAGGTTGCCTGTGATCAGTGTCATCATATCTATAAAGATGGCAAGAATACGTGGAAAGAAGGCGACCAGGTCGAAAAATGCGAAAAATGCCACACCGAACCCACCGTCCAGGGCGAGGGTAAACTTCCCCCGGATCAGAAGAAACTTAACCTCAAGTTCGCATTTCACAGCAATTGTACGCCCTGCCACAAAAAGCTGAAAACGGAAAAACCGGATACCAAGGCCCCGACAACCTGCGTCGGATGCCATCCGGGCGCAAAAGACGAAAAGTAGTTCCTACGCAGAGTTTGAATCACAGCTTGAATCATGAAAAAGCCCACGTCACGCGCGTGGGCTTTTTTGCATCATTGTCATTACGCCAGGAAAATACATGCCGGAGTCTGCCCGGACTCTATTGCGTTTTTCGCGTCCTTGCCGTGAGCCAACAATAAAGCCGCTTGCTCCAATCGAGTCAAGCGGCTTGTTTGCGGATGGAACCCGGCCCAATGACCAGGGCAAACTAGACTTCTTCCACTGTGATTGCGCCCGCTTCGCAGACTTCCACACAGCTTTCGCAGCCCAGGCACTCATCCTCNNCCAGTGCACTTGTCCTTGTCAACCGTCACTTTGAAGCTCATTTTTTCCTCCACTAGAGTTTAGAGAATTCGGGCACAATCGCTTCAGGAATTGTTATCAATTCCGTTGCTTCCTTTGACTGATAGGCCTTTTCGTACCCCCATCCAAACTTAAAGTCAAGCCGGAAATAGCAAAATATATCCGGCATGGACGGGGACAAAAAACAGCTCGACAGGGGGGTAGCGGCAAGGCCGTGCACAGCCCGGAACAGCCCTTGCGTGAAAAAAAATACAAAATCTCGCCAAAGTTCTTTTACACTGCTTTTGTCAGGGTGAAAAGAAAAAAACGATGAACGGCTGATGAGCCAATGAGTGAAACCGGGGGCAGCAGAGAGCAGGGAATTCTTCGGAGATGGGAAGGTGTCTCCACCTTCCCGCTGTCTCCTTATCTAGCTTTTCCCCACCCCCTGCCGGCGTGGTCGTGGGTGAACCACGGAGCATTGGCTGATTTGCGCTGCCCACTTCATCCGTGGCCGCCATCCGCAGTTCGATTTAAACGCAGCCGGTCGGTTTGGGCAGCCCGGCCATTTTGCATGCGCCCTTGCCCGGTCCCGATGGAAACAGCTCATAGATGTACTTGAGCTTGTAGCCGGTGACCTTGGTGAGTATCCGGACCATCGGAGCGATTCCGTGCTTCTTGTAGTAATCCTGGAGCACATGAATCACCTGCCAGTGCTCATTGGTCAACTCGCTGATACCCTCGGAAGACTTTACATAATCAACCCACTCCGGGCACCATGATTCGAAGTTGGCAATGAAACCGTCCTCGTCCACCTCAAAATTCTTACCTTGAAATTCAACTAGGGCCATTAACTTCCTCCTTCAACAGACCGTGGGGATGCTCTGAGATTCCGGCCGGACCCGGTCCAATCCGGAATCACCAGAAATTGATGTTTTAAGCCTCTTATATGATTCCGCGGCGGCTATCATTGCATCGGCCCAGAGCTCGTTTCCGGCCGCGTGCAGGTGCGAGTAGCCCGCAAGGACGTTCTTATAACATATGCCGTCCCAGCCAGCCACGATTCCGTGCCCCTTCTTCAACCTGAAGACGAAGTGGAAGGAGCCTGGGTCCAGACGGCTGGCAATTCTCGAATAATGGAATTCATGTCCACGAACAGTCGTTCCTGTCGGGAAAAAAGGATTGGGGCTTACGCATTCCATGACCGTATAGCCGTGCCCCTGGGGTTTTGCACCAAGAATTATCTCGAAAGGAAACACACCCACCATCGGATGGAGTTTTTCCCCATGACGAATTCCACGACACAAAAACATCAGGCCACCGCATTCAGCATAGACCGGCAAGCCAGCCTCCACGGCGGATTTGACTGAATCGCGAAAAACTTTATTGGCGGCAAGCTTCTCCAGATGCGTTTCCGGAAATCCACCGCCAATGTAAAGCGCATCGACTTCAGGCAAGGGCGCGTTCTCCAGGCTGGAAATCCGGACAAGAGATGCGCCTCTTTCTTCGAGCGCTTCGAAATTCTCCGGGTAATAAAACTGGAACGCGGAATCCCGGATTACACCAATTTTAAGCGGCGGGGCCGCAGCCAACGTCGCCGCTGCCTTCGGCGGCGGCAGAGGACAACCCAGAGGAGGGGCCGCAACCGCCAATTTCCAGAGCGCCTCGATATCGAGGTGCCCGCTCATTTTGGCGGCAGCAACCGAAAGGGCCTCCAGGCTGTCTTCGGCTTCTTCGGGCGGAACCAGTCCGAGGTGACGCTCGGGGAAAAAGTTGCGGGTTTGCCTGGGGACCACACCCAGGACCGGAATCCCACACCACCGCTCGATTGATTCTCTGAGCACCTGCTCATGCCTCTTTCCGGCCACCCGGTTCAAAATGACACCGGCGATGTTCACATCGGCATCGAGCCTCTGGCATCCCAGAACCATCGCGGCGGCCGTGCGCGTCACCTTCGTTGCGTCCAAAATCAGCACAACCGGACACCTCAGAAGTTTGGCAAGCTCGGCAGTCGAATAGCTGCCATTTGCGTCAACTCCGTCGTAGAGGCCCCGGTTCCCTTCAATCAGGCTCCCATCCGCTCTTGCGGAGCGCATGACAAATGAGCGCAAGATCTGCTCCGGGTTCATGAGAAACGGGTCAAGGTTATAGCAGGAACCGCCCGCAGCCGCGCTCAACCAGCCCGCGTCAATATAATCAGGCCCTTTCTTGAAAGCGACGATACGCAGCCCAAGATGGCGCTTCCATGCGGCGCTGAGGCCCACGGAGATAAGCGTTTTCCCTGCGCCCCCGCGCATAGCCGCTACTATCAGGCGGGATCTGTTAAATTCCATCAAAAACCCTGAAAGCGGGAAGCAGGAAGTACTTCCCACTTCCCGCTCTTCCCTTCTTTCTAAAACTTGAATCGGGTCGTCGTTCTCCAAGTCGTCATGGCAAGACGGTAGTCGTCAATGTGCTCATGGCCGAACTCCAGACCGGTCTTCTCGAAGAAACGCTCCCAGCCGATCCTGTTTATCCACTCTCCGATTCGCTCGTAACGCCGGGCGCCCGCAGCGTAGACCTCGACGATCGTCTTGATAGTCTTGACCGTGGTTGGCCACCTGGGCGGTTCGTTGGGGATAAAGGGAACGGCCAGCTTCGAGAACATCGGGTTCGACAACACGTTGGAAACCTTGCCGCCCACCCAAATGGCGATCCCGTCGCCCTCTCCATCCGCCAGGGGCAGGGCCGGGCACATGGTGTAACAGTTTCCACAAAACATGCACCGGTCGTTGTTGATTTCGATGCTCCGCTGCTCGCCGACCTTTTTGGGCTTGATTGCAGCCGTCGGGCATGCGGCGATCACCAGAGGAATTTCACACACGTTCTGGACTCGATCGTGCTCGATCAAGGGGGGTTTTCTGTGAACGCCTAGAATGGAGATATCCGAGCAGTGAACAGCGCCGCACATGTTGAGGCAGCACGCCAGGGCAATGCGGATCTGCGCGGGCAGTTTGTGGCTTCCAAAATAATCAAAAAGCTCGTCCATTACTGATTTTACGACGCCGGAGGCGTCTATGGCCGGGGTGTGACAGTGTGCCCAACCCTGCGTATGGACGATATTGGTGATGCAGTTTCCGGTCCCTCCGATGGGGAACCAGTTGCCTCGGCTGCGCAGGTCGGCCAAAAGCGGCTGGAGCTTGCTTTTGTCGCTTACCAGAAACTCGATGTTGTTTCTGGTTGTCCAGCGCAGGTGTCCGCCGCTGTACTTATCGGCCAGATTACACACTTCACGGATGTAGTCGACGCTGATCAGACGGGCTGAACCGATGCGGACCGAGTAGATTTGCGCGCCGGATTCAGACACGTGCATTAAAACGCCCGGCTCCAGGATTTCGTGGTATTTCCACTTGCCGAAATTCTCCTTGATAACGGGCGGAAAGTGCTTGTCATATTTCGGGGGACCAATATCGGTAATGCGATCTTGCATGAGATTGTTCGGATCAAAAGCCATCTTTTTAACCTCCTAAGCTTGATGCCGTTGACGGAACGCCGCGCCATCATGCTCCCAGCCACCGGGAACTGCCGCCGGATCGTAGAAAATGTAGGGGTTGAACCTCGGGGTATTAACCATGCGTGGATCGGGTTCAAGCTCGCACACCTTGAGAAATTCGCGCAGACTGAGGCGCTGAATGGTCTCGCCAAGGCGTTCACGGTTCTTGCCTTCCTCCATCCACCAATCCCACATTTTCTCTACGAATCCCTTGAACTCTGTGTAGGGCGACTCCATCTTGATAAACGGAATAACAACGCTCGAAAGCTGTGCGCCGTCGAGAATGGGCGCCTTGGCGCCCACGAGAATCGTTGCGCCCTGATCAATGCCGGGCCGAAGAGCCCGCGGCATTACACGGATACAGTGCATACAGCGAATGCAGTCCTCGTTGTAGATCTTGAGCGATTTGCCGTCATATTCCATGCACTGGGTTGGGCAAAGATCGATCACTTCGGCCTTGATGTCGAAATCCTTGCGCTCGCCGTCGGCTCCGGCATGGGGGGCAAGCTCGCCGCCGGCATAGGCTTTGACCGCTGCCTGGTCAATACGGATATCGTCGCGCCAGGTCCCGATAATCGAGCAGTCGGAACGCGCGATGGCCGCAACGCAGTCCATCGGGCAGCCGGATGACTTGAACTTGAACTTGTAAGGGAACATCGGCCTGTGGAGTGCGTCCTGGAATTCCTGCGTAATGTTGTAAATGATGTCCTGAGTGTTGATGCAGGACCATTCGCAACGCGACATTCCCAGGCAGCTCTCGGGGGTCCTCATGTTCGAGCCCGATCCGCCGAGGTCCATACCCAGCTCATGGGTCAGTTCGTAGAAAATAGGCTCAAGCTGGTCGGTAGTCGTACCCAGCAAAACGATGTCTCCCGTTGAACCGTGCATATTGGTCAGCCCGCTGCCGCGCGCTTCCCATATATCGCAAAGCTTGCGCAGGACTGCGGTGTCGTAGTACTTGCTCGCAGGCTGGTTGACGCGCATAGTGTGGAAATGCGCAACGCTGGGGAAAAGGTCCGGCCGGTCGCAATAGCGGCCGATAACGCCTCCGCCGTATCCGAGGACCCCAACGATACCGCCGTGTTTCCAGTGGCCTTCCTTGTCCTTGAAGGACATCTCCATCAGGCCCAGCCAATCCTCGCACATGCGGTTGCCTTTGGCCGCCATTCTCTTTACATCACTTACGAAACTCGGCCATGGGCCTTTATCGAGTTCGTCAAGCATAGGGGTTGCATGTTTCAGTGCCATTCGTTTACCTCCGTTAGTGTTTCTCTTTAACTTTCACTCGTACATGATCCGCCACGGAATCGGTCCGTTAACTTTTTTCACCTCCCTTTCACAGTGCGTATTTGTGCTTCTCTGAAATATCGCAAGTTCCGGTCTTCGTGCAAATACCCAATGGGAAGAACTCATCGGCAGGTTGGGGGAAGGCAGGGTTAGTTCATTCCCTTTTCTTCTTTTGCCACATCACCTTCGCTGGGAAGCATGTACATTGTCGTGCTGCCGCTCGACCAGTACTTGAGTTTCCCTTCGCTGACCAGTTCGTTTACGAACTTCTTTGCCTGCATCATCTTGATTTCGGGAACGGCCTTGCAAAGGTCGTTGAAATAAAGCTTGCTCTTCTTCTGCTGTTTCACCCAGTCCAGAATCCTCTCTTTCACATCATCGCTCATGCGTTTTTCTCCTGTGGCGTCAACGTTGAATATAAAGGGGGATAACGTTTTCAACCCCCACTTAAAGTCGAAATTTGCCCGATCCTGAAGGCTCGCAAGAAGTGACACTTCTCGCCAGTTAACTCCGTAGTGACCCTTTGTCAATAAGAAAACCCCGATATTTCAACACTATCAAAGCATTGGGCAAAACGCGCGGTGCGGTCACAGGTATTTGAACGGCTAAAAGCTTTCCAACGAGGAGCGTATGAGTTAAAATGAAGTGTTTTCTACCTCTTTTTACCCGAACCTTACTTATATACTCCATAGGAAGAGAAAACACAATGGCAAATACTCACAATGACACAGACCCCAAACTTAACCTTTATATCAAGTTTTTGAAGGAACGACTTGCCTTCGAACCCCACTCTGCAACGTTGCACTACAATCTTGGACTGGCCTACACTCAAAAGGGTCTCATTGCTGAAGCCATTTCGGAATTCAAACAGGCCCTTGAGTGCGACCCGAATCTGGCTCAGGCTTACGTGAACCTGGGCGGCCTGTACGCAGATGTCGAGCCTGCGAAAAGCATCGAGGCCAACATGAAAGCCCTTGAAATAAATCCGGACATGGGCCCCGCTCACAGCAATCTCGCCTTTGGCTACCTTCGAGGAGGCGAGCCGGACAAAGCCATCGCGCACGGGAAAAAAGCGCTCGAACTCATGCCCGGCTCCACAAAGGCCTACCAACTGCTTGCCGCAGCATATCTTGAGGCAGGGCAGGCGGAAGCCTCTGCCGAACTTTCCATGAAAATGATCGAGGCCGACAGTTCGGTTGCGTCGGCCCACTTCAACCTGGCGATCGCCCTTCGCGCATTGGGCAAAGAACAGGAGGCCGAAGAACACGTTCGAAAAGCCCAACAACTGGGTTATGGACCCACATAAGTCCTATAAGGCTGTTACACCCTATCATTGTTTCCATCCCAGTCGAATTTTTGAGGTAACGATGCAAATAGCCAAAGATGCTTTTGTTGTCATAGAATACAGTCTGCGTCTCGATGACGGTTCGTTGGTAAAAGGTGAAAACACTCCGGCGTCGATGAATTTCATTGTCGGTTACGGCCAGATTCTTGAGGCCCTTGAAAAAGGACTCATCGGTCTTGAGCAGGGGGCGCAAAAGGAACTGATGATTGCTGCCCGCGACGGCTTTGGCGAACATGACGAAAGTCTCGTCCGGACCATGGCTCTTTCCGAATTTCCCCCGGGCCGATCTCTGGAGCCCGGCAGGTGGGCGATAGCCAAAAACAAAGAGACCGGGGCACAGTACAGCTATCTTATCAGGGAAAAAACCGATTCAACCATTACGCTCGACTACAATCATCCCCTGGCGGGAAAAGACCTCTATTACCACGTAAATGTGGTGCTGGTGAGACCGGCGCTTGCCGAAGAACTGGAATTTTTGTGCCCTTGCGAGTACGGAGAGGCGTCCTCTCGGGAAGATTAGCCCTTTTCCCGCAATATCTATATTGGCCAACCAGTTTAAAAATCATCGCTCATGTCTTAGAGTACTGCTTTCCGGCTGACCGCGATTGTCTTGTCTCTGTCGGTCCGGTCTCCTTGCGTCATCCTCGGTCCTATCCCTTAAAACGAAGGATAAAAATGATGGGGAAAAGAGTTCTGATTGCTATTGTCGCCGGTTTGCTGTCGGTTGGCGCATCGGGGGCATGGGCGGATGCAACCGTTCATGAAGAATGGGTGGCGGTCCCGGAACAACAGCGGGTGACCGGTGGGCCCGAAGGGTGGAAGGCAACCCCCCAGCATCGGGTCCTCAAGAGCGGGATCGCTCCGGAGGACGTTCGACCCGAATACATAACCGGCCAGGGTTACACGTTTTCACAGATCAGCGAAGCCTATGAGTTGAGCGGGCTTAAGGCGGATGGAACCGGACAGGCGGTCGCCATTGTCGTTGCGTGCGGGAGCCCGACTATTAATGCCGATCTGGCGGCGTTTATCTCGGCATTTCATTTGCCGTCCGCGAACTTGAATATAACCCATATGCCAGGGGGCGCCTGCGCCAATCCCGATTGGGGCTTCGAAACGAGCCTGGATGTCGAATCCGTGCATGCCCTTGCGCCCGGCGCAACAATCGATCTTGTGATCGCGCCGAGCGACAATTTTTCGGACCTGCTCACCGCTGTTCAGTATGCAGCGCAGACGCTGAACGCCCAAGTCGTCAGCATGAGTTGGAGCGGCGATGAATTTTCTTATGAAACCTATTACGACCAAATATTCCAAAACACCGGAACCGTATTCATTGCGGCGACCGGGGACTATGGGTCGGGGGCGGTGTACACTGCCGCCTCCCCGAGTGTAGTGGCCGTGGGCGGCACGTCCCTTTACCTTCAACCAGGAACAGGCGCGCTCAAGTTCCCTGAGGTCGCATGGGAAGAGTCCGGAGGCGGCGCAAGTCAATTTGAGGCCGTGCCCGCTTACCAAGTCGCGTTTGGTATTTCCGGCGCCAGACGCTGCATCCCGGATTTGGCTTTTGCAGGCGACCCATATACAGGGGTCCTGATATATGACAGCAATTATACTCCCGCTGGCTGGTGGATAGCCGGCGGGACCAGTCTATCGGCGCAATCATGGGCGCCGATCATAGCCCTTGTCGATCAGCTCCGCACCGCCGCCAAGGCGGCGCCCTTGACGGACGGCCACAACGCCCTATACACTCTGGCCGGGTCCAGAGCCAGGTATAATGTCCATGTCCCCCCTTATTATCGGGACATTACCTGGGGATACAACGGAAATTATGCCGCAACTAAAGGTTACGACCTTATTACCGGTCTTGGCTCTCCAATGGCCGGCAGCCTTGTCCCGGCCCTGGCAGTCGGTAAGTAAAACCGGTCCGGCGCCTGAGCGTAATGGGCCTTTCAAAGCATTGGAGTGAAGGAGCGAAAACAATGAGGATGACAGTGCTGATTGCTATTGTCACCGGTCTTTTGCTGGTGAGCGCGTCCAGCTTATGGGCGGGACATCCGCCCGGCGCCCCCGAGGGGTGGGTGGCGACCCCGAAGCTGCACATCAAAGGCCAGGGTCCTGTTAAGAATATCCGGCCGGATTATATAACCGGCTACGGTTACTACCCTTCCCAGATTAAGGCTGCTTACGGGATAAGCGGTAATGGCGCCGGACAGACGATCTCCATTGTCGATGCTTATGGAAGTCCGACTATAACCTATGACCTGCTGTACTTCTGCTATGCGCTCAGGTTGCCGCCGGCAGATTTGATGATCTACTACCCGGGTGGGCTGCCTGCCGGCTCCGATCCCGGCTGGGCTATGGAGACCACTCTTGATGTGGAATGGGTGCATGCCCTTGCCCCCGGCGCAACAATCGCGCTCGTGATCGCGCCAACCAACGCCGCTGACGATTTGTTCAACGCTGTGCGGTATGCGGCGCAAACCCTGCATGCCCAGGTCGTAAGCATGAGCTGGGGCGGCGATGAGTTTTCCGATGAAGCCGGTTACGACACCTATTTTCAGAACGCCGGAACAGTATTCGTTGCAGCGAGCGGGGACTCGGGGTCCGGGGGCCAGTACCCGGCAGCGTCCCCGAATGTGGTGGGTGCGGGTGGCACGGCCCTTTACCTTCAACAAGGGACCGGTACGCTCAAGTTCCCTGAAGTGGCGTGGGAGGGATCCAGCGGCGGAGTCAGCCAGTACGAACCTATGCCCTCTTACCAGGCCTCGTTCGGACTCACAGGAGGAATGCGCTCTGTTCCGGATGTGGCTTTTGTAGCCGACCCCAATACCGGGGTGTGGGTTTATGATTCTGTCAATGGCTGGTATGTTGTGGGCGGCACAAGTGTGTCGGCGCAATCGTGGGCGGCGATCGTGGCCCTCGCCAATCAGTTCCGCGCCGCCGGCAAGCTCGCGCCTTTAACTGACGGCCACCAGGCGCTCTACACTCTGGCCGGATCCAGCGCCAGATATAATGCCAAGGGCTATTATCGTGACATCACAGCGGGATATAATGGAGACTTTGCGGCGCTTGTAGGCTATGACTTTATCACAGGACTTGGCTGTCCAAGAGCAGGCATGCTTGTCCCGGCTTTGAAGCTCGGTAAATAGACGGATCAAGGACGTCCGATTTCTCGCCTCTCACGTGGAGGGCGACCAGTCAAGATCGATAAGATGTAACTTCGATTCTACTTTGCCGCTACCGGGGCAGTCGCAGAAGCAGCCGGCTGCTCATTGGCGGCGATGGTTTCCCAGCCGCCTCCTAAAGCTTTGTAGAGGGCGATTAGATCGGTGGTGATGCTGCAGTTGCTCTGCACCAGCGCGTTTTCGGCTGCGAAGAGCGAGCGTTGGGCGACCAGTACGTTAAGGAATTCGAGCAGTCCCTCCTTGTAGAGTTTCAACGACAGGTCAACGGCGATAGTGTTAGCGGCAACTGAGTCTTTGAGAGACTTGTAGTGCTCCTGTTCCTTGGTAAATGCAATCAGCGCATTTTCCACGTCCTGGAATGCGCCCAACACGGTTTTGCGATAGGTGATGAAGGCCTGATCGGTCAACGCTTCCTGCACTCGGATATTGGATAAGATCGCACCGCCCTGGAAGATCGCCCAGGTCGCTGACGGGCCGAAGGAATACGCTCGGCTTGCAGCAGCCCACCAGGCATTCAGCAGGTTGCTTTGCCAGCTCACCGTGCCGGTCAGCGAAAACTTGGGGAACAGATCCGCGGTGGCGACTCCGATCTGCGCCGTGGCGGCATGCAGTTGCGCTTCGGCCTGGCGGATGTCGGGACGACGGCGCAACAGGTCAGAGGGCAGACCGGCGGGAATTTGCGGCGGCACGCCGGGGATGTTGTCCTTCGGCGTCAACTGCTCGAGCAGGTCGGCCGGAGGTCTGGCCAGCAGCACGCTTAAAGCGTAGATCGACTGCTTCGCGGAGGTCTCGAACACGGGAATCTGCGCTTCGGTCGTTGCAACGTTTGCATCCGCGTTGGCGATGTCCAGGGCGCAGTTAAACCCCGCTTTCGCTTTCTGGCGGGTGATTAGCGCCGAGTTTTGCATTGATTTCAGATTTTTTTGCGCGACGACTATCTGCTGTTGGTAACCACGGAGTTGAACATAGTTTAGCGCCACTTCGGCGGCAAGGCTGACCTGCGCCAGGCTGACGCCTTCGGTCGAGGCCTGGACGTTGGCGTCGGCCGATTCCACGTTGCGGCGCTGCCCGCCGAACAGGTCGATCTCCCACGCTGCATCGAAGCCTGCCTGATAGAGATTTTGGGCCTGGCCCGCCTGAGCCTGTGAGAGCAGGGTGGTTTCCCGCTGATATTGGGCGGCGGCGCTGAGCGAGGGCCACAGAGCTGCAACGACGATGCCGCGCGCGGCTCGAGACTGTCGCAGAACAGCCACCGCAAGTTGCAGGTCGAGGTTCGTTTTCAGTGCATCTTCGACCAGTTGAGTCAACACAGGATCATCGAACTGTTTCCACCATTGCGTCAGTTCGGCCGGTTGCGCCGTCGGGACTGAAGGATGCTTTGCCGGCGCTTCCGGCACGCCGGCCCAACCGGAGGGCGCAACAGGGTGCGGAGGGTGATAATCAGGACCGACCATGCAGCCGCTTGTCGCCATTGCAATCCAACCGCAGATCGCCAAGAAGATCGGCGCGAAATGCAGTTGCCGGTTCGTTTTCACAAGCGCCGCCCTATTCATAGCGAAGCGCCTCGATGGGATCGAGCCGGGAAGCTTTATAGGCCGGGTAAAAACCAAAGGCGATGCCTACACTGGCCGAAACGAGCACGGCGGCGATAATCGCTCCTGCAGAAACCGCCGTAGGCCAGTGCAGCACCAGAGACACCACGTACGAACTCCCGCGCCCTATAATGATGCCCATCGTCCCGCCGAGCAGGCACAATATAACGGCCTCGGTCAAAAAATGGCGCAAAATGTCGCCCGGCTCCGCACCGACCGCCATACGCAACCCAATCTCGCGGGTTCGTTCGGTTACCGAGACGAGCATAATGTTCATGATGCCGATACCGCCAACCACCAGCGAAATCATGGCCACGCAAAGGAGCAGTTTGGTCATCATCTCCGCTGTCGCGCTCATCGTCTTGGTAATCTCGGTCATGTCGCGGATGTTAAAATCATCCGGGTCGGAACTGCGAAGGCGGTGCCGCTGCCGCAGCAAGGAGCTGAGTTGTTGGATTGCAGGGGAAACATGATCGGCGGAATGCGCGGCGGTCAGGATTTGATCTACGTTCGGGAATCGCAACTGGTGTGTCGTGTCGGTCTGTTCTATGGTGGTTGGAACCACATAAAGATTTTGTGACAGCTCCGGGTAGATCATGTTAAGCGTATTGACTTCGGCGGTGCTCGCGTTGGTCGTAGAGCTCTGGTTGCCGCCGGAAAGCGCCGAAGCTACCACGCGATATTTGATCGTCGTCCATGGGGCCAAGAGAATGTCGTCCTGGTCCATGCCCATCAGATTGGCGCCTTTTTTACCCAACACGCCTACGACCTTGAAATCCACGTTCCTGATGCGCACGTGCTTGCCGATGGGCGACTGGCCGCCAAAAACCTCTCTTACGATAGTCTGGCCGACCAGGCACACTTTGCTCGAGTTAAGGACTTCATGTTCGGTGAAGGCCTCCCCTTCAGCCATTTCGGTCCAATCCCGTATATCGAGAAACGAGGGAGTGGTGCCGTAGACGTAAGTCGGCACCCAGTTCCGGTTACCGTACACCACCTGGGCCCGGGCCCGCACGATCGGCGCCGCCCAGGCCACGGACGAGCATTCTTTCAGGATCGCATCCTTATCCTGCGGGGTTAATGTCATCATGGTCCCGGCGCCGTTGTTGACACCGGCGGTGGTGATGGCCCCCGGCAGGATCACCAGAGTGTTGGCGCCCATGCTGGCCATGGTGCGCTGGATGGCCACCTTGGCCCCATTGCCGATCTCCACCATCGTGATCACCGCCGCCACACCAATGACAATTCCCAAAGTCGTCAGCGCAGCGCGCATGACGTTGCTGCGCAGCGCACTAAAGGCCATCTTCAACGTGCGGGAAAATATTCTCACCGGGCGCCTCCAAGTCTGGATGACTCAGGGCCGGTGTCGATCAGGCCGTCCCTGATGCGGATGATGCGCTCCGCATGTTGAGCGACGCCGGGATCATGGGTTACTATGACCAGCGTGATGCGGTCCGTGTGGTTGAGTTCCTGAAACAGAGCGAGAATTTCCTCGCTGGTGCGCGAGTCGAGATTGCCGGTCGGCTCGTCGGCGAACAGCACTTGCGGCTGGCTGATCAGAGAACGGGCGATCGCCACACGCTGCTGTTCACCTCCCGAGAGTTGCGAAGGCCTGTGATGAAGGCGGCCCGATAATCCGACTCTTTCGAGCAATTCAGCGGCGCGCCGTTGCATCTCGCGTTCGGTGAGGTTATCCCTGCAGTACATGAGCGGCATCACTACGTTTTCAAAAGCCGTCATACGCGGCAGCAGGTTGAAACTCTGGAACACGAATCCGATCATGCGGTTACGCAACCTGGCGCGTTCTTTTGCCGCCAGCCTGGAGATTTCACGGCCGTCGAGCCAGTATTCGCCAGAGGTCGGATGATCCAGGCAACCCATAATGTTCATCAGGGTGCTCTTACCGGAGCCGCTGGCCCCCATCAGCGCCACGAACTCGGAGCGGGCGACCTGCTGGGAAATACCTCTTAGCACCGGCAGATCCAACTCACCAAGGCTGTAAGTCTTGCAGATGTCGTGAAGCTCGATCAATTCCATATCAGGAGTACCCCCTGACCGTGTTCAGCGTGGTCCGCGAAAGCCCCCTCTTTGCGGTATGAATGGACTGGCGCCCTCGCTTTGACTGCCCCCGGATTCCCGTTTGCCTTCGTCGGTGACCACTCTCAGGCCCTCAGTCAGTCCGTCGCCGCTGACTTCGGTCCATACGCCGTCCGTCAACCCAACGTGCACATTGATCGGCCGAACGGTATCGCCCTGGGGGACCCAGACGGTTCCGTGGGATTCGGGCCCCCCGCTCGCGGCAACCTCCCCCTCGCCGCGCCTGGACGCAACAGCCGCTGTATTGGGCGCCCCGCCTGATTCAAAGGCTGTCCGGTTGAACCGAGGGGTCCAACGTAGTGATGCATTTGACGCCAGCAGCACGTTCTGACGGCGGCCGATTTCGAATAGCAGGTTAGTGGTCAGATAGGGCAGCAGTTTGCCATCGGAATTATCGTAGTTGACCTCAACCGTGTAGGTGACGACGTTCTGGGACATGGTGGCGTTTAGACGTATCTTGCCGACAACGCCCCGAAAAACCTGATCGCCAAAAGCGTCAACTGTGAAAGTCACAGGCTGGCCGGGGTGAATATTGCCGATGTCGGCTTCGTTGACCGATGCCCACACCTGGATGCGCTTCAGGTCTTTGGCGATCAGGAACAGGCTTGGAGTGCTCGTGCTGGAAACGACAGTCTGGCCGATATTGACTCGCCGGTCAACGATTACTCCGGCGACCGGCGACTTGACGGTGCAGTATGCGAGGTTTTCTTCATCCTTTTTCAGTGTGGCCGCCGCCAGCGATACACCCGCTGACGCCATATCCACACTGGCCGAGGCTACTGCAAGGTTGGCCTTTGCCGCCTCGTAATTCGCCTTGTATTGATCGTAGGTGGTCGGGGCCAACGCCTGGCCCGGTCCGAGCGTCTGGGCGCGGCGCCAGTCCGCCTCAGCCTCCCACAGCTTGGCCTTCATCTGAAGTACGTTGGCTTTGGCGTTGACTAGGTTGGCGCGGGCCTGCTCCAATTGGGCCTTATCAATTTCGACGGCAGCCACATAAAGAGTGTCGTCTATTCGCGCCACCACACCGCCCGCGTTCACTTCCGACCCATAGTCGACAGAATTGCCGTTCACGTCCTTTCCGAAAGCGACAAGCATACCGTTAACCTGCGCGCCGACGTCGACGACCTGCTCCGGCTCGACAGTTCCCGTCGCGCTGATCACGGCAACAAGATCGCCCCGTTTCACCGCCGCCGTGTGGAACATCGGCGCCCTGTCGCGCTGGCGCAACATCCACCAGGCGCCGGCGCCCCCTATCAAGGCCATACCGGCTAACACCAGCGCTCCTATTCGAAAAGCCCGTCGCATTATTCTCCCCACACTTCTATGGATTCTAATTGTTTAGACCGATACAATTCCGATCCACGCAGCCGGTTACAGCAACAATTAACCTGAAGGGGCGAGCAGATAGTAGTTAAGAATTGTTAAATTTGGTGAGTATTTTTATCTTTGATTGCTGTAAGAGTAAAATCGGTAATATGGCAAGGTCATGCAAGGCCTCTTCAATGCCTCGAATGTCATTGATCCAGCAAAGCCCGTGCATGCGGTCTCGATTTGCCTTCCGCATCAGTCTGCCCTGCCGAAAAGCTCTCTTATGCGCGGCAGCAAAGACATGTCGCCGGAAGCCTTATACTTCCGCCGCATATACAACCATTTCCCTCCCGATTTTCCTGTTGTCACATCCATCCAGGTCCCAAAGGGCGACTCAACAATCAAATCCGCGTTCGCCAAAGCCCCCAGTTTGGCCTCGATTCTCCCATTATCGATCCTGAAATGACAACTCCCCTCTACCTCGCCTGAAAAGGTAAACTGTATCACGGCCTTGGTCTGTGCGGCGCACTCGGGTTTGAAGCCCCTTAGCATTACCATCATGAACGTCTCGATCGAATCAGGACGCGGAATCAGATTGCGTTGATGAAACTCCCTTGGCGTTAACCCTTCCTGGATGCAGGACTTCCAAAACAGATTCGACATCGCTGAGAACGAGTCAAAATCCCCTCCGATGGGCTGTGTTATCCGTTCCATACCCCTGGCGCAGATGCTTCCGGATTGCACGATTTCACGGCCCGCCTGGACGGTTGCCTCCAAAATGTCTTTCTTTGTCTTGGCCAGTTCGGGCAGAGTCAACATTTCGGCTCCCGGCCGGTAGATCTCGGCCAGTAGGCCCTTGCCGAACAGGGAGTTTACATATAGGGAGAGTTGGTCAAAAACTGACGGCTCAGGGAACCCTGCCACGGACAGGACCACACTGCGCGGAGGGTTGAGATTTTGTCGCAGGGGGTGAAAGGTCTTACCGTCAACTCTGAGGAGAAAAGGCTCCAAAACCGGCAGAGTGCGCTCGATGAAAGCCTTCATGGAAGCGTTCACTGTGAAGTGGTACAAGGGGGTGGCATACACCGCGATGTCGGCCTCCAACCACTTTGGGAACAACTCACGGGTCATGTCGTCTTTGTGAATGCAGACCCCAGGGGACTTGGTCCAGCAGGTGAAGCAGCCCATGCAGTTGTTTATCTTCTTTTGGCGCAGGTGAATTGTCTCGACCTCCGCTCCGGCCTCGCGCATGCCTGCCGCCAATGCGTCCAGCAACACGCCGGTCTTGCTGATACCCTCACCTCTGGGGCTGGAGTTGAGAGCTATCACCTTCATGTCAGTCTCCTTGTGAAAATTCTTAAGGACCCGCTGGCCGCGCCAGTCCTGTAAGGCGCCGGGCAGCTCTGCGTGAGGGTGGCCTTTGCTGAAGGAACAGATCGATTCACCCGTTCTCATCTTGTAGGGCCTCGACCATCATGGAGAGATCGTCGGCCAGGTTCTCAAAATAGCGGAGACCAATCTGAAAGCAGAGATGCTGGAAGCGGTCCGCGCGGGCCTCAATCTCAGGGCGGACCGACTCAAGTTCTTTGCGCAGCCGCTGGACGGAATCGAGTTGTGCGAGTGCAGTCGCCCCCCGCTCTTCGGGGGAAAGATGCGCGAAAAAGAAAAGCCTCATCAGAAAAGCGTTCTTGGGTTGTTCGGGGACAAATGGCGATCTCAGGGCGTCGAGGAAAACCCTCTTTCCAGCTTCGGTTATAGTGTAAACTTTACGGTTTGGAGCGCCGTCCTGGATCTCAACATGTTTGGAGATCAGCCCCTTGGACTCCATCTTCTTGAGGCTCGGGTAAATGGAACCGTAGCTTAGTCCGGAAAAAAACGAGAACGATATTGAGAAAGCCTTCCTGAGATCGTAGCCCGTCATGCTTGATCGCATAAGAAAACCGAGCAGAACTGATTGAACGTCCATAATGCCTTCCTTTTTTGCATCAATAGGATATATAGCGCTACGATATATGTCAAGAAAAAAATGCTGCCTGCAAAGTTTCACTGCGAAGGGGACGTCAAAGAAAAAACCTTGCGGAGCTCAAAGATATAATAAAGTCCAAATATCTTCTCTGGGTGCGTCTATGCTGAGGATCTTTTTCGGGGCTGCCTTAAAGCTCACCCACTCCGGTCCTTTGCTTCAGCCAGGCGCAAAAATCCACAACGGTTTTTGCCCTGCCCTCACCCCGGAGCAGGCCGAGGCACAGTTCGAAGAGCTCCCTGTGGACCGCAACCGACTCCTCTTTGCCTCCGGCCGACTCGTAGTATTCCCGGACGAGGGCGCCTGCCTTGACGCTGCCGGCGCTGAAGATCCTTTCCCTGGGGTCTTTGGGCTTCTCGAACGGGTCCCAGTTTTCGTATCCGATCTTGAGGACCCGCTCCTGACCGCGCCTGGACATGCCATCGAAAATGGCTTTCTTTTTGAATTCGTACTCTTCCCTGTCATCCATTTCAAACCCCGAGCGACATATGACGTGTGTCTCTCCGATTAACCTACCAGAAGAGTTTAAGCCTTTTTTTCTTGAATTCCTTCGTGCTGAAAAGAATCCGGAAGTTGTCAAGCCCGGTGGCAGCCGTGAGCTTGCCCGCAATGGACTCGCATTCCTGCCTGCTGCGTCCATGGATCATTGCATACAGGTTATACGGCCACTCAGGATAGGCAGGCCTGCTGTAACAATGGCTGACCTCCGGGTATGAGGCCAGGATGGCTCCGATCCGGTCGATCCGGTCCTGGGGACAGTTCCAGACGACCATTCCATTGGCGCTAAATCCAACCTGGCGGTGATTGAGCACGGCCGCGAATCGCCGAATCGTACCCTGGCGCATCCACTCAGAAACGGTCCTCAGAAGCTCGGACTCCTCCATTCCGAGTGAATCGGCCCACACGCCAAAAGGCTTTGGCACAAGGGGCAAGTCCTCCTGGATGCATTTGACGATTCCAATATTTGCGGGGGTGGGACTGAAGTTCCCATTTGGTTCGGTGGGCGGCGGCTCCGTTTTTTCTTCGGTGTGCTCCCAGTCCCCCTCTTCCAAAACGTCGAGCACCACGGCCAGCTTATATTTCTTGACGGCAGGCAAAACCAGCGCGGGCATGGCGACGGGGCCGCCCCCAACGCATGCGGCTTTGGAGGAAAGCTCAGAAACTACCGCATCGAGACTCTGGCCGGGAGGCGCCGCAATCGTAAACCACATATTGAAGGCGCCCGGGCGCAGATAATTGTGGCTTACTCCGGGGTATCCGTTTATGATTTGAGCGGCTTGCTCCAGCGCCTCTTGCGGTACGGCCATAGCCACAAGGCTGCTCCGGTATCCGAGCGCCCCCGTATTGAAGATGGCGCTGATCTGGCGGATTTTCTTATCCTTTTTCAAAATTCCGATTCGTTCCCGTACTTCCCCCTCGGAGATATCCATCCCTTCGGACAGAACCCGATAGGGGTCCGGGACTATTGGAAATGAACGCTGGACCCTGTCAAGCAGAACCCGACTCGTGGAATCCAAGACGATGCTCCTTTAATGAAAAGTGAGCAGTGAAAAGAAAAAGCCAAACCGGGCGGCGATCGGATGTCGGGAAGCACGGTTTTCTGTTCAGCGCTCGTAAACCTGGTGAATATATATCCAACCCTCTTTCAGGACAAGCAATGCTTTGCTATTATCCTTGAGAGGGCGAAAGCCGGCCCACCGATTACCCAAAGGATGCGCGCATGCCGAACAACCGTATGAAGCTGAAGCATCTGAACCTGAAAGGTTTCAAGTCTATTGACAGTGAAGGGCAGTCGATAACCTTCGGAGATATTACCGTCTTTTTGGACGCCAATGGCGCCGGGAAAAGTAACCTTGTATCTTTCTTCAAGCTGTTGAACTACCTGACCACAGGGGGACTTCAAACTTTCATCGGCGAACAAGGATTTGCCGACTCACTGCTTTATTACGGCTCCTCTACGACATCCCGGATTCAGGCTGAATTGAGTTTCCAGCAAGATGGCGCAGACAAACATACTTACAGTTTCACACTTTCCCATGCGAGCGGCGATACGCTCATTTTTACGAAAGAATATGTGACGTGGGATAGAGCCGGACGGCTACACCTGAGGACGATCGATCTGGGCGCCGGTCACAAGGAAACGAAACTCCTCGACGATACGGCGCCAGACAGTTTGACAAGGCGGATCGTTTTCAATTTTCTCAGATCATGCCAACTTTACCACTTTCACGATACATCCAGTACAGCGAAGATCCGGAATCAAGGTTATATAGGTGACACAGACTGTTTGCGGGACAATGCCGGCAATTTGGCTGCCTTCCTTTTCACGATGGCTAACAACGGGGAATGGAAAAAACATTACGACCGCATTGTTCGCAATATTCAGTTGGTTTTGCCCCAGTTCGGTGATTTCGTATTGAGGCCTTCGCCATTGAATAAAGATTATATCCGTCTGGATTGGCGTGAAAAACGAAAGGATTACCTTTTCGGCCCTCATTTGCTGTCGGACGGGTCGCTCCGCTTCATGGCGTTGGCAACGCTTTTGTTGCAGCCTGCCGAGTCTCTTCCCAAAGTCATAATTCTCGACGAGCCGGAGCTCGGGTTGCACCCCACCGCGATATCCTCTCTGTCAGGCATGATTCGGACGGCGTCGGTAAACTCTCAGGTTATTTTGGCGACTCAGTCACCTCGGCTCGTGGACGAGTTCAATATCGATCAGATCGTTATTGTCGAAAGGGATGAAACAAAAGATCGCAGCCTGGTCAAACGCCTCGATGAGAAAAACCTCGCCGAATGGTTGGAACGATACAGTCTATCCGATCTCTGGGAAAAGAACGTTCTGGGAGGCCGGCCATGACTTTCATCCGGCTTCACGTAACCTCGGAAGCCCAGACGGAGGAAGCGTTCGTCAAAAGGATTCTTGCACGCCATCTCGGTGCTTTCAATGTATTCGCCGACGCTCGATCAGTCCTGACGAGCAGGGACAAGAAGGCCCACGAGCATTATCGGGGAGGGCTTGTCAGCTATTTAAAAGCGAAGGCCGATAGTCAAAACCTGGATGAAAGAGGATGGACACGCCGAGTGCCGGTTCACTACCATGTTCGATCTATACAAACTTCCCGGCGATTTTCCAGGGCACACCGATGCAGGCAGAGAAAACGACCCATATCGAAAAGTGCAAGTTTTTGAAAATGCATTGAAAGACGATATCGACGATCGCCGTTTCATCCCATACATTCAACTGCACGAATTCGAGGCGCTGATTCTTGCCGATCCCGGAAAACTGGACTGGGAATACCTCGATCACGATGCGCCGATTCAATGCCTCGTCGATATGGTTGGAAACCAAAACCCGGAAATGATCGACGATACGCCTGAGGGTGCCCCATCCAGGAGGATTCTTCACGAACTGCCGGAATACGACAAGGCCAATTCAGGTGTGCTGGTCGCAGAAAAGATAGGACTGCAGACCATGAAAACGAAATGCTCTCATTTCCGAACGTGGGTAGAGTTGCTGGAAGGATTGGCGAAAGCGCGATGAAGTCACTTTCCGGCACACGAAGAATATGAACAAAGAGAAACCGGGCCACACTATTCCATCAATTGAATGTTTTATAAGCACCGGCTCGAAACTGGTCCCGCTTGACGCGGCATCCGAACGGCTTGCTTTACCCGGCGGAAGACTGCCCGCCGCCCCGCAGGCCGATCATGCGCCCATAACGTACGGCCAATACATGAGTTCGGTTGCGCGCCTGCTTTCCGAAAACTCTTTCATGGTTTTGAGAAAACTTCTCAAAAGGCAACTCAAACCCACCCCGAAACTTGAGGCGGCATCGAACATCGAACTTATCGCCGAAAAACACGGAGCGCTCTATAGCGTTTTGCGCCTTCGCATACGTTTTGCCGATGATGAGCGTTCATTTGCCGTAAATTGCGCCTTCTCGCCAGATCGGCAGGCTTTCCTCAAGGTCGAAGCAAAGCTCCTTGCCAACCTTCACGCGAGATTCGGCCTCCCGTACCTCCCGCTGCCCTTTGTTTCAGCAAAAGCCCCGGAACTCATGCTCTTGATTGCCGAGTGGTTCGAAAACCATTGCGAATTCCACCTTTCCCCGGACGCATCGGGAGCCCCCGCCATAAATGTATGGAGACAGAGCGGAGAGCCGCGATTCCTTGACGCCGAAAAGATCGGTGAACTCTACGCACAGGCTTCCAAAATCCTGACATTATACCTCGATAGCCGGACCTTTTCACAAATCTACCCATGGCACCATGCGGCGGGTGATTTCGTAGTGGACGAAAGCCAAAATCCCCTGAGCCTCCGGTTGATAACCGTTCGAGGCTACCGGCCGTTGCTTGCCCGAAAATCCGATTGCAGAGACAAGATGTTGGGGTCGCTGCATTTTTTTGTGAATCTGGCCATAAGGATGAGGATCGACAGGCTGGACGGGACCGGCAAGTTGGCATGGGCGGGACCGCAGTGCATGCCCGGGGTGATTCGAGGGTTTGTGGAGGCTTGGGAAACCAGGCGGGACAATGCCCATTTGCCAAAAGCCCGCGAGATCTTCTCGCTGTTTTTGGACTTCTCCCCTGATGAAAGGTTGGCGTTTGCCGAAATCGCAGCCGCAGATGGGCGTGTCGAAGCCGACGAGAGCAGTTTTTTGCTTGCCCGCCTGCCCGGGCGCGTGACCGAGCTTTCGGACGCCTTAGGAAATTTTGTATTTTAACTTTAAAGATTTAGATTGTAAGATTCAGACCTCTACAAAGATGCCGATGGGCTGCTCAGCATTTGAACCTTAAAACTTCTAAAGGTTAAAAAAGAAGATGACCCCTTTGCCTCCTATGGATTATTCTGCGCTTGACGGGCCGGAAATCTCACTCCGCATTTTCCATCCAAGACCTGAATGGAGTTCGTCAGCAAATACCAGCACAAATGACATCTCCATTCCGGTGGGAGACCAGATCGCTATAGGCGCCCGTTTCTACATTGCGAACAAGGAGGCGCCAAATATCATTTTTTTCCATGGAAATGGCGAAATCGTGGCCGATTACGAAGACATTGGACCTATCTTCAACCGGATGGGCATAAATTTTCTGCCCGTGGACTACCGCGGGTATGGCCGTTCGGGGGGAGAACCGACGGTGAGTTCGATGATGCGCGACTGCCACACGATCTACGATTTCACCAAAAAATGGCTGAGCGATAACGGCTGCACAGGACGGTTTATAGTAATGGGCAGGTCTCTTGGCAGCGCTCCGGCGCTGGAGCTGGCCTCCGCGCATGAGGACAAAATTGACGGGCTTATAATCGAGAGCGGGTTCGCTTTGGCCGAACCTCTCCTGAAGCTTCTCGGGGTCGATCTGCGCAGTTTGGACTTCACAGAAAGCAAAGGTTTTAGAAACATCGAAAAAATAAAACAATTCCACAAGCCTGTGTTGATCATTCACGCCGAGTACGACCATATAATTCCTTATTCAGACGCTTTGGAATTCTACAAGGCGTCTCCCTCGCCGGACAAGATGCTCTTGAAGATCCCCGGCGCAAATCACAACGACATCTTCTCCAGAGGACTGAGGGAATACATGTCGGCGATCAAATCGTTCCTGGGACGTCTATAAGGTTTAATTTTTCAGCGCGAAGCGTCGGGATTGGCTTTTTGACACTGCCGGGGCCGAAAAGCTAAGAAACCCTTTCCGGATGGGAAACAGGCTATTTCAGGACGCTTCTTCGGAGGGCGCCATGGCTTATCGAACTGCATCTTCGGACTATCGGGCACGGATTTTGTTTGGCTTTATCGCGGGCTTTCTGGCCACTTTGTCTTTTCATCAACTGAGTGTATGGGTGCTTTGGATTGTGGGTTTGGCGCCTTTCGCGCCTTTTTCGATGGCGCTCACCAAACCGTTTGGAATACCGGCTGTGATTTCTCTGGCCGCCTGGGGCGGAATCTGGGGGATTCTGTTCGCCCTGATTGACCGCAAATTTCCGGCCGGCGGCGGCTATTGGGTAGTGGCTTTTCTGTTTGGGGCCATCTTCCCTTCCCTGGTCGCTCTTTTGATGGTGCTTCCGCTCAAGGGCCGCCCACTGGGAGGCGGCTGGCGCCCGCCCCTTCTGCTGACGGTATTTCTCATAAACGGTGCCTGGGGTGCCGGCACGGGTCTGATCCTCAGGGTCCTGTCAGGTTGCTGCAGAAGGTAGCGCCATTACCGGCTTGACTATGGGAAATAGCTGATTATAATAAAAGAAGGTAACGCACAGTGGGTGCTTTATCTAATTCGGTGACCATTCTGAGGGGTGAGCAGGTTTTTTGCTTACCCCTTTTTTATGCGCCCGGCGCGCTTACATGGAGGCGCAAGTTCCGGGCAGGCGTAATAGCGGGAACTGCAGCGGCAGTTTTGGCGATGGCTCAACTGAACTAAACAGACGAGCCTCCGGCTTTCATTCAGCCCTGGGGATCACGCTGTTGCATGATTCCGAGCCGGGCCTGGCGCCAACGGAATTGCTGGCCGTTACCGTAAAAGTATAGGTTATTCCGTTAGTCAGCCCTTTTATGGTTATCGGGCTTTGCTTGCCAGAGACTGTGATGTTGCCGGGGTGGGCTGTTACAGTATAGCGGATTATGGGGCTCCCGCCGTCCGATTTCGAAGGGTTGAAGCTGACGGTCGCCTGTCCGTCCCCTGCGGTCGCCATTACGTTAGTTGGCGGGCTCGGCATAAGTTGGTTCATAGTGGCGACGCCAAACGCCCAGCCAGCCGTGGCCGTAAGCAGCAGAGCGAAAATAGCGGTTATCATTCCAAAGCCGGTCATCGCATTAGTTTCTGTTCGGTATGTTTCCATATAGTTTAATAATAATCACCGTGAATAGATGCATCAACTTATCAGTCTCAGAGCTTTTATAGTTGTTGATTCTCTGTACCCATTATCAGTTGAGAATTTTAATGGACGAGAAGACAAAAGAGACTCTCCGGGAGATTTTTATGGCCGGGGTCCGGGCCGTTGACCCCGAAGAGGCCGTCAAACGCCACATTGAGCTGAGCGGGAACGAATTGAGGGTCGGCGGCTGTTCCTACCAGCTTGAGCGTTTCAAAAGAATCTTCGTAACGGGGTTCGGAAAGGGAACTGCGCCGATGGCGAAGGCACTGGAGCAGATCCTGGGAGATCGCCTCACCGGGGGCTGGATTACCGTAAAGTACGGTCACGGCCTGCCTTTGAAGAAGATCCGTGTGATGGAAGCCGGGCACCCGGTCCCGGACCAGGCCGGATTGGAAGCTGCACGATATATCCTGGAGCGTCTGAAAGTTTGCACGGAACAGGACCTGGTTTTGTGCGCATTTTCGGGCGGAGGAAGCGCGCTTTTTCCGGCGCCGCGTCCGCCTCTTCTGCTCGGGGAAAAGCAGGTGACCACTCGGCTTCTGCTGGAGTGCGGGGCGTCCATATTCGAACTCAACTCATTGCGCAAGCACATGTCCCTCGCCAAAGGAGGGCAACTGGCAAGGATTGTCTGTCCAGCCAGGGTCGTTTCTCTATTTCTGTCGGACGTTGTCGGGGATTCCCTGGATGTGATCGCCTCCGGCCCGACGGTTGCCGATCCGAGCACCTTCGCCGATTGCATTCGGATCGTCGAGAAATACGGGCTTTCCGAAAAACTTCCACCTTCCGTGCTTAAGCTGCTGCAAAGCGGCGCAAGTGGGCTTATCGAAGAGACCCCCAAGCCGGGTGACGCCGTGTTCGAAAGGGTTCAGAACCTTGTTGTCGGAAGCAACCGCGCCGCTTTACTCGCTTCGGCGCACAAGGCTTCCGAGCTTGGATATGCCCCGCTGATTCTCTCCTCTTTTGTTCAGGGCGAAGCCCGCGAAATCGCGCAGGCCTTTACGGCGATAGGAAAGGAAATCGTGTTCTCCGGACATCCTGTTTCTGCGCCTGCTTGTGTTCTGGCCGGGGGAGAAACGACGGTTACGATCAGAGGAGAGGGTAAAGGCGGCCGGAACCAGGAATTTGCCCTGGCCGCTGCGCTCAGCCTGGAGGGATGGCCTAAGATTTCGGTGCTAAGCGCCGGGACCGACGGCTCAGACGGACCGACAGACGCCGCCGGCGCTTTTGCCGACTCGAATACCTGCCGTAACGGCGCACTGAGGGGTTTAAATCCCTTCGATCACCTTTCGAGAAATGATTCCTATAATTTTTTCGAAGCGATCGGAGACCTCCTCATCAGCGGCCCCACCCGCACGAATGTAATGGACGTGCTTTGCATGATCGTAGAAACTTAGCAGGCTAACCCAAAACTCGAAACAAAAAAGCAGAGGCTGCGGTCATTGCCCGATATCGGCGCCAAAAACATCACTCTTCATTATGAGGCGACAGGTCAGGGGCATCCGCTGATTCCTTAAGAGCACGGAACGCTGGAGCTGTCAAGGTTGCGACCAACGGGAGCACCCGTAGGGCTCGAGTAATGAAAAATGCCCGATCTGATTATGAGCAGGAAGTTTCTTCAAGATCTCGACCGGTTAAAATCAAGAAAACAGATCATACTAAAGGTCGCTAAGACCTTGGCCCGCCTGGAAGCAGACCCATCGCACATTGGTCTGCACATCGAGCGAATAAAAAACGACCAAACCAATGGTCAGAACTCAATTCCCTTCCTGGCCTTTAGCCCCTGGTCTCGAAAAGGATGCTTTATCTCCTTCATCTCGGTCACCAGGTCTGCAATTGCAATGAGTTCGTCAGGGGCATTTCTCCCGGTAACCACTATGTGAGAGCCGGCCGTTCTGTTTTCAAGGGCCTCGATGACCGCCTCCCTGGACAGAAGCCCGTAGGACAGGACTACATTGAGCTCATCGAGAACGATCATGTCGTAATATCCACGCTTCATTTCGGAGACGGCCTCCTCCCAGCCTGCTTCGGCCAGGCGGCGGTCTTCTTCCAGACTCTCCTTTTTCCAGGTAAAGCCGCTTCCCAGAGGCTTGATTTCAACCTCTGCGATCTTCTCGAATGACTGAAGCTCGCCGTAAGCCCACGCGCCCTTTATAAACTGCAGGATGAGCACTCTCATGCCGTGTCCTGCCGCACGCATAGCCATACCGAGGGCTGCGGTGGTCTTTCCTTTTCCGTGCCCTGTAAAGACGATTAAAAGGCCTCTTTCGGAATTCACTCTTTGCTCCGGCTTCGGTCAAGTCCGCTTATTGTCAACTTATTCTATCTTGGGTGATTGAATTCCAAGACCAAGTCCATACCCCAAAAAAAAAGCGGGCCGCCGCCCGCTCCACCCATTTCAAAACTGCTGAACTCAGCAATCCTTATCTGCGCCTGACGGGTGCTTTGTTGAAGATGCCCCCTCTGTTTTGCTCTCAGGCTTCTCAGGGTGGCTGTCCACCGGCTTGGCCGTGCTTTGGTTTTTACCGGCATAGTCGGTTGTATACCAACCTGAACCCTTAAGGTGGAAAGTGCTCATGGAAATGAGTTTTCGGAGCCGACCCTCACAGTGTGCGCATTTCGTCAGTGGCTGATCGGAAAATCTTTGCATCGCTTCAGTGGTCTTCCCACATTTCAAGCATTCATACTCATAGATTGGCATATTTCCTTCTCCTGGAACGCTTCATATTTCAACTTTTGCTACCTTAAAGCTTAACCTTATATATTATACAACCAGTCGATTTTCTGTCAAGCCTTTCCATTTATTGCCCCTGCGGATAAACTTGATTCAGAGACCCGTTAACGACCTGGAGAATGGTGTATTGCCGCTCGAGATCTCCCCTCGAGTTCACGGTGTAATTCCCTGCGACTCCCTGGAAACCCTCCGATTGAAGCAGAGTCTGGAATACGGCATTGCGGTCGGCTTTCGCCGGTGAGGCGCTCCTGGCCTGAAGCAGCATCATGAGCGCATCGTAGGCCTGCGCTTCAAGATAAGAAGGCTGCGAGTTGTAGAGGGAGGCGAATTTTTCACTAAATGCCCGCACTTTCGGATTCTGGCTTTCCGGGAAAAAGGAAGTGGCGAATAGGGCCTGGTCGACATATACACCCCCCGCCTGCACAAGGGGCGCCTCGCTCCAGAGATTGGTCCCCAGCAGAGTGACCCCGACTACGTTATTATGCGGAAGCTGCGGGGCTATGAGAGAAACCGCGCTCACCTGGTCGGGTATGAATAGGGCATCGAAGGGAGTCCCTTCGATCACCGACAGCGGTGCGTTTTTTTTGGCTATATTCATAAGTTTCTGGAGAGGCTCGGTGAAATCGGTGCTCTTTTCCTTGTAAGAAGCGCTTGCCATCATTGTTCCGCCCTGCTCCTGCACTGTTTCGGCGAAGATCTTGGACAGCCTTTGCCCATAGCGGTCATCAGGGAAAAGACACGCAAAACGTTCGTATTTGAGTTTCTCACGGCAGTAGCGCACAAGGGTCTTAACAAGATCCCGGCTGTCGATGAATACGTGCAGTACGAAAGAGTTGTCCGTGGCGTCGTCTTCTTTTTGGGTCAGGGACAGCAGAGGGACCCCGTCACGGTTTGCCAACGGAACCACCGTCTTGTTTGCCTGGGCGCCAAGCGGCCCCACTACGGCCAGGACTCCCTCCTTCCTGACCAGCTCTTTAAACGACTGGGCGGCTACTTCCGGCTCCGAGCCGGCGTCCTTTATAACCAGGGTGACTTCCTGACCCTCATGGCCCTGGTTCCAATCGGAAACCGCCAGGCTGATCCCACGGATCACCATGTCCCCGTATTTTGCGTTGGGCCCGTTCAGTGGCGCCAGGACGCCGATCTTACCAGGATTGAGAGGTATGCCGGTTCCGGCGACTGTCGCACCCCTGATGGCTGCCTGAATCTCTGCGGCAAGCGGATGGCCGGGATTTTGGGCAAGGATTGCTCTGAATTGCTCCCGGCCCGTTTCGCCCTGCCCCTTTTGAACTTGGATCTCAGCGGAGCGGAAATCCAGGAAAACCTTCATAAAATCGGAAGGATTTCTCTTATAGAGTCTTTTGACAAGACCTTCGTCCGCTCTGTCCAGGATCTCCTTTGTCAGTGAGGTCAGGACTCTTTTCTGTTCGGGAGCATTTGCGACCGAAAAGCCGGAGGAGCTCCAGTCAAAAGCAGTCTCAATGTCGTTTTCCGAGCTGTAGATTCCAATCATCAGCTCAGCCAGGCCAAAGCGCACTTCTGGTCGATTCGCAGCCAGTTCCCAAAGCGCAACCGCCTCTTTCATCACCTGTTTTTTCTTGCCCGTCTGCGCCAGGAGCTTAAGTTGGTTGAGTTTGGCAGAGGGAATGCCGTCCCAGGTGGGGTAAGCGTAAACGAGGTAATCAAAATACCGTGCAGCCTTGTCGGGTTGGCCTTGTTCAAGGGAGATCTCACCGATTCTGTTGAGTGATTTCGCAGCAACGGCTGTACTCGGGTACTTCTCGACGATCCGTTCCCACAGGCTGATTGCGTTGGCGATCTTTCCGGCGTGATACGCGCTCTCAGCCTGCCGATACATGTCTTCGGCTTCCCGCTGGTAGGTGGTCGAGAAGCTGGGCGACAGGTTGGGAGGCTGGCCCTTTTCGCCGCTCCCCGCACAACCGGTGAGCAGCAGGATCAAAATAAGGAAAAAAACCGATGCGCCTTTGTTGTCTATTTTCATAAAAGCCTCATGAAAGATTCAGACAATCTCGTCCTAATCCTTATTTCTTCACCTCCTCGAAGTCGGCGTCAACCACGTCCTCATCCGGTTTTTTCTGCTGCTGAGATTCTCCGGGCACCTCCTGTTGCCCCTGTGCTCCGGCCTGCTGGCCGCCGGCGGCCCGTTTGTACGCCTCTTCGGCTACCGCATGAGAGAGTTGCATCAAGGCGTCGACATCCCGCTGGATGGCGTCTTTGTCATCGCCCTCCATGGTAGTCCTGAGCTTTGCGATTTGTGACTCGATGTCTGACTTTGTCTTCTGATCGATCTTATCACCCATATCGCGCACAGTTTTTTCAGTGCTGTAGATCAGAGTATCCGCATGGTTTCTCGCCTCTACGAGTTCGCGCTTTTTCTTGTCGTCTTCGGCATGCTGCTCGGCCTCACGCACCATGTTCTTTATTTCCTGGTCGCTAAGCCCGCTGGAGGCCGTGATCTGGATCGACTGTTCTTTCTGGGTCGCCAGATCTTTTGCCGAAACGTGCACTATGCCGTTGGCGTCTATGTCGAAGGTGACCTCAATCTGCGGGATGCCTCTGGGCGCGCTGGGGATACCTACCAGTTCAAACCTGCCAAGGGTCTTGTTATCAGCGGCCATCTCACGCTCGCCCTGAAGCACATGAATCGAGACAGCGGTCTGGTTGTCGGTTGCGGTCGAGAATATCTGGCTCTTGCGGGTCGGGATCGTGGTGTTTCGTTCGATAAGCTTCGTCATGACGCCCCCGAGAGTCTCGATGCCGAGCGACAGTGGGGTCACGTCGAGCAGCAGAATGTCTTTTACGTCACCTCTCAACACGCCGCCCTGAATTGCCGCCCCAATCCCGACAACTTCATCGGGGTTCACACCCTTGTGAGGCTCCTTGCCAAAGAATTCCTGCACTTTTTGCTGAACTCGGGGCATCCGCGTCATTCCGCCCACCAGTATCACCTCATCGATCTCGTTGCGGGGAAGGCCGGCATCCTTGAGGGCCTGCTGCATGGGAGGGAGCACGCTGTCGATGAGTTCTTCAACCATTGCTTCGAGTTTGGCCCTGGTGAGCTTTATGTTCATATGCTTTGGCCCCGAAGCATCCGCGGTGATGAAGGGCAGATTGATTTCGGTCTCCATCGTAGTCGAGAGCTCTATTTTTGCCCGCTCAGCGGCTTCTTTCAATCTCTGGAGGGCCATCTTGTCGGTCCTCAGATCTATGCCATAGTCTTTCTTGAACTCGGTGGCCAGCCAGTCGATTATTCGCTGGTCAAAGTCTTCCCCACCCAGGTGCGTGTTGCCGTTGGTGGATTTGACCTCAAATACCCCTTCGCCGATTTCCAGAATGGAGATATCGTAGGTCCCGCCCCCAAGGTCAAACACTGCGATCTTCTCTTCCTTTTTCTTATCCAGACCGTAGGCAAGCGAGGCGGCGGTCGGTTCGTTGATAATGCGCAAAACGTTCAACCCGGCGATTTTGCCCGCATCCTTGGTGGCCTGCCTCTGGCTGTCATTGAAATAGGCCGGCACCGTAACGACGGCGTCTGTGACTTTTTCCCCCAGGTAATCTTCCGCCGTTTGCTTCATTTTCATCAGGATGAAAGCCGAAATCTCCGTCGGGCTGTAATCACGGCCCCGAATCTGAATATGCGCGTCTCCATTAGGAGCGCGGACGATTTTGTAGGGAAGAACTTTTATGTCGGCCTGGATTTCCGGTGAATCGAACTTGCGGCCGATAAGCCTCTTTACCGCGAAAACGGTATTCTCGGGGTTGGTTATGGCCTGTCGCTTGGCAACCTGCCCCACCAGCCGCTCGCCGCTTTCGGTGACGGCCACCATGGAAGGGGTGATCCGGCTGCCTTCCGCATTGGTCAAAACCTTCGGCTCTTTTCCCTCCATGATTGCTACCACTGAATTGGTAGTCCCGAGGTCGATTCCTATAACTTTACTCATTTAATTGCCTCCTTGGGGTTACCTGTAATCCTACCTCTCAAACCGTGGAGTATAAAAAACTCCAGGCTTCGCCATGTGTGAATGTTCATCAGGTGTCGTCTTTTGCATTTCTTGACACCCCGACCCTTGCAGGTCTGAGGAGCCTGTCCCTTAAAGTGTATCCTTTTTGAAATTCCCTTGTCACGGTCATATCCGGATAGTCGGGATTCTGTTCCTGGATTACCGCCTCATGCCGGTTAGGGTCGAAACCGCAGCCCACCGATTCGAAGGGCGCCGCACCGAACCTGGCAAGCACATCTGTGAAGCTCTTGAGAGTCATCCGCACGCCATCCAGAAGGCCTTCACAGTTCTCATCCCTTTCGCCATGCTCGATCGCCCGCTCAAGGTTGTCCACCACATCGACGAGCTGGCGCATTATGCTTTCATTAGCGTAGGCTATCCCCTCGGATTTCTCCCTCTCAATGCGTTTCCTGGTGTTGTCCAACTCCGCAGCAAGCCGCAGTATCCGGTCCTGCGCCTCCTTGAGCTCCTCTTCGCGTTTTGAGAGCAGTTGCCGGCAATCTTCTTCTTCAATATTCTGCGAAGCCTCGACCTGGGTTTCAACCTGATCCCCCGGACAGGGGTTCTTGCTGGTCGGCTTTCTTTCAACAGGCATCAAACTGTTCCCTCCATTTCATGCTGCTCGATAATCCTGACAATATAAGTTCAACTTTCGGCAAATGTTGCATCGCCATATGCAAAAGTCGATTTTTTAATTCTCATCAGGGATTTCCAGGATCTGGCTCAGAAACTGCGCGGTAAACTCGACGATCGGAATGATTCTGGAATAATCCATGCGCAGAGGACCAAGCACGCCGAGCACGCCCAACGGGGTGCTCCCCCGCCAGTAGGGAGCTGAAATCAGGCTCATTTCCTGCCACTCCTGTAACTCGCCCTCGGTCCCTAGCATTATCTGGATTCCCGTCGAAGCCTTCAAGGTCTCGTCGAGCAACCGTATCATCTTGGATTTATCCTCGAACGTCCGAAGTATCCGCCTCATTTGTTCAACATCGGCGAACTCCGGATTGTCCAGAAGATTGGTCCTGCCTTCTATGTAAACCTCGCTCTCGTCAATCGTATCCTGAATCGCCTGGTGCGCCATTTTCAGAGCGCGCGAAAAAAGCTGGTCAAAAAGCGCCTTCTCGCTTTCCATTTCCTCAAGGATGCGCTCCTTTACCTTGGACAGAGGCACATTGCGAAGAAGCTCGTTTATATACCGGCTGAATTTGTCAAGTTCGACCTGCGTAACCTCTTGAGTTGATTCGATGTGTGTCTGATGAATAAGGCCCGCCTTTGATATGAGAATCACCATTATGTCAAAAGGCCCAAGTCGAAGGAATTCGATATGCTTGAAGGATGTAATCGAAAGCTTGGGCCACAGTACGACTCCAGCCTGCTTGCAGTATTGGGAAAGCAGTTTCGATGTCCCGCGCAGCAGTTCCCTTATGTCTTGAGGCTTGGTTTTCAATGCGACCCGAATCCGTTCCTTTTCCGATCCTTCGAGCTGCCTGGACCGCATTATCCAATCGATGTAAAACCTCAGCCCCTGCACCGTTGGAACTCGACCGGCCGATGTGTGCGGTTGGTGGAGCAGTCCCATTTCCTCAAGATCAGCCATCACGTTGCGGATAGTAGCCGGGCTGGCGTTCATGACGCTTCTTTTGGAAATGGTCCTGGAGCCCACTGGTTCGCCAAACTCGATATAATCGGTAATAACGGCTTCCAGAACGACCTGATCGCGTTGCGTAAGCTCGAGCACGCCCAAACTCCTTTATTGGTAGCACTCACCACAAAAGAGTGCTAAACAAACCTAGTCCTATTTACCCCGTTTGTCAAGACGCCAACTACCATATCTAAACTTTAATAATGGGCTGTCCGCTGCTGCTCACTCGCCCCGCCGTATTATCCGGCAAAATTTTTCGAGCAGATCGAGCACCCGTGCGGCGTAGTCTTCCGGCAGGCTGCCGCAGCCGCAGCTCGGGGTGAAAAGCGAGTGAACAATTACCTCCTCTATCTCCATCTTACCTGCGGCAAGCTCCCGGATCTGGCCTGTCCACCTGCCGACAAGGCTTTCGGGGGTTTCGGCCCGAATCGCATCGAGGTCCGACGTAGGAACTACGCCCCAGGCTATGTTACCGCCCTGGGCCATGAATTGAAGGCATTCTTTCCTGTAGAGGGCGAACTTATCGAAATAGCCATATGAATCGAAATTGATGATGTCGAAATTTGATTGAAACGCCAGCAGCCAATCAGTGTTGGCGCAGACGTGAAGCCCTGCGATCCCTCCGGCTGTGTGGACGGCGTCGACCGCTTCGCTTAGAAGCCTCAAAACCAGTTCGGCGGAAACGGTAATTAAGGCCGAAGAGCCGAACCCGGCAAGCCCGGGTTCGTCCAGAAAAATTATTACCGGAACCCCGAATGTCTGCATGAGTTCAATCTGCCACTTGGCTTTGAGGCCGAGAAGCTTGGGTATGACGTCCAGGAAGCGTTCGTCGTAAATCAGCGCGCGGCCGTCCTGGTCCTTCAGGCCTGTTAGAAGGGTAAATGGACCCGCTATCTGGCCCTTCAGGGCGCGAAGAGGCAAATTGACGCCCTTGATGGTCTCAAGGAAACAGCGGAAGGTTGCGCTGGTTTCTTCACCCATCCTGAAGCGCGAAGCTTCGATCTGGACCGGTCTCTCGTCAAGAGCAAGGTATCGTTCATAAAAAAGAAGGACCTCCTGGTCGAATTCCGGCGTATCGGTCCTCACAAATTGCCTGCCCTGTTCGGTTACCAGGCCTGGCAGACCCTCGATATATTGCGCCATCATCTGCTCGGCGGGATATGCAGGCAACTGGGGCCATGCGGGTATCTCAGGGGCGGCCTGAAGCACAAGCCCGATCGCCCTTTCTCGGTCCCTTTGAGGCATACTGCCGATGAGAGTGGCGGACCCAAGTCCCTGTAAGCTTTTCACAGTGCGGCGCCTTTCTATCGTGGTTATCGTATTTGCTGAATGAACAGTTCCCTGGAGCAAGCTTTCAAACCAGGGCAAAAACCAGAAACGCAATTTGGAAATAATCCCATCCTTTGCGTGTATCAAGTTTTATTTGCTTTTCGGTCTTTTAGTGTTTTACAAATGCCGCAACTTTATCACCCAGGCCTCCCGCCAACGCCCCGTCCCGCGGAACGTCGAGAATGTCGCGCGGTCGGCCTGCCCGCTACGCGCTCCCACGACGCAGAGTGGTTATTTTTTTCGGTAGGGTGCTTTATAAGTCTATCATACGAGGGAGGAATCAATGGCCGAAGACCTCAAAAAAATGTACCGCACGGTAATGGAGGACCATTTCCCGGACTCGCTTCGTGTGAGCTTCGGGGACCAGACGCTCGTCTACAAAAAGCGCTCATGGAAGTTTGCAGACGACAAAACTGGTGAGTTGATCGAAAAGGGGCTGCGTTACGGGGAAAATCCCGGTCAGGAAGCGGCCCTCTACGAACTGGCCGGCGGCAATTTGAGGTTGGGCGCATGTCAGTTTATCGATCCCCAAAATGGTCTGGTCAGCGCCGTTAGCGAGGAGGATATGCTCCAGGAAGGCAAGCATCCTGGAAAAATCAATCTGACTGACCTGGACAACGGACTCAATATAGTGAAGTTCTTAATGGACCAGCCCGCCGCGGTGATCCTCAAGCATAACAATCCCTGCGGTGCGGCTCTGGGCGCAGACCTTTCAGCGGCATATTATCGCGCAAACCGCGCAGACCGGATTGCCGCTTTCGGAGGATGCCTCGTGGTCAACCGACCGGTCGATAAGACTACGGCCCAACTTATTTCGGAAACCTACCTCGAGGTGGTCGCCGCTCCCGACTATGAGGAGGGCGCTCTCGCAGTCCTGAAAAAGCGAGCCAACCTGCGCATTATCCGGATATCCAGGATAGACCGGCTCCAGGATTTCATCGATATGAGGTTCGTAGATTTCAAGTCTTTGATCGACGGCGGCCTGATCGTTCAACAGTCGCCACTCAATAAGATCAGGGACGCCAGGGATTTCGAACTTGCCCAAACCGTCTACCAGGGCAAAACATACAAAATCGACAGAGCGCCGACCGACCGGGAAATGGCGGACCTGCTTTTCGGCTGGTTTGTCGAGCAGGGCGTAACCTCCAACTCTGTAATATACGTAAAAGATGAATGCACGGTCGGAATCGGCACAGGCGAACAGGATCGCGTCGGGGTCGCCGAAATAGCCGTATATAAGGCCTACCAGAAATACGCGGACTCGCTCTGTTTCGACAGGCACAAAATCTCGTACAAGGACCTGGAGCTTGCCATAGAGAAGGGAGAGCGCCCCAAAGAGCAAAAAGAACAAATCGATACTCTCACCTGCGAAGCCAGGGCGGGCCTTATAGGCGCCGCCATGGTTTCGGATGCCTTTTTCCCGTTCAGAGACGGGGTGGACGTCGGGATCCGCCAGGGGATAAAAGCTGTTGTGCAGCCAGGGGGCTCTATGAGGGACTGGGAAGTGATCGAGGCATGCAATGAAGCGGGAGTCGCCATGGTGTTAACAGGACAGCGCGCGTTCAAGCACTGACGCCGGGCGCTGCGCGGCCGCCGGAGACAGACGCCTACGTGCCGCGGCGTCTGTTTTGGCTCGCCGCAGATTACTAATCGCTGTTCACCACGGGAACCCTTTATAGTGTTTCTGGCCGACAAACTTATCGGAGGCCAAATCAGCCGTGCTCCAGCCCCCACCCAGGGCTTGGACCAGGAGCACGTCAGAGGTCAGGCGGCGGCCCAGGACGTTGACGGCGGTCAACTCATCATTGAGCGCTATGGCTTCAGTCACTATGACATCCAGGGCGCTTGCCGTCCCCACCTTGTATTGATTGATGGTTATAACCACATTTTTTTTTGCCGAATCGGCTGCGGCGTCCGCAGCTTTCCCCTCCTGCTCCAGAATGCGAAGTGCGGCCAGGTTGTCTTCAACCTGCTGAAATCCAGCAAGCACGGTCTGGCGGTAAGTGGCCGCACTCGCATCATAGGCCGCGCGGGCCTGTTCGGTCTGAGCACGCCTGAGTCCACCGTCTAACAAAGTTTCCTGAACTGCGGCCGGCCCAAGCGTCCAGAATCGGCTGGGCCACAAGAACCACTGTGCAAGAGAGGATGCCTCGAACCCGCCCGTTGCGCTGAGAGTAACGTTTGGATAATAGGCGGCTTCGGCTACTCCTATCAGCGCATTTGCGGCTGCGGCCTGTCTTTCGGCGGCGGCGATGTCGGGCCTGCGTTCGAGAAGTTCCGAAGGTATCCCCGATGGTATGTCAGGCGGCGTCAAGTCGAGCGGCGTGGCAGGAATAGTCAGGTCCGACGGCGCTTTGCCCATCAGAACGGCTATTGCGTGCTCCAGTTGCGCCCGCTGTACCCCCGTGTCAATCAGTTGGGCCTCGGCTGTCTCGACCTGAGTTTGCGCCGTAAGCACGTCGGACTGCGCCGCCACGCCGGTTGCGTACCTGTTCTTGGTCAGCGCGAGAAACTTCCTGTAGTTGCCAACGGTTGTCGTGAGTATCTGGTTCTGGGAATCCAGGGTGCGAAGCACGAAATAGTCCTGGGCAAGCTGGCCCTGCATGGAGAGGCGCACTCCCTCGAGGTCCGCGTCACTGGCCTGGGCGCTTGCTTTACTCGACTCGACCTGCCGGCGGACCTTGCCCCATAAGTCGGGCTGCCAGGTCACCTGGCCCGAAAGAAGGTAGTCAGAGCTCGTATCAGATACCCCCTGGGATCCCCGAGCATTGGCGGATGTGCGGGATCGAGAGACGCTGGGGCCTGCCGTAACCGTGGGAAAATAGGCCGCCCGGGCGACCTGCACCAGGGCGAGCGCCTGCCTGTATTGCGCTTCGGCGGCGGCAAGGTTCTGGTTCGAGATATTGACCTGTGCTTCAAGCGCATTCAACTGCTCGTCGTTATAGATCGTCCACCAGGACCCGCGGGAAATACTGTCCTGCGGCTCTGCTTTCTTCCATCCCTCGACTTCCTTGTAAGAGGGCGGGGTCTCAACCTTGGGCTTTACGTAATCGGGGCCGACCGTACACGCCGAGAGGACCGCAAGCAGCAAAGCAACCGTTGCATGCTTTATGAGTTGTAGTCGAGCCATACTTGTCACTTTCTCCGCGCTCGCGGGGTGTTCAGCCAAATGCCCCGCCAAGCGCCGTTCGAGTCTGCAGAATTTCACCTGATGGGGCCCGCGGCTACAGGTCCTCTGCTCTAGGAAAAGACTCTCCCTTCACTGGTCGTGCTCCCCGCCTGTTTAAAAACCGGAGCCGCAAGCGGTCCATATAAAGGTAAATGACCGGGGTCGTAAAAAGGGTCAGCATCTGGCTGAAAATCAGGCCGCCTACTATGGATATCCCGAGCGGCCGCCGCAGCTCATACCCGATGCCACTGCCGAGCGCCAGGGGCAGCGCCCCCAGGAGCGCAGCCATCGTGGTCATCATGATCGGCCGGAACCTCAGCAAACAAGCCTGATAAATCGCCTCGATAGGGCTCTTGCCTTCGTTTCGCTCAGCTTCCAGCGCAAAATCGACTATCATGATGCCGTTTTTTTTGACCAGGCCGATCAGAAGGATAATTCCGATTACTGCAATCAGGCTGAGATCGGTCCGGCAGATCAGCAGGGCGACAAGCGCCCCTACGCCTGCGGATGGAAGCGTAGAGAGGATGGTGACCGGGTGGATGTAGCTTTCGTACAACACTCCCAGCACTATGTAGACCGAAATCAGCGCAGCCAGGATCAAAATGGGTTCATTGGCCAGAGAGGCCTGGAATGCCTGGGCCGTGCCCAGAAAAGTCCCATGAATGCTTTCAGGCAATCGCAATTTGGCAGTCGCCTTTTCAATCGCCTCTACTGCATCCCCGAGCGCCACGCCGGCAGCCAGGTTAAACGAGATCGTTATCGCGGGGAACTGGCTCGCATGGTTGACGGAGAGCGATGTGGACGATGGTCTGAATTTGGTGAATGCGCTCAAGGGCACTTCGGCCCCGGTGGATGTGTGAACATAAACATCGCGAAGGGTCTCAGGCCGTTGCCAAAAGCGCGGGGCGAACTCCATCACCACATGATACTGGTTTAACTGGGTGTAGTTAATGGAGACCTGGTCCTGGCCGAAAGCGCCGTAGAGAGTATTGTCAATGAGCTGCGCGGAGATGCCGAGACGCGACGCGGTGGAGCGGTCGATCTCCACCAGGGCTTGCTGCCCCCTGTCCTGCTGATCGCTGCTGACATCCACCAACTGGGGCAATCTAAGGACCTCTTCCAGTATGCGGGGCGCCCATGCATTGAGGTCCGCCAGGTTTTCACCACGCAGGGTGTATTGATATGCGGCATTGCTCGACATTCCGCCAATCCTCAGTTCCTGCACCGGTTGAAGATAGGTAGGGGCGCCCGCCACCAGCACGAGCTTTTTGCGCAGCCGCGCCATAATCTCCGTCACTGTTGCTTTCCGCTCTTCAAAAGGCTTGAGCGCAATGAACATTCGCCCGGAGTTTGTGGTGGAACCGCCCGGTCCTGACCCGCCGGTAAACCCGGTCACATCGGCTGCATCGGGATCGGTTCTGATGATGTCCACCACTTCCGTCAATTTCTTGCTCATGGCCTGAAAAGAGATATCCTGCGCCGCCTGCATTCGGCCGCTGATGCGTCCGGTGTCCTGGTCGGGGAAAAAACCCTTGGGAATAAACCAGAACAACAACACATTTGTCCCGAGAGTGAGCACCGTAATGAAGAGCATAGTTAGAGAATGCCGGAGCGCCCAACGCAGACTTTTGTCGTAAGTGCTCCGCAATTGGTCGAACATCCACTCCGTTGCCCGGTATATAAAGCCATGAGCGCGGGTTGTCTCTTTCTTGAGGATGGTTGCGCACATCATTGGGGTTGTTGTAAGAGAGACTACAAGAGAGATCAGGATGGCCACGGAAAGAGTGACCGCAAACTCGCGGAATAAACGGCCCACCATTCCCCCCATCAAAAGAATGGGAGTGAATACTGCGACCAGGGAAATACTCATCGACAGCACGGTGAAGGCAATCTCACGGGCGCCCCTCAGGGCCGCCTGCAGGGGAGATTGCCCTTTTTCCATGTACCGTGTGATATTTTCGAGCACAACTATAGCGTCGTCCACCACAAACCCGGTGGCGACGGTAAGGGCCATGAGAGAAAGGTTATCGAGGCTGTAGCCTAAAAGATACATAACCCCGAAGGTGCTGATGAGCGAGACCGGAACGGCGATGCCCGGAATGAGTGTGGCGCGCGGGTTGCGCAGGAAGGCGAACACGACGAGAATGACGAGTATGCCCGAGATGACGAGAGTGCGTTCGACATCCAGCAGAGAACCGCGGATTGGCGGACTGCGATCGAGAACGACCGATAGATCGATGCTCTGGGGTATCGTAGTCGCCAACTGGGGAAGCATTCCGCGAACCCGGTCCACCGTAGCGATAATGTTGGCCCCCGGCGACCTGAACAAGACCAGCATTATTGCAGGTTTGCCGTTTACCGAGCCCGCCGCCCTCAAATCTTCAACCGAATCCACTACAGTCCCGAGGTCCGACAGGCGGACCGGCGCTCCATTTTTATAACTGACGATAATGGAACGGTATTCCTCGGCTTTATGCAGTTGATCGTTGCATTGGATTTCCAGGGCTTCGGACCCATTGGCAAACTGTCCTTTGGGCCGGCTTACGCTGGTGGTTTGCAGTATGGCGGCGGTCTGATCCAGGCCGATTCCGTATCTGTTCAATGGTCCGGGATCCAATTCCACACGGACCGCAGGCAGAGACCCTCCCCCCACGAAAACCTGGCCGACCCCCTGCACCTGTGAGAGTTTCTGCGAAAGTATCGTCGAAGCTGCATCGTACATCTGCGCCTTGCTCACAATGTGGGAAGTAAGCGCCAGGATGAGGATCGGCGCATCCGCCGGGTTGACTTTGCGATAGGTTGGATTGCTCGGCAGCGTGGTGGGCAGGTAACTTCGCGCCGCGTTGATTGCAGCCTGCACGTCGCGTGCGGCGCCATCGATATTGCGGTCCAGGTCGAACTGGATGATGATGGACGTCGAGCCCAGGGAACTGCTCGAAGTCATCTCGGTAATCCCGGCAATATGCCCGAACTGCCGTTCCAGGGGAGCGGCTACCGATGTGGCCATGGTCTCGGGGTCCGCTCCAGGCAGGGCCGCCGAGACGCTGATCGTGGGAAAATCGGTTTGGGGCAGTGGTGATACCGGCAAAAAACGAAGCGCGACAAATCCGGCCAGAGTAATTCCCAGCGTTAAAAGGGTCGTGGCGACGGGGCGTCTTATGAAAATCTCGGAAACGTTCATGCCGGCCCCGCCCCGTGGTCATCATTGGAATCTTTGGAACGAACCCTGCCCAGGCGCCTGGCCAAACGATCGAACCAAAGGTAAATAACCGGAGTGGTGTAAAGCGTGAGCACCTGGCTGAATATGAGGCCACCCACTATGGAAATGCCCATGGGCCGCCTCAACTCGGAACCCAGCCCTCCTCCCATAGCCAGGGGAAGCGCCCCCAGAAGGGCGGCCATCGTAGTCATCATGATCGGCCGGAACCTGAGCAGACTTGCCTGATAAATAGCCTCGACAGGTTCTTTCCCCTCCTCTCGTTCGGCCGCCAGGGCGAAGTCGACCATCATGATGGCGTTTTTCTTGACGATTCCTATCAACAGGATAAGCCCGATCAGCGCAATCACGCTGAACTCGGTGCGAAAGAGCAGTAGCGCGAGAATGGCCCCTACACCGGCGGAAGGCAGTGTCGAAATTATGGTGATCGGGTGTATATAGCTCTCGTACAATACCCCGAGCACAAGGTAGACCGTTATCAGCGCCGCCAATATAAGGATTGGTTCGTTGACCAGAGCGGCCCGGAAAGCCTGGGCAGTGCCCTGAAAGCTTCTTTGAATGCTGGCCGGCATGCCGAGTTTGGCTGCGGTTGCTTCGATGGCGTCAACCCCTTCTCCAAGCGAGGTCCCCGGGGCCAGATTGAATGAGACGGTCGTGGCCGGAAATTGCGCCTGGTGGCTTATGACCAATGGTCCCGTCGTTTTTGAAAGGCGCGTGATCGTGCTCAGAGGGACTTGCACCTGCGGGGCGGCAGCGGTTGCAGCCGCAGCCGCAGTCCCGGTGGCGGTCGACTTTGCGACCCCGGTCGCGGCCGTGGCTGCAATCGTCGCCCCGGCTGCGCTCGCCGTCCCCATGGCAGTCGCGGTCGAGGTCGGAATGTAGATGTCCTGGAGTTTGGAAGGGCTTTGCTTGAATTCGGGTTTGACCTCGAGAACAACCCGGTACTGGTTCAACTGGGTGAAAATGGTCGATATCTGCCGCTGGCCGAAAGCATCGTAGAGAGTATCGTCTATAAGCTGTGTGGAGATCCCGAACCGGGAAGCGGTGGTGCGGTCAATTTCCAGCCGCGCCTCCAGTCCCAGGTCCTGTTGATCGCTGCTCGTATCGCGAAGCTCCGGCAATTTTTTCAAGGCCTCGACAAACTTGGGGGTCCATGTGTTCAGTTCGGTAATATTGGGGTCCTCGAGGCTGTACTGAAATTGCGTCCGGCTCACGCGGTCTTCCACCGTAAGATCCTGCACCGGCTGCATGTAGAGCGTAATGCCCTGAAGTTTCGCCAGCGCCGGCTGGAGGCGGCGAATTACCTCGCTTGCGTTCACACGGCGATCTTCGAGCGGTTTCAAGTTTATCAGGACCCTGCCTGAGTTCAGAGTAATATTGGTCCCGTCTATTCCGATGAACGTGGACAGGCTCTGGACCGCGGGGTCCTCGAGAATTATTTTGGCAAGCGCCTGTTGCCTTTCCGCCATAGCTGCAAAAGAGATCGATTGAGGCGCGTCCGAGATGCCCAGAATAATGCCGGTGTCCTGAACCGGGAAGAAGCCTTTGGGCACGATAACATACAGGAATATGGTGAACACCAGGGTCGCCGCCGCCACCAGCAGGATAGCCACCTGCCTGCCTAGGACCCAACGCAGCGTTTTTCCATAGAACGCGATAATACTGTCGTATGCACGCTGAGATTGCCGGTAGAGCCTTCCCTGCTCTTCCTCGGGTGTGTGGCGCAAAAGACGGGCGCACATCATCGGTGTCAGTGTGAGTGAGACAACCGCTGAGATCAGGATTGTAACGCCAAGGGTGATGGCGAACTCACGGAACAGCCTTCCCACCACGTCGCCCATGAAAAGCAGAGGAATGAGAACGGCGATAAGTGAAATCGTAAGGGACATGATCGTGAAAGCGATCTGCTCTGACCCCTTCAGGGCAGCCTGAACGGGTGAGTCCCCCTGTTCGATGTAGCGAGTGACATTTTCGATCATAACAATGGCGTCATCGACCACGAAACCCGTAGAAATGGTGAGGGCCATCAGGGAAAGGTTATTGAGGCTGAACCCGAGCAGATACATCAAGCCAAAGCTGCCGACCAGGGACAAGGGGACGGCTACGCTGGGGATGATCGTGGCCCAGAGATTTCGTAAAAACAGGAATATCACCATGACAACCAGCACTACGGCCAGCATCAGCTCGAACTGAACGTCCTCGACCGAGCTGCGAATGGTGGTGGTGCGGTCAGTCAGGACCTGAATGCGCACGGTTGAAGGCAAGGTGCTCTGCAACTGGGGCAGCAGCCTCTTCACCCTGTTGGCGACCTCGATAACGTTGGCCCCGGGCTGCCTCTGTATATTGAGCAACACTGCGGGGGCATCATTCATCCACGCCGCCTGGTTCACATTCTCGGCGCCATCGATCACGTCTGCGACGTCGGACAACAATACCGGGGCGTTGTTGCGGTAGGCGATGATCAGAGGACGGTATTCCTTGCTGGTCAGAAGCTGATCGTTTGCCCCTATTATTGAAGACTGCCGCGGGCCGTCGAACGCCCCTTTGGCCTGATCCACATTTGCGGCGGCAACAGCCGCGCGAAGGTCTTCCAGACCAAGGCCGTAGGCTGACAGAGCCGTCGGGTTAGCCTGAATCCGCACCGCGGGCCTCTGGCCTCCGCTTATACTTACCAGCCCTACGCCCGGCAACTGGGAGATCCTCTGAGCAAGCCTCGTGTCGGCCAAATCCTCAACTTTGGGCAGAGGAAGAGTCTCCGAGGTGAGCGCCAGAGTCAGAATCGGCGCGTCAGCCGGGTTGACCTTGTTGTAGATCGGCGGGTTTGGAAGGTTCGGAGGCAGGAAAGTGGACGCAGCGTTGATGGCCGCCTGAACCTCCTGCTCGGCGACGTCCAGGCTGATCTCCAGGCTGAACTGGAGTATTATCACGGAACTGCTGCTCGAGCTGTTGGAGGTCATCTGCTTTAGACCCGGCATTTGCCCGAACTGGCGCTCGAGGGGCGCCGTGACCGTTGACGCCATTACGTCAGGGCTGGCGCCCGGGAAAAAGGTCAGTACCTGGATAACGGGATAGTCCACCTGCGGCAGGGCGGAAACGGGCAGTTGATGGTATGCTACTGCGCCGGCAAGAAAAATGGCCACCATCAGCAGCGTGGTCGCAACCGGCCGGAGAATGAAGGTACGTGAAGGATTCATCAATTACCCTTGCCGGAGGAACCCGGGCCTTGCGTTTGCACTACGACCCTGCTGCCTTCTTTCAGCCTTTCGGCGCCCTCCACTACAACGAGCTGGCCGGGTGAAAGTCCTTCTTCAATGGATACGCTGTCCCCTTCGCTGGTCCCGAGCTTAACCCAGCTCACCGTTACGGTCTGGTCATCCTTCACTATGTAGACGTATGTCCCCTTTGGGCTGCGCTGTACGGCGGCGGAAGGGACCACCGTCACGCCGCGCAATGTGTCCATAAGAAGCCTGGCATTGACGAACTGGTTGGGAAAAAGAGCATTGTCTTTATTTTCAAACACGGCTTTGAGCCGGTCTGTCCCGGTGGTGGTGTCGATCTGATTGTCGGCTGTCAGCAAATGCCCCGTGGCGATTTTTCCCGTTTGTGCACGATCGAAAACTTCGACTTGCAGGGTTTCTCGGGCCCTAAGCTTCTTCAAAACGGACTGCAGGTTGTCTTCCGGAATGGGAAAAATGACTGTAATGGGCTGCTCCAGAGTCATAACGGCTACCCCGGTGGTATCGGTTGTCTGAATGATATTTCCAGGGTCCACGAGCCGCAACCCGATTCGCCCGGTGAAAGGGGCAGTAATACGCGTGTAAATGAGATTCACTTTTGCAGCGTCGAGATTTCCCTGATCGAGCTTGACCGTCCCCTCATACTGATGCACCAGGTACAACTGGTCATCCCTTATCTGCTGTGATATCGAATCCTGCTTGGCGAGGATGTCGTACCGCTTGAAGTCCCTTTTGGCTTGTTCAAGCAGCGCCTTGTCCCTTGCCAATTGGCCCTCCGCCTGGAGCACCGCCGCTGCGTAGGGCCTTGGGTCTACCTCCACCAGCAACGCCCCGTTCTTTACGATGTCCCCTTCCGTGAACGGGACCTTCATTACCTGGCCGTCAACCCTGGTGTGTATTGTAGCGGTATAGAGCGCAGTCACTGTCCCAAGCCCTGTAATGTATACGGGGATGTCTCCCTGCTTGGCGGCTACGGCGACAACCGGAACGCTCGGTGGCGAGGGGGGCGCCTGCCCGGCTGCGCGAGTTCCATTACCGAAAAGCATCCAACCGGCGTAGACGCCAAAACCCGCCAGAAGCGCCGCAAACACGCCAACCCGCCATCTCCTGCGCCCGGCATGGGTTATTTCCATCCCTGAATTTCTCTTATCTTCTGTATCCAATGGGAACTCCATCGCCACTTACCCTTCGCCCGGAATGTCTTGGTGAATACGCGGTTCGCGGCCCCCCATGCGCCTGAATACTTTGAATTTCAGTCTCCCGGAGAACCATCCTGCAGCAAAAAGACGCCTCTTTCCCGCAAGCTGCCTGAATTGCAGACTCGCTATCTAAAGAGGCGATTTTTTGATGCCTTTTAGCATTTCGCTAATTTTGACGCAAGCACAGCTTTTGGATTCTAACAGTCTCCTCCCCCCCGCTGGCGAATAGATTTTTGTAAAGAGTTGTCAATTCGCTTTACTTTTCTTAACGCAAATCTTCCTTAGCGAGACACTTCGCGGATTAAGACCATTTCCATCGAGTCCTGATCCGTACAGTTTTTGCGCAGTATTGGAAAAGTCAGGGTTAAAGATTGGCCGGGCGACTAAAGGATATCCGGCCAGGGGGCGTGACCGTTGATTTCGCCGGGGGAGATGTCAGTCATGCCGAGTTGTGCCCATGAAAGTAAAATTCCCCCTGCTCAAACAAAATTGGACAGGGGGAATTATCAAGAACTCATTATATTCTATTTAGTGAGAGCGCGTATTTATTTCTTGCCCCCACCGTGACCGCCGCCATGACCGCCACCATGACCG